>NZ_CP163444.1:7562263-7894704 GCF_041053105.1 Streptomyces sp. R44 | reverse complement strand
CAGCAACGCCGTCCAGTTCATGATCACCGGAGCGGTCCTGCTGGCAGCCGTGGTCGTCGACTCGCTGTCCCGCCGGAGCCAGAAGGCCGCGGGCCGCGCCTGATCAGGATCCACCGGGCTCCCCCGGGGCCCCCGGGAAGGAGACCTTCATGGAGGAGGGCCGGAAGCCGTCGGAGAGTTCTCGGAAGGGGGAACGTCACGGCCGGGACGAGACCGAGGAGGAGCGGGCCGACCGGCGCTGGCAGGAGCTCATCCAGGAGATCCGGGTGGCGCAGACCGGCGTGCAGATCCTCCTCGGCTTCCTCCTCACCGTCGCGTTCACCCCGCACTTCCAGGGCCTCCCGCAGACCGACAAGACGACCTACATCGTCACGGTCGTCCTCGGATCGCTGGCGACGGGCGCGCTCATCGGCCCCGTCTCCCTCCACCGGATCGTGGCGGGCCGCCGGGTCAAACCCCGGGCGGTCACCTGGGCCTCACGCCTGACCTTCGTCGGTCTGCTCCTGCTCCTGGCGACCCTGACGTCGGCCCTCTTCCTCGTCCTGCGCGTGGTCACGCACGACGCGTACGTCCCCTGGCTGGTCGGCGGCGTGCTCGCCTGGTACCTGGTGTGCTGGTTCGCGCTGCCCCTGTGGATCCGCTCCCGCCACACCAGCGACGAGTGACGCCGTCAGGAGGGCGGGTACGTCGTCAGGAACCGGTGTCCGACGAGCCGGGGCCGATCGTCAGCTCGAAGTCCCCGTCGTACTTCTCGTGGCCCGCGATCACCGCGAGTTCGACGGCCTCCTCCCCTCTCCGCCCCCGGACGATGAGCGGGTCCTTGCGCAGGTCGCGCATGAGCGCCACGCACATCCCGATCATCACGAGCACGAACGGCGCCGCCACCAGGATCGTGAGGTTCTGCAGACCGGCGAGCGCGTCGCCCTGCCCGTCGCCGATGAGCAGCATGATCGCGGCGACCGCGCCGGTCAGCACACCCCAGAAGACGACGACGGGACGGGTCGGTTCGAAGGCTCCGCGCTGCGAGAGCGTGCCCATGACGATGGAGGCGGCGTCCGCGCCCGAGACGAAGAAGATGCCGACGAGGACCATCACGAGCAGGCTCATGGCACCGGCGGCCGGGAACTCCTTCAGGACGCCGAAGAGTTGCCCCTCGGGCGTGGTCTCGCCCGCCAGCGCGCCCTGCTCGCGGAGCTTCATCGCCGTGCCGCCGAAGACGGCGAACCAGACGAGGCTGACGGTGCTGGGGACCAGGATGACTCCGCCGACGAACTGCCGGATGGTCCGGCCCCGGCTGATGCGGGCGATGAACATGCCCACGAAGGGCGTCCAGGAGATCCACCACGCCCAGTAGAAGACCGTCCAGCTGCCCAGCCAGTCATGGATCGCGCCGCCGCTGGTGGCCTCGGTGCGGCCGGCCAGCTGTGGCAGGTCGCCGAAGTAGGCGGCGAGGGAGGTGGGCAGGAGGTCGAGGACGATGATGGTGGGTCCCGCCACGAAGACGAAGACGGCGAGCACCGCGGCGAGCACCATGTTGATGTTGGAGAGCCACTGGATGCCCTTCTCCACCCCGGAGACGGCGGACAGGACGAAGGCCACGGTGAGAACGGCGATGATGGCGACGAGCAGGCCGGTCCCGGTCTTCTCCATCCAGCCGAGCTCCTCGACGCCGCTGCCGATCTGGAGCGCGCCGAGGCCGAGGGAGGCGGCGGAGCCGAAGAGGGTGGCGAAGATGGCCAGGATGTCGATGAAGCGGCCGGGTCCTCCGTATGCCCGCCGCTCGCCCATCAGCGGGACGAAGACGGCGCTGATGGTCTGACGGCGCCCGCGCCGGAACGTCGAGTACGCGATGGCGAGTCCGACGACGGCGTAGATCGCCCACGGGTGGAGCGTCCAGTGGAAGAGCGTGGTGGCCATGGCGGTCTGCATCCGCTCGGCCGAGTCGACGGGATGGGTGCCGGGCGGCGGTGTGCCGTAGTGGGCGAGGGGTTCGCTCACGCCGTAGAACATCAGGCCGATGCCCATGCCGGCGCTGAACATCATGGCGATCCAGGACACCGTACGGAACTCGGGGACCTCGTCCTCCTGGCCGAGGGTGATCCGGCCGTAACGGCTGACGGCGAGCCACAGCGCGAAGACGACGAAGCCGGAGGCGGCGAGCATGAACGCCCAGCCGCCGTTGCGGATCAGCCCGTCGAGCAGGGTCGTGGAGGCGTCCTCCAGGCTCTGGGTGGCCGTGGCTCCCCAGACGACGAAGGCCACGGTGAGGACGGCGGTGACACCGAACACGATGCGGTCGGTGCGGGCGCGGTGAGTGTGCTCGGGGCGGCCGGCACCCGCTCGACGGCCCTCCGACCGCCGGCCGTCCGACCCCTGGTCATCCGGCCTCTGGTCATCCGGCCTCTGGTCATCCGGCCTCTGGTCTTCCGGCAACACAGGCGGCACCTTTCACGGCATTACGGGACAAACAACACGATGTCTCCGTAAGGCAGTACCACAGGTGCGGCCGAACTCGGCGGAGCGACGGCCGAGTCCCGCGTAGAGCGTCGTCCCCCTCCTCGGCCCCCGCTCAGAACACCGGGGATGCGGCGAAGAGTTCGTTCACCCAGTGGGCGCTCGCCTCGGCGCAGCCCTCGTCGGGCGTTCCGGGGAAGAGACGGAACCAGGAGACCGCCCGGCCGAGTGCGGCGAGCCGGGTGGCGAGCGCCGCGGCGCGGCGCAGCTCCGGGAGGGAGGGCCCGAGGTCGGTCCAGGGTTCCAGATAGGCGTCGCGCAGCGGGTGCACGTGTTCGGGGCCGTGGCGGTCGCGGACGGCGCGGGCGGGGACGAGGAGGCTCACGAAGGGGTGGGCGACGTTGGCGTCGCCCCAGTCGAAGAAGGTGAAGCGGCCGGCGGCGGGCGCGAGGAGCTGGGCGTCGTGCAGGTCGCAGTGGTCGAGCGAGTCCGGGATCCCGTACGCGTCGAGCTCGGCGCACCAGTCGAGGAGCCGGGGGCGCTGGTCCCGGAGGGCGCGGCGGGCGTCCGTGGTCAGGGTGGCGTTGCCCTCGACGAGGCCGTCGAAGATGTCCGGCAGCTGGGCGGTGCGGCCGCCGGGCACGCCGAGGGCGGTCATCCGGTCCGTGTACGAGGTCAGGGCCCGCTGCATCCTCGCGTACTGGCCGAGCGCCTCGGCCCAGGACTCCGGCCCGGCACCGCCGGCGTCGAGGACGTTCCGGAAGAGGGGCCCGCCGTCGGGCAGCAGCGACCAGCCCCGGGCGGCGTCGACCGCGAACGGTGTCACGACGTGCTCGGGCACCCAGTCGGCGAGCGCGCCGCCGAGGGCGGCCTCGAAGGCGGCGTCGGGGGCGCTCGCCTTGAACCACACGGCCTCGCGCTCTCCGGCCCCGGTCCGGAAGCGGACGAGGATCGACCAGGGCCGCACCCGGACCTCACGGGGCCCGGTCTCCTCCAGGCCGTGCCGGTCGAGCTCGCGCTCCGACCAGCCGAGGGCGTCGGCCCGCCAGGCCTCGTCCTCCCAGGGGGTGACCGCGTCGGCGAACTGCCCGCGGTCGACCGTCATGGATGTCGCTCGTCGCATGGGGCGATTCCACCACCGGGGCGGAGGCGGCGCACGCGAATATCCGGGGGCGAGCACGGGCGAGAGAAGCAGCTCTGGAGATATTCGTATACCAAACCGAGGACCAGGACGACCAGGGCGTCATGAATTTCAGCAGCTCCCATGACCTCCTTGATCTTTACCCTTGTCGACCCTTGGCGGCTTGGTATACAAAACGGGGAGTCGTCGGCCCACTCCCCCAGGAGCTCCCATGTGCCTCGAAGCCACCCCGCCGCCCTCCCGCTCGCTGACCCGCCGTGGTGTCCTGGCCGGTGCGGCCGCGCTCGCCGGCACGGTGGCCGCGTCCGGGACGGCGGCGGCCGCCGCGTCCTCGACGGGCGCGGCCCGGGGCGACGGAACTCCGGGCGGAGGCGATCTGGTGATCCGGGGCGGCACCCTCCTGGACCCCGCCACCGGCGAGGTCACCGAGAACGCCGTCGTGGTGATCGAGGGCGGAACGGTGCGCGCGGCGGGCCGCGAGGGCACCGTCACCGTGCCGCAGGGCGTCACGGCCCTCGACGCGGACGGCCACTGGGTGCTGCCCGGCCTCGTGGACGCGCACATCCACCTCAGCACCGCCGCCGAGGCGCGCGACGCCGTGCGTAAGGGCGCGACCAGCGCGCGCAGCGGATCCACCACCTTCTACCAGGACATCGCCGTCCGCGAACTCGCCCGGCACAGCCCGGAACTCGCCCCCCGCCTGACGGCCGCCGGCGTGTTCGTCACCCCGGACCTCGGCGACACCGTCCTCGCCGACCCGGACCTCACGCCGCTCGCGCGCCTCAAGGAGGGTGTGCGGTCGGCCGAGGCGCTGCGCCGCGTCGTCGAGGTGAACCTCTCCCGCGGCGCCGATGTCATCAAGACCCGCGTCAACGAACGCGCCGGGCTGCCGGAACAGGACCCGCTGGCCCAGGTGTACTCGTACGAGCAGCTCGCCGAGATCGTCGCCGCCGCCCGGAGGCGCGGCAAGGGGGTCCTCTGCCACAGCTACAGCGAGCGGGGCTGCCACGACGCCGTCACGGCCGGCATCCGCTCGCTGGAACACGGCGCGTTCGTCGGCGAGCGCACGCTGGCCGAAATGCGCCGCAGGGGTACGTACTTCACCCCGACCCTCACGGCCATCGCGGGCCTCGCCGAGTCCACGAACCCCGTCCTCGCCGAACGCGGCCGCACCTACCTTCCGGTCCTGAAGCGGGCCGTCCTCGCCGCGCACGAACTCGGCGTCCCGCTCGCCGCGGGCACCGACTCGTCCGGCGGCACCGTGCGGCCGATCGGGCGCGAGGTGGAGCTGATGCGCGCGGCCGGCCTGCCGGCGCTCGACGCGATCCGCACCGCGACGACCGGCGCGGCGCGGCTCCTCGGCGTGGAGCGCACGGTGGGCCGCCTCGCCCGCGGCTTCGCGGGCGACGCGATCCTGGTGGCCGGCGACCCGCTGAACGACGTGACGCTCCTGAAGCAGCCGACCCGTGTGGTACGAGCGGGCCTCGCGCTCTGACCGCGCCACGGCGCCGCCCTGGCGCGGCCCCGCCCGCGGCTTCGCCGCTGTCCCGTCCCGTACCACCCCACCCGCGGCTTCGCCCCGCCCCGTGACGCCCCATCCACCCACCCGAGGAGCCCCCATGCCCGCCCTCTCCCGCCGCACCATGCTCGCCGGTGCCGCCGCACTGGCCGGAGCCACGGCCACGGCGGCCGGCGCCGCCCCCGCCCAGGCGGCCAGTGCCGACCGGGCCCAGGCGGCGACCGCCGACCGGACCGCCGGGCACCGTTCCAGGACGGTGGTGTTCCGCGACGTGCGCCCGTTCGGCGCCGCGAAGGCCACGGATCTCGTGGTCGTCGACGGCCGGATCTCGGACGGCCCCGCGCCGCACGGCGCGAAGGTCGTCGACGGCGGCGGCCGCATCGCGCTCCCGTCCCTCGTCGACGCGCACATCCACCCCGACAAGACCACCTGGGGCGGCTCCTGGGTGAGCCGGCGGCCGGCCTCCGCCATCGCCGACTACGTCGCGCAGGACGTGGAGCTGTTCCGCGCCCAGCGCCGCCCCGTCGGCGAGCGTGCCTACGGCCTGATGAGCCACGCCGTCGCCCGCGGCACCCGCGGGATGCGGGCCCACGCCGACGTGGCCCCGGCCTACGGCCTGGCCGGGGTCGAGGGCGTCGCGGAGGCCCGCGAGCGGCTGCGCCACGCCCTGGACGTGCAGATCGTGGCGTTCCCGCAGCACGGCGTGATCCGCACCCCGGGCACGGCGGCGCTCCTGGAGAAGGCGGCGCGCGAGGGCCTGATCGACATGATCGGCGGCATCGACCCGATCGGCTTCGACCAGGCGCTCGACGAGCAGCTCGACGTCGTGTTCGGCATCGCGGACCGGCACGGCGTCGGCGTGGACATCCACCTCCACGACCGCGGCGAGAAGGGCATGCGGGCGATGCGCGGCATCGTCGAGCGCACCCGCGCCCTCTCCCTCGCCGGCAAGGTCACCGTCAGCCACGTCTTCTGTCTTCCGGGCCTGACGGACCGTGAACTCGGCACCATAGCGACCGACTTGGGGGAGCAGGACATCGCGCTGACGACGGTCGCGCCGTCCGACTCCCTGGTGCTGCCGATCGCCCGGCTGCGCGAGCACGGCGTACGGGTCGGGCTCGGCTCCGACGGTGTGCGCGACTCCTGGAGCCCGTTCGGCGACGCGGACATGCTGCACCGCGCGCACATCCTGGGGTGGGTGACGGACGTACGCCTCGACGACGAGCTCAACGAGTGCTACCGGGTCGCGACCCACGGCGGCGCGGACGTCATGGGGCTCGCCCACGCCGACTTCCGGCCCGGCGCCCCGGCCGACTTCGTCCTGGTGCGCGGCGAGTGCCTGCCGCAGGTCGTCGTCGACATGCCGCGCCGGGACGTGGTCGTGCACGGTGGTGCGGTCGTGGCCCGCGACGGGGAGTTCCTCGCCTGAGGCGACCGGAGGACCGGCCCGCGGGTGTGTCTCCGACCTCGTCGGAGACACACCCGCGGATCCGATCTACAGGTACGGCCGCGTGATCAGCTCGATCGCGTGCCCGGAGGGGTCCTTGAAATAGACCCCACGGCCGCCGTGTTCCGTGTTGGTCTCACCCGGGCGCTGCATCTGCGGATCGGCCCAGTGCTCGACGCCGCCCTCGCAGAGGCGCTGGTACGCCCGGTCGAAGAGCTCGTCGTCGAGCAGGAACGCGTAGTGCTGCATCTGGATGTCCACCGGGGGTTCGGCGAACTGGAGCAGGACCCCGTCGGCGAGCTGGATGTTGAGGAAGGGGCCCCAGGACGGTGCCTCGGGGAGTTCCAGCAACTCGCGGAAGAAGCGCGCGGACTCGTCGCGGTTCTTGGACGCGATGATGGTGTGGTTGAACGTGACTGCCATGTGGATGACCTCGCTTGTGATTCGACACGTGGAAGGGACTCGCAGTGCTGCCGCACTGGGGGGTCCTCGTGCCGAACCGCCGGGGTGCCTGTCGCGCACCCGCTCGGCGATCAGTCGTCCACCGGATCGCCCGTCTGTGCATGGCGTATCGCCGGTCCGGTGTTCATGAAGGGGGACGCTACGTGATCGAACCGGGCTCGGACAAGGCGAGGCGCCCGGTTCCAGCCCGGAAATGACCGAAATCGCATGCCGGCTGCATGCGACTCCGCCACCACCCGGGGCTTGGCACCGCGTACCGTCACGCGTGGCCCGTCACGAACTCCCGGTCGCCGTACCGCACTTCCGCACGGTCCCAGTCGGCGCCGAGGGCGGTGGCGAACCTGTGGGCCAGCGGCAGGTCGTCGACCGGGGCGACGAGGACGAGCCGCCCGTCGAGGGTGACGGAACCGCCGCCCAGCCTGTCGCGGGCCTCCGGGTCCGCGACGAGCGCCTCGCGCAGGCTGCCGACCCGGACGCCGGGGACCTCGATCTCGACCGCGTCGGTCTCCGGCGACGTGCGCGGCAGGCAGCGGAAGGTGAGCACCGCCTCCTGGTGGTACTGCTTGGCGATGACGCCGGCGATGTGGTGGAGCCCGTCGCGGCCGACCCTCTCGACGTCGAACTCGCGGGACCGCTCGTACGTCGCCTGCTTCAGCTCCTCGGACCAGAACACGCCGTTCAGCAGCTCCGAGTCCCCCGGCCGTGCCCCGTGGGCGCGGATGATCTGCCGTACCTCGTGGCCGAACCGGGTGAGCCGGGCGTTCAGCCGGGGGTCGTCGGGGTCCGTGATGATCGCGGTGTTGTCGGTCGCGAAGATCTCCGCCGCCGGACAGTCCTGCGCGTCGTGGCTCGCGTACGCGCTCGGCGCACCCACGACACCGAGCAGCAGGGCGGCGACGGCGGAGGCGAGAAGGCGGGCAGGTCGGCCGGTGGTCACGTTGTTCATGGCGTGATCAACGAGCCCTGAGGGACATCGGCACGGGGTGGGTGGCGGACGAGTACGCGTGGGCACCGGCCATCCCGCGCCCGTGTGCACCGGGCCCGGGATGCCGGCGGTGTGGGCCCTGCCCCGGATCGGCCCGGGCACATCGGGTCAGGTCAGGCGACGACCTTGAGGGTCTTGGCCTCGCCGTACGTGTCGAGGGTCTTGAACAGGGCCTTGATGTGGTCCGGGCGCAGCTTCACGCAGCCGAGGGACTTGTAGTCGCGGTCGCCGCGCCACTGCGAGGCGCCGTTCACGGTCATGCGGCTGTGGATGAAGAGCTCGTCCCGGTTGGCGCCCCTGTCGCCCTTGCACTTCTTGTCGGCGAGGCGGATCGCGTACCCCTTGATCGCCTTGCCGTTGTGGGTCTTGGTGCGGAAGGGGATGGCGTACGTGCCGTTCGGCAGCCATCCGCCGCTCCTGCCCTTGCCGACCTGGCAGGGGTTGGTGGTCGTGCCCGAGCCCGCACGCCACTGTCCGAGCACGCGCTTGCCGAGGTAGGCCGTGAGCTTGGAGTACGTGGGGTTCTTCGGGTTCTTGTCGAAGACGAGCGTCACCCGGCCGCCCGCGGCCCGGGCCTGAGGGGCGGTGGGCGCGGCGTTGGCGGCGGTGCCCGCGGGGGCGGCCAGAGCGAGGGCGAGGACGGTGGAGGCGAGGGCGAGGGCGCGTGTCCTGGAACGGAGCATGATCGTTCTTCTCCTGTCAGACGGTGGGAACGCCGGGGCCGTCGATCGGCCCGGCGGAATCAGACTCCCGGGGGCGGGGCGGTGGCGGCAGTACCTTCGCCGGGTCGGCTCACCCGGCGTCGTTTCGTCCCGGTCCCGCGACCGGCTCACTTCTCTGACCTGCGGTTTCGGTCGGTCGTGGGACGGCGGAGGGATGACGATGGGTGAGGCGTTCGACGCGACGGGCGGCGGCACGGCCCGCGAGGAGCTCGCCCGCCGGATCGGTGCGGCGTGGACGCGGTCGGGCTGTCTGGCGCAGGAGCGGATCGAGGCGCGGCTCAAGTCCCGTTTCGCCGGCCGGAACATGCGGGGCCTGAGCGATTCCAGCTTCAACCGCTACAAGGACCCGGAGGCGACCGCCTTACCGGACCCGGAGGTGCTGGCGGCGCTTGCCGAGCTCTTCGGGGTCGGGGCCGAGGAGGCGGGGCGGTGGGCGCGGCTGCTGGACGAGGCCCGGGCCGAGGCGCGTCGGCGCAGGGCCGCGGTACGGGGGACGAAGGCGCTCCTGGAGCCACCGGGTGCTGCCGGAGCGGGGTCGAACACCGACCCGACGGAGGCGTCCGCCGGTCAACCCCGGCCGGTCGAACCGACGGAGGCGTCCGCCGAGCAACCCCAGCCGGTCGAACCGACGCAGGCGTCCCCCCGGCAGCCCGCACCCGCTGTCGCGGACCGGCACGACGCGCGCGACCAGGCGCCCACGCGGGGGCGGAATGCCACCGGGCGCCGGGCGCTCATGGGCGCCGTCGCGCTGGCGGCGGTCGTCGCGACCTGGGCCGCCGCCCACCTGCCGTCCTCACCGGCCGGCGGCCGGGCGCCGGGCGCGGCGGCGGGCGGGAAGGCGTCGGAGGGACCCGTCGCGGCAGGGGGAGCGCCGGTGGGGCCGCCCGCGGTCACCGGGACGGCGGCCCCGGGACCGATGACGGGCGACTACCGCTGCGGCAAGGTGCGGGCCGTCGAGCACGCCGCCTGGAGCGCCTGCAGCCAGATCCTCGACGACGGCGACACCTTGCGGTTCGCCGTGCGGATCGACAACCCGGGCAGTCGCTCCGTGACCGTACGCGCGCGCCTGTCCTGGGTGCGGAGCCGTGTCGTGACGCCCTGTCCCGCCCCCTGGGGCACCGGCGTGCGCCTGACGGTCCCCGCCGGCCGGTCCGCCGTCACGCCGCTCGACGCCTGCCCCCGGAAGACCACGCGTCCGAGTGCGTACCAGGCGATGGCCTGGGTGATCGCCGAGACGGACATGGACTGGGGAGCGCGGGAGACCTCCATGACCGTGCACGTCCTGCCGGACCGCTACCGGTGGAACGACCAGCTCCCCTGATGTGTCCAGCCGTGTGCGGTGGGCCCGTCGGGTGGTTCAGCCGTTCGGGAGGATGACCGCGCGGCCGTTGATCCGTCCCTCGTGCAGCCGCTCGTACGCCTCGGGCGCCTCGTCCAGGCCGTAGGTCTCGACGTGGACGTCGACGGCGCCGGTCCGGGCCAGGTCGAGGACCTCGATCAGCTCGGCGCGGGTGCCCCAGTACGGGGAGGCGACGGAGACCTCGTACGGCAGTGAGCCGAAGCCGACGGGCAGGGTGCCGCCGCCGAGGCCGACGAGGGTGACGTCGCCCTCCACCGCGGCCATCGCGCCGGCGGCCGTCACCGTGGGCTGGACGCCCACGAGGGAGCGCTTGATGGCGTGGTACGGGGTGAGGCCGGCGTCCGTGAGCGGGACGGTCCGCACCGGGTCGAGGTCGCCGAGCGGCACCAGGTGGCGGGGGCTGTCGACGAGCAGGTACTCGGCGATGGCGCCGGGCGCGCCGAGCCCGGGCGCCCGATGCCGAGCTCCGCGGCCCGCAGACAGTAGTTCTCCTTGCCCTGGGCGCACATGAGGCAGGCGCCGCAGCCCCAGGGGCCGTACACGGCGACGGGGTCCCCGACGTCGAACCCCTCGGCGCCGGGGCCGAGGGCGGCGACGGTGCCGACGCCCTCGTGACCGAGGGTCAGGGGCAGCGGGAAGGGCAGCTGCTCGGCCGGCCGGCTCATCACGGCGATGTCGGAGTGGCAGACCCCGGCCGCGGTCACCTTGAGGAGCACCTGTCCCGGCCCGGGTTCGGGGTCGGGGACGGTGACGACCTCGGGCGGGGAGCCCACGGTGCGGTACTGAAGTGCCTTCATGACGTCGATCCGTACCCCCTGGGCAGGTGTTCGAGTGCCGCCGTCCCGGTGTGGCCCGCGGGCCGGTCCCGCGGGGCCGCGCGCGGTGGGCGCGGATGACGAGTTCTCGCCAAGGGCCCACTCCTCCGCGCCGCTCGGTGCAAAGTGGGGCGGATCGCCCGCGGGCCGATGGAGGCCCCAGCGAAGGGAGTGGTGCCGTGCTGTCCGACTTCTTCGACCGGCTCCGACGCGGCGGCAAGGGTTCCGGCGGGCGCGGTCCGGCGACGACGCCCGCGAACCTCGTCCTCGACGCCGACTTCTCCTCCGCCGAGCAGTGGGTCGCGGGCCACTCGTGGGCCTATCCCGACGGCGGACCGACGAACCAGGGGGACAACAAGCTCGACCACCTGGTGGAGGACCCCTCGTACAGCCGGTCGGGCACCTTCCGGGCCACCCGCAGGACCGACGGCCTGTGGGACGCGGGGCTGCTGACGACGGAGGGCAGCGCGGAGGGGTTCCTGGTGCGGGCGGGCGACGTCCTGGAGGCCCGGGTGCGGCTGCCCGTGGAGACGGGCGCCTGGCCGGCGATCTGGACCTGGCTCGACGGCGGCCAGGAGATCGACGTCTTCGAGTACCACCCCGACAACCCGGACCTCCTGGAGCTGTCGAACCGGGTTCGGGGCCGGTACCTCTACTTCCGGGACCCGGCGGTCCAGCCGGGGGCGTGGGTGGACCTCCGGGTCTCGTTCGGGGCGCGCTCCGTGGTGTGGTGGGTCAACGGAGCGCGTGTCTTCGACGACCGCCGCGGGGTGGGGCGCTCCTGGCGGGCCCATCTCATCGTCAACCTCTCGGTCTGCGCGGGCCGGTACCACCCGGCGCCCGACCCTGACGCGACGGAGATGTCGTACGAGGTGTCGCAGCTGCGCGTGTACCGGGACTGAGCACCGTCCCTGACGCCGAGGCAGCCGATCGACCGGCCATCGGCGCCTCCAAGGGCCCGGCCGCCCGCTGGCGGCGACGGGTGTTGCGTAGGCTCGAACGGAGCGTTCCGCGGAGCCCCCGCACGCGCCGTCCCTACGACGAGGAGGACCCTGTGAGCACCGCCGGAGAAGGACGGCAGCAGCTGGACGAGGCCAGCGTCCTCAACGCGAAGAGGACGCTCCTCCAGCTGCTCGCCAGGGCGGGGGTCTGGTCCGGCGACGCCGAGGAGCTGATCGGGTTCGTCGAGGCGGGCGCGCTGGCCCTCGCGTACGAGGAGATCGGCGGGGCCGAGCGGAGCGCGCCCGAGGGGAAGGGCGAGGCGTACGCCGCCGGGTGGCTCGACGGGGTGCGGGCCGTCACCGACGAGCTGGGCGCCGTCTCCGAGCGGGCGCTGCGGCACGCCGTCGCGGCGGATCCGTCGGCCGCGTCTCCGGACGACCGGCCTCCCGTCGGGCGGACGGAGCTGGAGCGGACCAAGGTGGCGGTGACCCCGCTCTACCTCTCCTTCACGGATGTCTCCGACCTCGACCCGGAGGTCACCGAGCAGGTGCTCCGGGCCCTGCTCGGGACGATGAGCTCGCGTCAGCGGGCCGGGTACGCGGGACGGCTGACGGAGTTCACCTCGGTCCACCGGGCGCGCCTGGAGCGGCTGTACGCCGAGTACGGGCCGGGCAGCGCGATCGCGATCCACGGCCGGTACTCCCTCATCCACTCCCCCACCAGCGTCGCCGTCCTGGAGCGGCTCGCCAGCGCACCGGCGGACCTGCACGAGGAGTGGGACGCCGCCGAGCTTCCGCCGGCGTGGCTGGACGGGCTGACGACGGCGTGGGAGGCCACGGGCTGACGGCGGTTCACGTGACGGGCACTCGGCGGGGGCCTGGCATACCGGACCAGGGGCAGATAGGTTAGGCTCACCTAACAAGCGCCTCGCGATGGCCGCTGTCTCGGCATCCACCTGCCT
The DNA here is from genome assembly GCF_041053105.1 of Streptomyces sp. R44. Lineage (NCBI taxonomy): Bacteria > Bacillati > Actinomycetota > Actinomycetes > Kitasatosporales > Streptomycetaceae > Streptomyces > Streptomyces sp. R44. Next base: position 7,881,896 of record NZ_CP163444.1, on the reverse strand, counting down.
GGAGAGGCGTCGAGCGGGGCGTCAGCACACCTCTGCCCGGAGACAAGGATCCGCCATGCCTGCAGTGTTCACCCCCTTCCGCCGCCGCGTCCTCGTGGCGGGTGCCGCCGCGGTCTCGCTCGGCCTCATGGTGACCGGGTGCGGCTCGGACGACAAAAAGGACGAGACGAAGGACTCGGCGGCCAAGGCTCCGGCGGGCGCGTTCCCCGTCACCATCAAGAGCGCCCTCGGCGAGGCCGTCATCAAGGAGAAGCCGAAGCGCGTCGTCACCCTCGGCCAGGGCTCCGCCGAGACCGCCATCGCCCTCGGCAACGTCCCCGTCGGCATCGAGAGCTACCCCTGGGGCAGCGACAAGACCGGCTACCTGCCGTGGATCCACGACGCCGTGACGAAGGCCGGCGCCACGCTGCCCAAGCAGTTCGACGGCGGCGAGGAGCTCGACATCGAGGCCATCACCGAGCTGGAGCCCGACGTCATCCTCGCCCCCTGGTCGGGCATCACGCAGAAGCAGTACGACCTCCTCAAGGACATCGCGCCGACCGTCGCCTACCCCGACAAGGCGTGGAGCACCGACTGGGACCAGCAGATCGAGATCGTCGCCAAGGCGCTCGGCCAGCCGGAGAAGGCCAAGGAGCTCACCTCCAAGATCGACAAGCAGCTCGCCGACGCCGCCGCCACGCGCCCGAACTACAAGAACGTCACGTTCTCGTACATCTACAACACCGGCCCCGGCACCCTCGGCGTCTTCAAGCCCGAGGAGCAGCGCGTCGCGATGGTCTCCAAGCTGGGCCTCAAGGTCGACCCGGTCGTGAACACCTTCAAGGAGACCGAGGGCACCGACTCCGCCCTCATCGGCCTGGAGAACGCCAACAAGCTCTCCAAGAGCGACATCGCCTTCACCTTCTACATGGACGACAAGTCCCGCAAGGAGATCGAGGCGCAGCCGCTGTACGCGGCCATCCCCGCCGTCAAGAAGGGCGCGCTCGTCCACAGCAACGACCAGCCCTTCGTCACCGCCTCGTCGATGATCAACCCGCTGACGGTGCCGTACAGCATCGAGCGGTACCTCCCGATGATCGACAAGGCCGTCGCCAAGGCCGGGAAGTAGCAGCGGGCCCCGAGCGTGACCACTCTCTCCCGGATCGGCCAGGGCCCCGCCGTCGTACGGCGGGGCCCTGCCCGGCACTTCGCAGCCGCCGCCCTGTGCCTGATCCTGCTCGCCCTCGCGGTCCTCGCCAGCGTCATGTTCGGCAGCAAGCCGACGTCCGCGTCCGACGTCCTCCGGGTCGTCACCGGTGACGGCGACGGCTACGTCCGCACCGTCGTCGAGAGCCGCTACCCGCGCACCGCGCTCGGCCTGCTCGCCGGGCTCTGCCTCGGCGTCGCGGGCACGCTGATGCAGGGCATCACCCGTAATCCGCTCGCCGAGCCGGGACTTCTCGGCATCAACGCGGGCGCGTCCGCCGCGATCGTCGCCGCGACCGCGTTCCTCGGCGCCTCCGGGCAGCGGGAGAACATCTGGTGGGCCCTCGCCGGCGCCCTGGCGACCGGTGTGATCGTCCACCTGATCGGCACGGCCGGCGGCGGCAGCGGGCCGGTCCGCCTGGTGCTCGCCGGCGCGGTGCTCTCCGCCGTCCTCGCCGCGTTCATCCAGGCAGTCGCGCTGTCCCGGCCGCAGGTCTTCGACACGTACCGCTACTGGGTCGTGGGGGCGCTCGGCGGGCGCGGCTTCGACGCCTTCTGGGCGGTCCTGCCGTTCGCCGCCGTCGGCTTCGTCCTCGCGGTGCTGCTCGCGCCCGGGCTCAACGCCATGGCGATGGGCGACGACAAGGCCGCCTCCCTCGGTATCAGCCCCGCGCGCGTCAAGGGCGCCGGGCTCCTCGCCGCGACGCTGCTCAGCGCCGCCGCGACGGCCGCCGTCGGCCCCATCGCCTTCGTCGGGCTCGCCGTGCCGCACCTCGTCCGGGCGCTCGTCGGCGCCGACTTCCGGCTGCAGATCCTCTTCACCTCGCTCGCGGGTCCCACGCTGCTGCTCTTCGCCGACGTCGTCGGCCGGGTGCTGCTCCGCCCGCAGGAGCTGATGGTCGGCGTCGTCACCGCCTTCGTCGGCGCGCCCGCCCTGCTCTTCGCCGTCCGACGCATGAGGGGAGCGGCATGAAGACCGCCGAGCGGATCGACAACACCCCGGCCCCGACGGTGTCGCGGCCCGTACGGCCCCCGGGCCGGAGCCTGCTGCGGATCGGGCCCTGGGTCGCGATCCCCGTACGACGCCCCACCGTGATCGCCGCCCTGGTGACGCTGCTGCTGCTCCTCGGGGCGGCCGTGGCGACCCTCTCCCTGGGCCGGCTCGGCATCGACCCGGCCGACCTTCCGTCGGCGCTCATGGGCGAGGCCACCGGCAAGAACGCCTTCGTGCTGAACCGGCTGCGCGGCCCGCGGCTCGTCGTCGCCATCGCCACCGGAGCGGCCTTCGGCCTGTCCGGGGCCCTCTTCCAGTCCGTCACCCGCAACCCGCTGGGCAGCCCCGACGTGATCGGTCTCGGCGCGGGATCCGGGGCGGGCGCCGCGGCGGCCGCGCTGTTCTTCCCGGACGTCGTGCCGGTGCCCGTCGGCGCGCTGCTCGGCGCGGTGGTCGCCATGGCGGTCGTCTACCTGTCGACCGGGACCGGCTTCCGCAACCCGGGACGCCTGGTCGTGGCCGGCATCGGCGTGGCCGCGATGTCGACGGCCCTCACCCAGTACGTCGTGTACGCCGTCGAGCGGGACAAGGCCAGCGCGCTGACCGCGTACATCAACGGCAGCCTCGCCGCCCGCTCCTGGGACGACGCGACGACGATCTGGGTGGTGCTGCTCGTCTGCCTGCCGCTCGCGGCGCTCCTCGCGCGGCCCCTGAGCATCGGCGAGATGGGCGACGACCTCTCGACCGGCCTGGGCGCCCGCCCGGCCCGCACCGCGACGGCGGCGGTCACGCTGTCGATCGTCCTGTCCGCCGGTGCCGTCAGCGTCGCGGGACCGATCGCCTTCATCTCCCTGACGGCACCGCAGATCGCCAAGCGGGTCACCCGCAGCGGCGGCCCGCACCTGGTCATGTCGACGCTGCTCGGCGCCCTGCTCCTGGTCCTCGCCGACCTCACCGCCCAGCAGCTGCCGCTCTTCGACAACCTGCCGGTCGGCCTGTACACGATGGCCGTCGGAGGCGCGTACCTCGGCTATCTCCTGCTGCGGGAGTGGAAGCGCCCGGCCTGACCGGTGGGTGCACCGAGGAGGGGGACCGCTGTGCGGTGCCCCTCCTTCCGCTGTCAGCCGAGCGGCTCGCCCGCGCGCAGGTTCCAGCGGCCGGCGCGGCCGCTGAGGTGGACGGCGGTCAGCGGGCGGACGTCCAGGCGCCAGGCCGTGGCGTCCGGTGCCGCGAGGGCGTGGACCATCGCGGCGCGGACCACGTCGGGTTCGACGACGGCGGTCACGCGTCCGGAGCCGTCCCGGAGTCCGTCGAGCCAGGCGCCGACCCGGACGCGCAGGTCGCGCAGCGACTCCCCGCCGTGCGGGGCCGCGGTCGGATCGGACAGCCAGGCGGACACGGCGGCCTCCTCGGCGGCCGCGACGGCCATCAGGGTCTGTCCGCGCCACCGGCCCATGGCGCAGCCCGCGAGTGCGTCCACGCTCTCCGCCGGCAGGCCCAGGGCCTCCGCCGTGCCGCGGCAGCGCGGGGACGGCGAGCAGTACGCGCGCGGGGACGGGTCGACGGCGGACCCGACGGCCTCGGCGCGGGCGACGCCCGCGGGGTCGAGAGGAGCGTCGTCGTCGAACCGGACCTCGCGCAGCGCCTCGTTCGTCGCGGGCGAGATCAGCGTCAACCGTAGTGTCATCGGGTTCCTTTGCGGCGGACGGAAGGTGAACGAGGAGGGGGCGGGCGGGACTCTACCGGGGGCGTACGAAGGTGATGCGCGCCTCACGCCCTTGGCGGCGGTCCTCGCGCGCGGTACCGTCAGGCGACATTTGAACAGCGTGACGACGGCGAGACGGAAGTCCGGTGAGAATCCGGCACGGTCGCGCCACTGTATGCCGAGGCGTCCCCGAGGGTGGCGTCACGGTGAGTCAGACCCGTGGACCGTCGTCCTGCACCACCGTCTGGGACGCGAGTTCCCGCAGGAGGTTCCATCATGGCCGAGGCCGTCGTCTCCGCTGCTGTTTCCACCCCTTCCGTCGCCGTTCCGGCTCCGCTGCCCGTGCGCGCCGTACTGCCCTGGGCCTTCTTCGTCGGGCTCCTCGCGCTGATCGCGCTGTACTTCGTGGGTGCCGAGCAGGGTGCCACCTCCCTGATCGCGGGCACCGACGTGCACGAGTGGGTGCACGACGGTCGCCACCTGCTCGGCTTCCCGTGCCACTGAGGGGCGACCGCACCATGCACGCCTCGACTGTCAGATCCCTCCTGGTCCGCGGCATGCTCGCGGGCCTGATCGCCGGGCTCTTCGCCTTCGCCGTGGCCTACGCGGTGGGTGAGCCGCCCGTGAACGGTGCGATCGCCGTGGAGGAGGCCCAGGCCGCGCACGAGGCCCACGCCCACCACCACGGCGAGGCCGCAGCATCGGCCGCCGAGCCCGCCGAGGAAGAGGAGGTCGTCAGCCGCTCCGTCCAGTCGACCTTCGGCCTCGCCACCGGCGTCCTCGTGTACGGGGTGGCGCTCGGCGGCATCGCCTCGCTCGCGTTCTCGTTCGTGCTGGGCCGCGTCGGCCGGTTCAGCCCGCGCGCGACGGCGGCGCTCACCGCCGGCGCCGCTTTCACCACGGTCTATCTGGTGCCGTTCCTCAAGTACCCGGCGACCCCTCCGGCCGTCGGGAATCCGGACACCATCGGGAAGCGCACCACCCTGTTCTTCCTGATGATCCTGCTCAGCGTCCTCCTCGGGATCGCGGCCGTGATCGCCGGGCGCCGGCTCGCGCCGCGCCTGGGGAACTGGAACGCGACCCTGGCGGCCGGCGCCGGGTTCGTCGTCGTCACGGCCGTCGCCTTCGCGGTCCTGCCGGACAACGACGACGCCGTCGCCGCGGGCTTCCCGGCCGCGCTGCTCTGGGAGTTCAGACTCGCGTCGCTCGCCATCCAGGCGGTGCTGTGGACGGTGTTCGGCATCGTCTTCGGCGTCCTCGCGCAGAAGGCGCTGGCGGCCCGGACGGCGGCCGCCGACACGGAGGCCCGACTCGGGGCTCCGGCCGCCGGCTGACCGGCGAACATCTCCACGACGACGCCCCGCCCACCGAGAGGTGGGCGGGGCGTCGTCGTCATTCACTAGAAGAGGTTCAGCCTGAGCCGGAGCTGACAGCCACCGGAGCGGTCGTCGGTGTCGATGCGGATGGGGACTTCGCGGTTGTTGCCCGCGGGGCTGAAGACGCCCGGGAGCGGCAGGGCGTTCCCGCACTGGGCACGGTCGCCGTCCGAGGTGTAGTTGATGTAGAGCGTTGTGGTGCCTGGAGCCGTGAGGGCGAACGTGAGAACGCATCCGCCCGGCCGGTTGTCGGTGTCGATCCGGACGACGTCGCCGAAGGTCCGGGACGTCTTCGTGATCGGCAGCTGGTGGGTGCCCTGGTTTCCGCATTGGGCGGGGTCGCCGCCGGGGGTGGCCCTGAAGGTGTAGGTGGCGGCCACACCCCTGAGTTCGTCCTGCGGATCGTAGAGGCCGAACGCGAGTCGGCAGCCGCCGGGGCGGGAGTCGGTGTCGAAGCGGATCGCCTCGGTCACCTGCCCGTCGAACACCCACTGCTCGCCCGTTCTTCCACCGCACTGCCCGGGGTTTCCGTCCGGATTGAACTGGACGCCGATCTGCGCGGCAACGAGCCGTTCGGCGCGGGCCTGAGCGAGGGGCGCCGGAACGACACTCGCCGCGGCCACCGTCGCGGCAGCGGCCGAAAGCACCAGAGCCTTCCGTGTGATGCCCTTCATGGCATCGATTCCCTTCCGTCCGAGAAGCAGGATCCACCGGGAGTGCAGGATTCCGGAACGCCGGGCGTCCCGAGCCCGCGACTGGCCGATCAAGGAAGGGCACGCACCCGAACAGTCCAGTGACCGGCAGGACTTCGCGTTCCTCAGCCGCCCATCCGCTCCCAGGCCTCCTCGAACATCTCGTGGAGGGGGGCCGTCGGCAGGATCCTCACGAACGGGGAGCAGATCCACTTGTCCCACATCGGCCGCACGACGTGGGTCTTCAGCTTCGCGGTCTCCAGCGGCAGGTGCGGGGCCTTGAGTTCCTTCCAGTCGCCCGGCAGGAACAGGGTCCGGCCGGCCCGTGCCCGCTTGGCCTCCAGGACCGCGCCGGTGGCGAGGAGTTCCGCCCGGACCTCCGTGTGCCGCTTGGTCGACCAGCCGTTCCACCGCCGTACGTTCCGGTCGGTGGGCGCGGCGAGGGTCGCCAGCTGGAGGTACAGGGCCGCCGCGTCCTCGCCCACGCCGAGCTTCGCCGCCACCTCGCTGACGAGCTCCGGGCAGGAACGGCGTGGGTCGGCCTCGTACGCCCCGGCCGGTACGGCTCCGGACAGGGCGCGCCGCATCATCCGCTCCAGCCCGCCGCCCGCGAGCAGCGGCGCCACCCGGTCCAGGTCCTCGGCGAGGTCGGTGACTTCGCGCACCTCCTTCCACGTGCCGGGGTCGGTGACGGCCGCGGGGCGCAGGAAGGCGGTGCCGAAGGGGGCGCACACCACCAGCGGTCCCGAGTCGTACGCGGTCTCCGGATCGGCCTCGTTCTCCGGGTGGCGGGCCACCGGCAGCCGTCGCGGCCCGAACCGCTCGGCGATCCGCTCCGGAGTGTCGCGGACGCTGGTTTCGGCGAGTTCGAGCAGCAGCTCCGGGCGCTCCAGCTCGGCGCGCAGCCGCTCGTACAGCGCGGGCGCGCCGGCCAGGGCCGGATCGCCGACGGGCCGGTCCGTCCACGCCCACACGAGGGCGCTCGCGATGTCCGTCAGGGCGAGGCCCACCGGGGTGCGGTAGGGCAGTTCGGGCCCGGCCTGCGGTACGGCCCGGACCTCGACTCCCCTGCCCTGCCTGGTGGCCGTCAGCTCCCAGCCGGCCGCCGGCACGGTGGCGTCCTCGGCGGCGTCGTAGCCTCCGGCGAGGCGCCGTGCCCAGACCTCGCCGAGGCCGAGGTGGGCCTCCAGGGCGTCGGCCGTGTCCTCGTCGACGACGGACCGCGCCCCGAGGAGCTCCCGCCACACCGCGGCCATCCGCTCCACGGCCGCCTCGACCCCGCCCGGCCGCCACAGTTCGGCCGGGTCCTCGGGCAGGGCGGCGGCCAGGACGGCCCTGCGGCCCGAGCCGCCCAGTCGGTTGCGGAGCTGTTCGTACGACTCCGCCGTCAGCGGGGTCGCCTTGTACGGGGCCTTGCGCACCAGGGCCCCGTGCTCCTCCCGGTCGGCCCGGCCGACGAGCCCGGCGACGACGAGCCGGGCCACCGACCGTCGTACACCCGTCAGTTCGGCGAAGCGGGCGGCCGCCGACTCCGGGACCGGGACCGGTCCGTGGGCGTCGACGGCGGCCACGAGGGCCCGCAGCCGCTGGGCGTCGTCCCGCTCCACGCGCACGTGCCGCACCTCGGTGGCCACGCCCGGCACCGGGTCGGCGTGCGGGTTCTCGGCGACGGGCGCCACGAACCACTGCTCGGCTCCGCCGTCCCGTACGCCCGCGGACGCGATCGCCGTACCGCCCGCGCGCATGAAGTCCACGAAGCCGGGGCCGGACGTCCGCCCCGCCCACCAGCGGCTGCCCGCGCGGGCGAACGGCTGCTCGGCCCAGGCGTCCAGGAGCGCGAGGAGAGCGGCCCGGTCCGGGTCCGGGGTCGGTGCCACCGCCGCCCGCCAGGCGACGGCGTCGATCCTGCCGAGGAGCTGTGACCAGTCGTGCGGCGGGGCGGGCGGCGAGAGCCGCCGCACCTCCTCGGCGATCGTCCCGTCCAGGCGGGCGCCGTCGGCCGCGAGGGCGGTCAGCGTCGCGGGGAGGGCCACGTCGGGGGTGCGCCGCCACTGGTCGGGCTCGCCGGTCTCGACCAGACCGAAGAGCGCGGGAACGAGTTCGGTGTCCGGCGCCGACCGGCGCAGCCGCACGGGTGGCGCCTCGGCGAGCAGGGTGACGCGCCGGTGCAGGGCGCGCCGCCGCTCCTCCACACGGGCGGCCCGCACCGCCACGGCGACGACGGCCTCGACGAGGACGGGATCGGTGACGTCCGGCAGCTCCCGCGCCACGACCGCGCGGACCGTCGCCGTGCCGTCGGAAGCGGCCGTTCCCTCCCGGGCGTCGGCGCTCTCGGAGGCGGCCGTGTCGTCGGAGGCGGCCTTGAGCAGCGCCTCCGCCGTCTCCCGGCTCACGGTGCGCAGCGCCCGGGAGCCGACCGCGTCCCGGGTCCGGAGCAGGTACCAGAAGGCCGGGGGAAGGGCGACACCCCGGGACGGGGTGACGCGCCGGGCCGGACGCACCCGGGGGCTCCGGGGCGATTGGTGGCCGTCCAGCTCCCACAGCAGGACGCCGTCGGCCGTGTACGCGCGCACGCCCGTCCGCGTCTCGGCATCGGCGAGGACCACGTCCTCCACGGCGCCCTCGGGCGGCGCCCACAGGGCCCAGGGCTTCTGCCCCTGCCGGTCGATGTCGAACCGGGCCGTGCGCCCGTCGATGCTCTGGAGCAGGTAGTGGTCGGGCGCGGGGTCGCGGTGCGGGGTGCGGAACAGGATCCGGGTCCCGACGAGACCGTCCCTACTGCCGAGCGGGGAGCCGGTCAGCCCGGCGGGCAGCGGCGCCAGGTGCAGGGACCCCGCGGCCAGGGCCATGCCCGTCTCGGACGGTTCCGTGGCCGGGTCGGCGCTCGCGGGGCGACCGGGGAAGTCGGGCACCTCGGCGCCGCCCGTCGGCTCTCCGGTGACCGGGTCCACCGCCTCCCAGGCACGCCTGCGGTACACGCCGTTGGTCCAGATGCGGGAGCCGTCGCCGAGCTGCAGTTCGTTGCTGTCGATGCCTTCCGTACCGCCTGGCCGCAGGGCGTGGAGGCCGCTGTGGCGCCCTCCCCCGTCGGCGGTCTCGAACTGGAAGCCGTAGGCCCCGTCCAGCTTCCCGCCGTACGGCACGAGTCCGCCCTGCTCGTCGGGCGTGAACGGCTCCTCGGGCCGGTCCGCCCAGCAGGCGGTGTCGCAGAAGTACGGATCGCGCTTGACCGACCAGCTCACGAGGAAGGATCCGCCGACGTAGTGGACGGCGTACATGGTCGCCTCGTCGGGCACCGTGAACCGGCAGGAGGCCCGCACCCCGTCCGGGTCGACCGCGACGGCGCGATCGGCCCCGAAGACGGTGAGCACGGGCCAGGTGCAGGTCACTCCGGCGACGCCGGGCAGGGGTTCCACCGCACCGGCGTCCGCATCCGCATCGGTGGCGGCTTCGGCTTCGGCTTCGGCTTCGGCGGCGAACTCCGCGTACACGGACTCCAGGGCCGGCCACGCCAGTTCCTCCGGGAGCCCGGCCGTGAGCGAGCGGCGCAGCGCACCCGCGGCGCTCGTCGCGCCGAGGGCGTCGGCGATCCCGCCGAGTGCCGTCACGGTCGGCCGGTCGAGGAGGGTCTCCAGCTCGGCCACGGATTCCTCGGCGCCGGCCATGCCGCCGCCCCCGACGGTGTCGACGAGCTTGCCGACCCGTCCGGCCACCTCGTGGGCGATGCCCTCGTTGCCCGGGAGCAGCGTCACCGCGGAGCCGGGCTGCCGCCCGTGCGCCCTGTGCCAGTTCGGCAGCAGGTTCGCGTGCACGGTCCCTTCCAGGCGCGGGCCGAACACGGGGTCGGCGGCGAGCGCGGCGAGGTCGCGCCTGGACTTCTCGCCCCAGAAACGCATCCCGAGGTCCGCGCCCGGGTCGGTGACGGCGACCCCGGCCGCCAGGCAGGCGTCGAGGACGTCCGCGTCGAAGCCCTGGTAGTGGTGGCGGGTGATGTGCAGCGTGACGGGGGCGTCCTCGGAGCGCAGGCGGGGCCCCAACCGGCCGATCAGATCCAGCAGTTCCCCCGGCAGGGGCTGCCGTCCGACTCCGCCGCCGGACTGGAGGGAGTACTGGTACATGCGGACGAAGTTGCCGAGCCACTGGTGCAACCCGCCCTCCGGCACGATCCGGCCGGCCTCCATGGCTCCCGCCGCGCCGCAGCCGATGAGCATCCGCAGCCAGGGGCCCCCGTCGGTGGCCCCGGTGGGGAAGACCTCCACGAGGCCCGCGGCGATCGCATCCGTCGGCGGATGGGCCGTCAGGACCGTCTCGGCCGCGGTCAGCAGGGCGTCCGGCACGACTTTCTCGCGGGTGACCGACAGGATCGCACCCAGGAGCCGGGCGGCCTCCTCGTCCCCGAGCCCGGCCTTCTTGGCGGAGGCCCGTACCCGGCGCACCAGATCCGCGGGCAGATCGGCGGGCGAGGCGGCCCAGGCGGTGAGGAACGCCTCCAGGGCGGTGTGCGCGGCCGCCGGCTCCAGGGTCTCGGCGAGGAAACGCTGGTGTGCGCCGAACTCCTTGGCGGGCATGGCCCCGCCCTTGGCGAACAGCAGCCCGTTGGCCAGGCGATAGGCGGGATCGACGGGCAGCCCGTGCTGGACCTCGGCCGCCCGCGCCGCGGCGTAGGCCCGCCCGCCCGGCCTGCTCCCGTAACCGATCAGCCGGTGCCCGACGGTGTCCCAGAACCACGGCAGATGCGCCGGCGGCAGCTGCCTCGCTCGCCGCGCCATCACGTCGACGAACGCACCGGGCTTGGTCCAGGACCGGCCGAGCTCGGCCCCCATGTCCCGCACCAGCGCACGCGCGGACTCGACCGCGCCCGGGTCGTGGGCGGCGACCCAGTCGGCGTAGGTGGTCGACACGTGCGTACCGGCGGTGGGCAGGAGAGCATCCAGCGAGACGATCATGCCCTGGATCGTCGCACGGGCCACTGACACCGCCTCCGGCACCGGGTGTTCGGCCCGGGCCGGGGGCGGCGTGTGAGTCGGTTCACCGTCGGGCGGCCCCGGTCGGGTCGGTGCTCAGCCAGTGGCCCGAGGTCGTCCAGCCGGTCAGGCGCCGGGCGCGTCCCGCCTCGGCCGTGCCGTCGGCGGCGAAGGCACCTCCGTCCGCCACCAGACGCAACCCCGCCAGGGCCGGCGCCAGGCGGGCGGCCACATGGGCGGGGTGCCGGGCCGTCTCGTCGCGCAGCCCGCGCAGCACCCCGGCCACCGCCTCGTCGTCGCACAGCGACAGCTGGAAGAGCATCTGTCGCCAGGCGTACGCCGCGTCCTTGATCGTGCCGAGCGGACGCGGCTCGTACTGCACCCGGCCGGTCAGGCGGCACACCGTGACGAAGCAGCGCCGGGCCAGGTCCGCCCAGCCGCAGGCCGGAGCGACGCCGGCGCGGTGGACGAGGGTCGCGAGGTTGTGCGTCGTGAGGATCTGCGCCTGCTCGATCACCGTGCCGTTGGCCGCCACGCCGTGGGACGAGGGCCTGCCGGCCCGCTCGTGGCACAGCGCGGCGAACCCGGCCGCCGTCCGGGCCCGCGTGCGTCCCCGGGTGTCCCTGTCCAGGGCGAGGACGTCGGCGTAGTCGATCCCGTAGTACCGCTCGTACAGGCTTCCCCCGCCGAGGAGCTCCGCGGCGACCACCGCGGCCGCCTGGAACTTCGGGCTGAACGTGCCCATGAAGATGTCGGCGGCCAGCTCCTCGACGAGCGGGGCGTCCAGGCGGGCGCGGTCGGCGAGCACCGCGAGTTCACGGACGAGCGGGTTGGGCAGCAGGGTGCCGGGGAAGCCGTCCACGGCCACCTCACCGAGCTGCCGCAGCGTCGCTCGGGCCGATCCTTCGGCGCCCGCGTCCTCGCTGCGCTGTGCCGACACCGCGCGGACCCAGGGGAGTTCACCGGGCCGGACCTGCCGCGCCAGATCGAGCAGGAGCAACGAGCGGCGCCTGCGGAAAGCCCGGTAGTTCGCGGCCATGAGCGCACGCAGCGGCCCGTCCCGGTACACCGCCGCCGTCTCGGCGGCGACGAGCTGGGGAACCAGCTCGGCCATCACCTCGGCGGACGGGACCACCCCGAGCTCCACGAGCGTGGCGAGCGGCGCACTCCGTGCTCCCTCGACCACCCGGCGGATCGCGGACGGGACGGTCGTGCCTGCGGGCAGCGCGGAGCGCCGCTGCTCCTCCTCCGTGACCGGAGCGACGAGCGCGGTCACGTCGGCCGCGCCGGCGCCCTGCGGGAGGCCGGCGAGCCGGTCGGCCACGAGGTGCGCCAGGTCCCGGTGGGAGGGCAGTGCGGCCTGGGCCGCCTGGGCGCGGCGCAGCGCGGTGTGCTCGTCCGATCCGGGCAGTCCCCGCTTGCGGACCATGGAGGTGACGGCGTGCCGCAGCAGTCCGGTCCGCCGCGCGTCGAGCGGACGTCCGGCCGTCGTCTCCTCCAGTGCTCCGCGCAGGATCCCCATGTTGCCCCTGGGGTCGCGGTGTCTTCCGCACAGGGTGTGCTCGCGGGACAGGCTCCGGTAGCGGTCGAGGAGCGCGGCGCCCCGCGCGTGCCAGCCCGCGGCAGGCTCGCGGGCGAGCACGCGGTGGTCGGGGCCCGCCGTCTCCAGCCAGTGCCGGAGCAGCTCGTCCGCGAAGGGGCGCCATACCGCGAGCGCCTCGCGCTGGGTCTCCACGGCGCCGTTCGGGCGGCGTCGGGACAGCGCGGCTCCGGCCTCCGCGACGGTACGGCGGTGCACGGCGCCGGTGTCCGGCGCCGGGGCCCCGGAGGGACGCGGCGTGAACCGCAGCCGGTCCGCGAAGGGGCGGAGTTCGGCGACGAGTTCGAGGGCGGCTTCGCCTTCCCCCGCGCGCACCAGCCAGGCCACTGTCAGGAGCGCCGCCTCCTCGGGGACGGCGATGTCGTAGCGCCCGTCGTCGAGGAGCGCCCACAGCTCCGTGAGGCCTTCCTCGGTCAGGGCGTGAGCGAAGAGCGCCTCCCGGTCCTCCGGCACGCCCGCCCGTCGCGCGGCCGCGGCCTCGTACGGCAGGAGGGGGCCACCCGCGCTCGGGACGCCGGTCGCGAAGCCGCCGTGCAGCACCTCGAGCGTCACCCAGGTGGGCAGACCCTCCACGGGTGTGCGTGAGCCGATGCGCAGGGTGCCGGCGGCCATCCCGGCGAGCACGCGGCGCCACCCCTGGACCCGTTCGTCGGCGCGGGCCCTGGTGGCCGGGTCGGCGTCGGTGAGCGCGGTGACGAAGGCCCTGGCGAGGCGACCTTCGGGGTAGGAACCCGAGACGTTCGGCGGCTGCTTGTCAGCGTGTGTGTCCATAAGCCGACGTGGCGGGTTCCGCCCCCGCGCCCTCCGGGTCCCGAGCCCGGCGCTCTGCTGCTGAGCTACACGTCGTGAGGCCCCGACGGTAGTCATGGCGCCCGGAAGCGGGCAACGGTGTTTTCGCCACGGCTTGACAGGTGCGCGGTCCGGACCACGTCGGGCGCCGACAGCAGTCCCTTGGGAGCGCTCTCAAGGGGCACGGGCTACGGATATCCTGGTCCGCGCAGGACCGCACACCACCCATCGGACACGCACACCACGGCGTCCCGACCAGCCGACCAGCCGACCAGCCGACCAGCCGACCAGCCGACCAGCCGAGGAGCGTACGCCTTGCCCGAGCAGACCACGGGGTCCCGCCCCACGCTGGAAGGCGTTGCCGCGCGCGCCGGGGTGTCCCGCGCCACGGCCTCCCGGGTCGTCAACGGGGGTGCGGGGGTACGCGCACCGCTGGTGGAGAAGGTGCTCAAGGCCGTCGACGAGCTCGGTTACGTGCCGAATCACGCGGCCCGCACCCTGGTCACCCGGCGCAACGGCGCCGTGGCCGTGATCATCGCGGAGCCCGAGTTCCGGATCTTCTCGGACCCGTTCTTCGAGCAGCAGGTGCGCGGCATCAGCCGGGAACTGACCGCCCACGACGCCCAGTTGGTACTGCTGTGGGTGGAGGGGCCGGGGGACCACGAGCGGATCTCGCGGTATCTCGGCGGCGGGCACGTCGACGGCGCTCTGGCGTTCTCCCTGCACAGCGACGACGCGCTGCCGGCCGTGATCGAGCGGGCCCGGATTCCGGTGGTCCTCGGCGGGCGGCCCGCCCCGGGGACCGATCCGGCCGTGCCCTTCGTCGACTGCGACAACCGCGGGGGCGCCCGGGAGGCGGTGCGGCATCTGGTGGGTCTCGGGCGGCGGCGCGTCGCGCACATCTCCGGACCCGCCGACCAGACGTCCGCGATCGACCGGATCCACGGCTATCGGGACGTCCTCCTCGACGCCGACCCCGCGCTCCTCTGCCGGGGTGACTTCACGGAGGAGAGCGGGGCCCGCGCCATGGCGGAGCTCCTCGACCGGCGGCCGGACGTCGACGGCGTGTTCGTCGCCAACGACCTGATGGCGTCCGGGGCCCTGCGGACCCTGCGGGAGCGCGGTGTGCGGGTGCCGGAGGACGTGGCGGTCGTCGGCTTCGACGACATGGCCTCGGTCGTCGAGACGACCACTCCCCCGCTCACCACCGTTCACCAGGACATCGAGGGGATGGGCCGGCTGATGGTGAAGCTGCTCATGCGGCTGCTCGACGGGACCGGGCCCGAGGTCCCGGACTCCGTGATCACCCCGACCTCGCTGGTCCGCCGCGCCTCCGCCTGATCCCGTACGGGAATGCACAGGCATACGGCAAGGCGGCGGGTCCGGGTGACTCCCGGGCCCGCCGCCTTCTCACCCGGGGGTCAGTCGTACGGGATGACGAGGACGGAGCGGTCCGTGCCCGTCTGGAGCCGTGAGTCGCCGTTTCCGATCGCGCTCCACACCTCCAGGCGGACCGTGCCGCCGCGCAGGTCGCCGAGCGTGCCGGTGGCGGTCTTCAGGCCGCGTCCCTGGCCGTACTCCTCCCAGCCGGTGACCGGGTCGGTGGCGAAGTACTGGTAGGTCTCGGTCCGGTCGAAGGTGCCGTCGCCGGTGAGGTCGTAGCTGATCCGGGCCTGCTGGCCGAGGCCGACCACCGTGCCCGCGTCCACCTGGAGGCGGAAGGCGGTCGAACCGCCGCTCCTGAGCATGCCGTTGACGTTCCTGGCCTCGTAGACGAGCGGCCGGTTCGGGGTGCCGTCGTGGTTGGCGCCCTGCGCCGAGGCGATGGTGTCGCTGCCGGCCGTGGCTCCGGTTGCCGTGGTGAGGGTACCGCCGGTGCGGAGCTGGAAGGTGTTGCCGGTGGAGGGCTGGGGGCCGGGGTCGGTACCGCCCGTGCCGGTGCCGGTCGCGGTGGAACGGGCGGGCACCGAGAGGGACATGCCGTCGGAGAAGGTGACCGTGCGGGCGGTCGAGGCGTGGTTGTGGGCCACGTAGGTGCGGGTGGTTCCCTTCAGGAAGACGGCGGAGGTGGGGATCGAGCCGGTGACCGTCGCGTCGGGTGCGCCGAGTGTGTCGAGCGCGGTCAGCCAGTGGTAGGTGTGGGCCTTCGACTCCCCCACCTCCGGGGTGTAACCGGCGTTGCCCGCGTCCCACTTGGCCTTGGCGGCGCCGGGGTCGGCCAGGGACTGGAACTCCCAGAGGATGTCGCGCCATTCGACGGCGGGGCCGCCGTTCTCGCGTTCCATCTCGGCGATGTTGCCCCGGACGGCGTCCTTGTGTCCGGCGAGCTGGAGCGAACCGCCGGTCACCGGCAGGACGTTGATGCCGTGGATCTCCTCCGGGTTCGCGGTCCACCAGGTGGCGTAGGCGGCGCCGCTGCCCCACACCATGCCGGCGGTGTCGTGCTGGAAGGCGGCGGGGAAGACCTGTTGGTCGGCGTCGAACCAGTACTGGGCGATGGCTTCCCCCTCGGTGGTCAGGAGGTAGCTGCCGAGGTCGCGGAGCTGGTTGTCGCCGGTGGCCGAGCCCCAGAGGACGAGGGCGGCGCTGAGGTTGGTCGACTCGGAGGAGGACTCCTGGTTGTTCCCTGCGGCGAAGCCCTGGTGGCCGCTGGCCCAGCTGTGTCCGGCGTAGACGTCGAAGCCGCGCAGGAAGGGGAAGGCGCCGTCGGTGCGGCTGGGGTTGGCGGTGTCCCTGACCAGGGTCTTCACCATGGCGCCCCAGGCCGAGTCGGCGGCCCAGGCCGGGTCGTACTGGGCGACGACCGCGGCCGCGTACACGTAGTAGCCGTAGTGGAAGTGGTGGTCGTTGAGTTCGGTGTCGCTGCCGTAGGAGGCCGGGTAGCCGATGAGGGTCTTCCAGGCCTGGTCGTACGAGAACTCGTTGGCGCCGCCGGCCGTGAACCAGTCCTGGAGGCGACCCTTGATGAGGCCGAGGAGCTTGTCGCGGATCGCGCCCTCGCCGATCTGGTGTGCGAGCGGGACGAGTTGGGCGAGCTTGCCCAGGGCCTTGCCGGTCCAGTACGTGTCGACGGCGCCGGAGAACGGGTCGGCGGAGTTCGCGACCTCGTTGAGGTAGCCGCGCAGCCGGGCCGGGTCCACACCGGCGCCCGGGAGTCCGGGCAGGGTGGCGGCGGCCCGCTGGGAGGTCGTGAAGGAGGCGGACTCGCGGACCTTCATGGTGCCGCGCGGCGACACGTACGTGTAGGGGGTGAGCGGGTCGGTGGTATGCAGCCACTGGTGGCGGTAGAGCGCCTGGAGGGTGCCCCGTTCGGTGCCCTCCTTCGCCTCGGTGGTGAGGCTGTACGTGGCGCGGACGGTCCCGGCGTCGTAGCTCCAGTTCACCGTGGACCCGGTGACGAAGCTGTACGCGTACTTCCGGTAGGTCGCGAGGGCGTCGGTGGAGGGCAGGACGGCGACGGAGAAGTAGTCCTTGCCGCCGAGGCCCGCGGTGACGGTCGAGCCGGAGACGTTCCAGTCGGTGCCGGTGGGCGCGAAGAGGGCGTAGTGGTGGCCCGCGACGGTGATGCCGAGGACGTTGCCCTGGTCGGCGAAGACGGCGGGCGCCTCGGCGGTGGTGATCCGCGCGTCGCCGCCGGTGCCCTTGGCGTACACGAAGGGCAGGCCGTGGCCGATGGTGGTGCGCAGGGTGCGGGCGCCGTCGGACCAGGAGGGGGTCACGGTCCAGTCGGACCAGGCGTCGGCCTTGGTGTCGGGAGAGTTGAGGCCGGTGAGGCCGAGGGTGAGGTCGCGCTTGTGGGCGAACTCGTACTGGCGCCCGTCGCCGACGATCGCGGGGCTGGTCGGGTAGCCGATCTCCAGGCCGCCGGCGACGGCCTGGTAGGTGAGCGGGTGGCCGTACATGGGGGTGGAGTACGGGTTGTCGCCGTACCGCTGGAAGGCGAGCGAGGACCACCAGTCGTTGGTGGGGACCGGCTTGCCCTGGGCGGCGGGGGTGACCTTGGGGGTGACCGGGGTGCCGGTGTTGGTGGTGGGTCCCGAGGTGCCGGCGGGGCGGGTGTCGGAGTAGCTTCCGGCGCCCACCGGGACGGCGGCGGCCGCCGCGGGACCGGCGGCGGGGCCGATTCCCAGGGCGGCGAGGGCGGAGACCAGGACCACTACTGCGGCCGGCCTGCTGCGGGGGGCTGGCATGAAGGAGCACCTCATGTCGTCGGGGTGGGTGGGGGGTGTGCGGGGAGGATGGTGAGAGCGCTCTCAGGTCGCCGGAAACGTAAAACCCGCGAAACGACTGTGTCAATGGATTGAACACAGACGGGAGTTGAGCGCCTTTCCTGCCCGATACGCCTTCGAGTCTTGACGGACAGCCCCCTGCACGGGCACGCTCCCCCCGCAGCTGTGAGAGCGCTCTCAAGCGTTCTCGCTCGTTCCGGAGCCAAGGAGGCTTCCCATGCCCATCGCCCGAGCCGCCAGGAGAACCGCCGCCCGCCTGGGGGCGGTCGTGCTCACCGGGGCACTGCTCGCCGCCTGCGGAAGTTCGACGGACGGCGCGTCCGCGGACGGCGCCGGGGGCGACGTCACCCTCACCGTGGACCTGTTCGGCTCGTTCGGATACAAGGAGGCCGGGCTGTACGCCGAGTACGAGAAGCTGCACCCCGGCGTCACGATCAAGCAGACGGACACCGAGGACGAGGCCGACTACTGGAAGTCGCTCCAGACCCGGCTCGCCGGCGGGGGCGGCCTCGCCGACGTGCAGGGCATCGAGGTCGGCCGGATCGCCTCCGTCACCCAGCAGCAGGCCGAGCGGTTCGAGGACCTCAAGAAGTACGGGGCGGACGCGCTCAAGGACCAGTTCGCCCCGGCCAAGTGGGCCGCCGCCACCGGCAGGGGCGGCGAGATCCTCGGACTCGGCACGGACGTCGGCCCGGAGGCCCTGTGCTACCGCACGGACCTGTTCCAGCGGGCGGGGCTGCCGACCGACCGCGAGGAACTGGCGAAGAAGTGGTCCACCTGGGACGGCTACCTGGAGCTCGGGAAGCAGTACAAGGCCAAGGCCCCGGGCAGGAGCGCCTGGATCGACAGCGTCGGCAGCCTGTACTCGATCATGATCGGCCAGGAGAAGGAGCGGTACTACGACGCCTCCGGCAAGCTGATCTGGGAGGACAACCCCGCCCTGCGCACCGCCTGGGACCACGCCGTCGAGGCCGCCCAGGGCGGTCTGAGCGCCAAGCTCGACCAGTGGTCCCCGCAGTGGAACCAGGCCTTCGCCGCCGGTTCGTTCGCCACGATCCCCTGCCCCGCCTGGATGCTCGGCTACATCAAGGGCCAGGCCGGTGAGGCCGGCAAGGGCAAGTGGGACGTCGCCGCGCTCCCCGGCGGCGCGGGCAACTGGGGCGGCTCCTACCTGGCGGTGCCCCGTGCGGCGCAGCACAAGAAGGAGGCGTACGAGCTGATCAAGTGGCTCACGGCGCCCGAGCAGCAGGCCCGGCTCTTCGAGAAGCAGGGCAACTTCCCCTCGGCCACCGGCGCGATCGAGAAGGTCGCCGGCGCGAAGGACGCGTACTTCTCCGGCGCCCCGACCGGGAAGATCTTCGGCGACGCGGCGAAGGCGGCGCCGGTCCAGGTGCTGGGCGTGCACGACCAGAACATCGCGCAGCAGATCACCAACGCGCTGAGCGAGGTCGAGCGCAAGGGCACCTCGCCCGAGAAGGCCTGGTCGAACGCGAAGAAGGGCGTCGAGAACACCATCGGCTGACGTGCGCCGCCGGGGCTCCGTCGTGCGGAGCCCCCCGGCACGTCCCCCGTCGTCCTGCCCCGTACTCTCCTCGAAGGGCCGCATCGTGACCCTCACCGCGCCTCAGGCGCCGGCTCCCCCGCGTGTCGTCCCGCCGCCCCGCCCGGGGGCCGCCCGGCGGGCCTGGCGGACGGTCTCGCCGTACGCCTATCTCGCCCCGTTCTTCACCCTGTTCGCCGCCTTCGGCCTCTTCCCGCTGCTCTACACGGCCTTCGTCTCGCTCTACCGGGTCGAGCTCCAGGCTCCCGGCGACATGGAGTGGCGCGGCCTCGGCAACTACACCGCACTCCTCGGCGACGAGTACTTCTGGGTCGCGCTGCGGAACACCTTCACCATCGGCGTCCTCTCCACCGTGCCGCAGCTGGTGACGGCCCTCGGCCTCGCGCATCTGCTGAACTACCGGATGCGCGGCCGCACCTTCCTGCGGACGGCGGTGCTGCTGCCGTACGCCACCTCGGTGGCCGCCGCCACCCTCGTCTTCGCCCAGCTCTTCGGCCGGGACTTCGGGCTGATCAACTACGCGCTCGGCCTCGTCGGCATCGACCCGGTCGACTGGCAGAACGACACCGTCGCCTCGCAGATCGCGGTCTCCACGGTCGTCATCTGGCGCTGGACCGGCTACAACGCGCTGATCTACCTGGCGGGCATGCAGTCCATCCCCGACGAGCTGTACGAGGCGGCGGCGATGGACGGGGCGTCGCGGTGGCGGCAGTTCTTCCACGTCACACTGCCGGGGCTGCGGCCCACCATCCTCTTCACCGTCGTCGTCTCCACGATCGGCGCGACCCAGCTGTTCGGCGAGCCGCTGCTCCTCGAAGGCTCGATCTCGGGCGGCATCTCGCATCAGTACCAGACGCTCGGCCTCTACATGTACGAGCAGGGCTGGGGCTTCTTCCACCTGGGGCGGGCCGCGGCCATCGCCTGGGTGATGTTCCTGCTCATCGTGGTGCTCGTCGGGCTCAACGCCCTGATCGCGCGCCGCCGTTCCCGCAAGGAGGCCCGCCGATGACCGCGCTGGTCCGCCCGGCACGGTCCGGGCCCTCCCGGGCCGGCCGCACCCTGCACGCCGGGCCGTTCGCCTACACGATCCTGATCGTCGCCGTACTGTTCTCCGCCTTCCCCTTCTACTGGACGATCGTCGCGGCGAGCCGCTCCAACGCCGACCTGGCGAAGGTCCCGCCGGCCCTGCTCCCGGGACGGCATCTGATGCGCAACTTCGAGGCCGTCCTCGAAGAGGCCGACATCGGCAAGGCACTCCTCAACTCGCTGCTCGTCTCGGGGTCGATCACCCTCGGCACCGTCCTGTGCTGCACACTCGCCGGCTTCGCCTTCGCCAAGCTCCGCTTCCGGGGGCGGGGCGCGCTCCTCGCGGTCACGGTGGGGACCATGATGATCCCGCCGCAGCTGGGGGTGATCCCGCTGTTCATGCTGATCGCCGAGCTCGGCTGGGTGAACCAGCTGCAGTCGGTGATCCTGCCGGGTCTGGTGTCGGCGTTCGGGGTGTTCTTCATGCGGCAGTACCTGGTGCAGTCGCTGCCGGACGAGCTGATCGAGGCGGCCCGGGTCGACGGCGCGTCCACGGCCAGGATCTTCTGGTCGATCGTGGTGCCGATCGCCCGGCCGGGCATGGCGGTGCTCGGTCTGCTGACGTTCATGGCCGCGTGGAACGACTTCTTCTGGCCCGTCGTCGCGCTCTCCTCCTCCGAGCCGACCGTCCAGGTCGCGCTGCGCCAGCTCGGCGGCGGCTACGTCCACGACCAGTCCGTGATCATGGCGGGCACCCTGCTCGGGACCCTGCCGGTGCTGCTCGTCTTCGGCCTCCTCGGCCGGCAGATCGTCGGCGGGATCATGCAGGGCGCGGTCAAGGGCTGACCTCCGCCCCCACCCTCTCCTCCTCACCGGCCCCTCACTCCAGGGAGTTCCCGTCCCATGACCGCACTCGACGCCCATTCCGACCTCAGCACCGTCCTCCGCTTCCCCGAAGGCTTCCGCTGGGGCACGGCCACGGCCGCGTACCAGATCGAGGGAGCCGCCGCCGAGGACGGGCGCACCCCGTCCATCTGGGACACCTTCAGCCGTACGCCCGGCAAGGTGCGCAACGGCGACACCGGTGACATCGCCGCCGACCACTACCACCGGGTCGACGAGGACGTGGCCCTGATGCGGCGGCTCGGCGTGACCGACTACCGGTTCTCGATCGCCTGGCCGCGGGTCCAGCCCACCGGGCGCGGCCCGGCCGTCCGCAAGGGCCTGGACTTCTACCGGCGGCTCGCGGACACGCTCCTGGAGGCGGGCATCCGGCCGGTGGCGACGCTCTACCACTGGGACCTGCCGCAGGAGTTGGAGGACGCGGGCGGCTGGCCGCACCGGGAGACCGCGTACCGCTTCGCCGAGTACGCGGGGATCACGGCGGAGGCCCTCGGTGACCGGGTCGCGACCTGGACCACGCTCAACGAGCCCTGGTGCGCGGCCTTCCTCGGCTACGGGCAGGGCGTGCACGCCCCGGGCCGGACGAGCGATCTCGCCGCGCTGCGCGCCGCGCACCATCTGAACCTGGCGCACGGACTCGCGGCGCGGGCGCTGCGCGGTGCGCTGCCGGGTTCGGCGGAGGTGTCCCTGACCCTCAACCTCCATGCCGTACGGGCATGTTCGCCATCCCCGGAGGACGTGGACGCCGCCCGCCGGATCGATGCCGTCGGCAACCGGATCTTCCTCGATCCGGTCTTCCACGGCCGGCTCCCCGAGGACCTGGTCCGGGACACGGCGTCCGTCACGGACTGGTCGTTCGTCCGGGACGGCGACCTAGCGACGGCGGCCGCGCCGATCGACTCCCTGGGCATCAACTACTACTCCCCGGCGGTCGTCGCGGCGGGCATCTCGGAGTCGCCCTCGCCGTGGGCGGGCGCCGAGCGGCACGTACGGTTCGAGCCGGTGCCCGGGCCGCGCACCGCCATGGACTGGCCGGTGGACGCGGACGGACTGTACGAGCTCCTGGTCCGGCTGCGGGACGAACTGCCGGGCGTGCCGCTGGTCATCACCGAGAACGGGGCGGCGTACGACGACTACGCCGACCCGTCGGGGAACGTGAAGGACCCGGAGCGGGTGGCGTATCTGCGCGCGCACCTGGCGGCGGTGCACCGGGCGCTCGCGGACGGCGCCGATGTGCGGGGTTACTTCCTGTGGTCGCTGCTCGACAACTTCGAGTGGGCGTACGGCTACAGCAAGCGGTTCGGGATCGTCCACGTGGACTTCGCGTCGCAGCGGCGGACCCTGAAGGACAGCGCCCGCTGGTACGCGGAGGTGATCGCCCGGGGCGGTCTCGGGGAGGTCTGAGACCGCCCGGACGCCTACTTCTTCAGGGCGCCCGCGACGAAGTCCTGGGTGAGCCTCGCGGCCGAGTCGACGGGGATGTGCTGGTCGTCGAACGGGAAGAAGTCGAGGACTCCGGCCGCCCCGTAGTTCGCCCAGAGGCAGGTCGTCATGGGGAAGGTGTCGGTGACGTTCTGCCGGCACTTCACGACGAGGCTGCTGCTGGTGACGGTCTTCGGGGCGCCGGTGAGGTTGCGGCCGTAGTCCTTGGCCAGATTCATGGACGCGTCGAAGATCCGGTCGAGGGAGCCGGTGGGGTCCGGCACGTTCTCGTACAGGTGGGTACGGGCGGTGAAGGTGGGCGCGGAGGCCGACATGGTGCCCTTGCGGAGGACGTTGCGGGGGCTGCCGAAGCAGGACACCTCGTCGGCGACCTCCTGGCCGTCGTCCTCGATCTCCTTCAGGCCGTCGTCGCCGGTGACCGTCATGTCGAGGTCGCTGCCGAAGTGGAAGCCGCCGTCGCCCTCGTCGCAGACGAGGCCTTCCATGGTGGGCACGGCGACGGTGGTGTAGCGGGTGCCGGGGTCGGCGGCGAGCTTCTGCGCCGCCGGCCGCTCGGGGCCCCCGGTGGCCGGAGCCGTCGACGGCTTGTCCTGCGGTCGTTCGGCGTCCGCCGGGTCTCCGGAGCCGCAGCCCGCCACCGCGGTTGCCAGTACGACCGCGGCGACGGCTGTCCTCACCCTGTTCACGTGCTGATTCCCCCGGGCAATCGCGATGTTGATCATGGTCGGGGTGATCATACGTGCAGGTCCCTGATGTGCGTACAGCAGCGGACGAAGTCCCGTACGGCGGGATCGGTGTCGGCGGCGGCCGTGCGGGCGACACCGACCCGGGTCGGTGCGATGCCGCTGACGGGCCGGTAGACGATGCCCGGGCGGGCGTAGAAGCGTGCGGCCGACTCCGGGGCGAGGGCGATGCCGTGGCCCTGGTCGATCGCGCCGAGCCAGTCGTCGGGCTGGTCGACCACGGCTCCGATGCGGACGGGACGGCCGTCGCGCGCGTCGGTCGCGAGCCAGAAGTCGCGCCAGGCGCCGGTCTCGTCGGGGGCGGCGACGAACGGCTCGTCCAGGAGCTCCGTGAAGGGGATCGTCGCGCGGCCGGCGAGCCGGTGGTCGACGGGCAGGGCGACCCAGCGGGGCTCGCTGAAGAGGACGTCCACCCGAAGGCCCTCCTCGCCGGGGAACGGAAGCCGTACGAGGGCGACGTCGACGTCGCCGGCGGCGATCCCGGCGGTGGGGTCGGACCAGGCGGCCTGCCGCATCGCCACCCGCCAGTCGGGCCTGCGGCGGGCGAACTCCTCGACGATGGGGCGCGTGGCCTCGTTGGCGGCGCTCGCCAGGTAGCCGACGCGCAGCACGCGCTCCTCCCGGCCCACGGCGGTCTTCACCTCCTGGACCGTACGGCTCCAGGAGGCGAGCAGTCCGGACGCCCGCTCGGCGAGCACCCGGCCCGGCCCGGTGAGCGCCATACCGGCCTTGGACCGGGTGAACAGCCGTGCCCCGAGCAGCGCTTCCAGGTGCTTGATCTGCTTGGTGAGCGCGGGCTGCGAGACGTAGAGCCGCTCCGCGGCCCGCGTCAGGCTGCCTTCCTCCGCGACGGCGACGAAGTACCGCAGGAGCCGGGTGTCCACATCCATGCCGCCACGTTATGGATGCGGGTATTGGACGCCAAGACGGCACGCGACGAGGCTGGGATCCATGTCCCCCACGTACCTCTCGGTCACCCTCGTCACCGTCCTGGCCAACGCCGGGATCGCCGCCGCGGACCTCGCACGGGCCCGCTTCGTCCTCGCCAACTCGGCGGAGGTGGGCGTGCCCGTGGGCTGGATCCCCCCGCTCGCGGCCCTGAAGGCCGCGGGCGCCGCCGGGCTCCTGGTCGGCCTGCTGGGCGCCCGGCCCGTCGGCATCGCCGCCGGAGCCGGGCTCGTGCTGTTCTTCGTCGGCGCGGTGGCCGTCCACGTCCGGGCCCGCGTCTTCCACAACCTCGCGTTCCCGGTGACCTTCCTGGCCCTGGCCACCGGCTCCCTCGCCCTGGCCGTCGCGCCGTAGCGAGCGGCGTGCGGTCAGGAGGCGTTGGGGCCCACGTCCGTGGAGGTGAGGGGGCGGCGGACCGGGGCCAGGGTCGCGTACTCGTCGGAGCCGATGTCGCGCGTGGTGCCTCGCGCGTGGCCGTCGATGTCCTCCGGGACCGAGATGGTCGCGAGGGTCGCCGCGCCGATCGCGGGGCTGTTGGCCGCGAGCCGGTACACGCCGTCCGTGGACTGCGTCAGACGGGGGTCCACGCGGGTGTAACCGCCCGCGGGGATGGTGCCGTTGGCCGCCGTGCCCCAGAGGATGTTGCTCTGCCAGGTGAAGCCGGTCGTCGCGCCCATCGCGACGAGGCTGCCGCTGTCCCCGACGATGAGGTTGTCGGCGACGGTCACGTCCCGCGGCTCGTAGGTGCGGGTCTCGCCCGACAGCGAACTCTTGTTGGCGCGCAGGGTGTTGTGCACGATCACCGCACGGTCGCAGGCGTCGTTGCCGCGCCGCTCCTCGGTGCTCTCCCCCTCGTGGTGGTCGCGCGTGGTGCCGCTGCCGATCACGAGCGCCCGGCCGGTGAGGCCGGCGAGGTGGTTGTTCACGACCAGGTGGTCGTTGCCGTAGAGGCGGATGCCCTCCTTGCCGCCGAGCAGCCAGTTGCCCTCGACGGTGGAGCCGTTGCCGTGGCGCAGCACGATGCCGCCCTGGCTGTCGCGGATCGTGTTGTACCGGATCGTGTTGCCGGAGGACTTCACCGAGATGGCCTCGGGGTCGCCGTCGCAGCGCTCGAACAGGTTGTACTCGACGACCGCGGACGCGGTGGACAGGGCCCGGCTGCTGACGCCGAGACGGATCGACTCGCCGCCGTTGGCGCCCGTGTAGAGGTGCTGGGAGAAGTGGTTCTTGAAGATGTGGAGGCGCTGCGCCACGGCGGTCGTGCCGGGACCGTCGACGACGACGAAGATGCCCTGCGTGGTCCGGTCGTGGAAGTGGTTCCGGTCGATCTTGGCGTCGTCGCCCTCCACCAGGACCCAGTCGAGGCCGTCCACGTCCGCGAACCGGATGTCGTTGCGGGTCAGCCGGATGCCCGTGCTGTCGGCCGGGATCTCCAGGGTGCCGCTCTGCCGGAGCGCGAAGCCGCTGATGGTGACGGCGCTCGCACCGTCGAGGACGAAGCTGCGCTCACCGCGCAGGACGGCGCCGCCGCGGGTCTGCGAGACGATCGTGATGCCGCTGCGCCCCGAGACGTCGATCGCCCCGCCCGAGGGGACGGTGTAGGTGCCGTCGGCGAGGACGATCCTGTCTCCGGGGACCGCCCGGTCGATCGCGGTCTGGAGCGCGCCGAGGGAGGTGACCGGTGCCGGCTCGGCGGCCGAGGCGCCGAGGGGGACGGCGGCCGCCGCCGCGCCGAGCAGGGAGCCCTTGAGGAAGGTACGTCGTCGCATGATGCCTCCTGGAGGAAGGTGGAGTCGTCGTCTGTGTCCTGTGACCAGGTGGCACGGGCCGCCGGGGCGCCGGGACCCGGTGCGGGCCCCCACGGCCCGCACCGGGTCCCGGCCGGTCGGGGCCGGCTCCGACGCCGCCTCCGCGGCGGCGTCGAATCGTCCTGCCCGGTGCCGCCCCCACGACGGCACCCCCGTCAGGACGGCGGCCGCCACGGCGCCGCCACGGTCCCGCTCGTTCCGGTCTGTTCCTCGGAACGCGTCGGCGGGCGTGCAGGACGGGCGGTCACCCCGCCCTGGCCTGCCGACACGCACACCCTGCCGTGCACCGCTCACGTCTCGCTCACGTTCCGCTAACGCCCGGCGGGCCGGACGACCGGCGCGAACGGCTGTTCGCGCGCCCCCGATCGGGTGGACCCGGAGGGGCCGAACCCGACATCATGGCGTTCGCGCGCGCAGACCCGTACACGATGAGGCCGGCGGAGCACCCCGGTCTTCGTCCTCGTGTGTCACGTGATGGGGGAGAGATGGCCGGCCGACTCAAGGTGATCGCCCGACTTCTGACGATGTCCCTGACGGCGGGACTGCTGGGCGGGGCGGCCGCCGGGACCGCCGTCCCCGCCCCGGACCCCACCGCTCCCTCCTCCGTCGCCGCCGCCGACCAGACGACGATCTCCCAGGACAATCTGCGGACCGGCTGGGACCGGGACGAGCCGGGTCTCGCCCCCGACCAGGTGTCGAGCTCCGACTTCGGGCAGCAGTTCTCCACCAGCGTCGACGGCCAGGTCTACGCGCAGCCGCTGGTCGTGGGGCGCACCCTCGTCGCGGCCACCGAGAACAACAAGGTGTACGGCATCGACGCGGCCACCGGCGCCATCGGCTGGACGAAGGACTTCGGCGCCCCCTGGCCCGCCTCCGCGATCACCTGCGGCGACCTGGTGCCGAACATCGGGGTCACCTCGACGCCGGTGTACGACCCGGCGAGCAACGCCGTGTACCTCACCGCCAAGGTGAACGACGGTCCGGACGTCCAGCACCCCAACTGGTACGTGCACGCGCTCGATCCGGCGACCGGCGCCGAACGCTCGGGCTGGCCCGTGAAGGTGACGGGCGCGCCGGTGAACGACCCGGGCCGGGCGTTCAACCCGTACACCGCCGGTCAGCGGCCCGGACTGCTGCTGATGGGCGGTTCGGTGTACGCGGCGTTCGCCTCGCACTGCGACCGGGGGCCGTACGTCGGCTACGTCATGGGCGTGAACACGTCGACGCGGAAGACGACCCTGTGGGCCACCGAGGACTCCTCCGCGAACGGCATGGCGGGGGTGTGGATGAGCGGCGGCGGTCTGGTCTCCGACGGTCCGGGCCGGATCCTGTTCTCGACGGGCAACGGGGTCTCCCCCGCGCCGGGTCCCGGCAACCGGCCGCCTGGCCAGCTCGCGGAGTCGGTGGTGCGGCTCGGGGTGAACAGCGACGGCACGATGTCCGCACAGGACTTCTTCAGCCCCTCCAACGCGCCGCTGCTCGACCAGAACGACACCGACCTCGGCTCGGGCGGCCCGGTGGCCCTCCCGGAGCCGGCCTTCGGGACCGGCCAGTATCCGCGGCTGCTCGTCCAGATCGGCAAGGACGGACGCCTGTTCCTGCTGAACCGGGACGATCTCGGCGGGCGGAGCCAGGGCCCCGGCGGCACCGACAAGGTGCTCGGCACGTTCGGTCCGTACGAGGGCGTCTGGGGGCATCCCGCGGTGTACGGCGGGCAGGGCGGTTACGTGTACACCATCGGCTCCCGGGGGCCGCTGCGGGCGTTCGCGTACGGGCTCACCGCCTCGGGTGCGCCGGTGCTCACCAACACGGGCAGCAGCGCGCAGACGTTCGGCTACACCTCCGGTTCTCCGGTGGTGACGTCCACCGGGACGAACCCGGGTTCCGCCCTCGTGTGGGCGGTCGCGTCGGACGGGGCGAACGGCGCCAACGGACAGCTGCGCGCGTACGACGCCGTGCCCGTGAACGGGGCGATGCGGCTGCGCTGGTCGGCGCCGATCGGCACCGCCTCGAAGTTCTCGGTGCCGGCCACCGACGGCGGGCGGATCTACGTGGGGACGCGGGACGGGCACGTGATGGCCTTCGGCCGTCCCGCCAACGCGGCCCTCACGGGTGAGCCCGTGGACGCCGGTGAGGTCGCGGTGGGGTCGACGGGGACGGCGACGGCCACCGTGACGGCCACGCGGGACGTGACGGTCAACGGGGTGAGCACGCCGGCGGGCAGCGCGTTCTCGGCGTCCTCCGCGGGGCTGCCGCGCACGCTGCGGGCCGGCGAGACCCTCACCGTCCAGGTGACGTTCTCGCCGACCGCGCCCGGTCCCGACACCTCCGCCCTGACCTTCGCCACCGACCTGGGCACGAGCGCGCTCGGCCTCACCGGGTACGGGACCCGGCCCGGGCTCGTCGCGTCCCCGGCCTCCCTCGACTTCGGCACGGTGGCCACGACGACCCGTAAGACGCTCGGCGTGACGTTCACCAACACGGGGACGGCCGGCGAGACGATCTCCTCGGTCTCCCCGCCCGCCGGCCCCTTCACCGCCTCCGACCTGCCCGCCGCGGGCACGGTCGTCCCGCCGAGGCAGTCCGTCACCGTGCAGGTGGCGTACGCGCCGTCGGCCGCCGGCCAGGATTCGGGGACGCTCGCCGTCACGGGGACGAACGGCACCGTGTCGGTCGCCCTGAGCGGCACCGCCGTGACCGGCCGGGCGCAGCTCACCATCACGCCCACCTCGACGGACTTCGGGCAGGTGAGGGTCGGCGAGTCCGTGACGAAGACCTTCGACATCAGCAACACCGGCAACATCCCCCTCACCATCACCAAGGCGAAGCCTCCGGCGGCTCCGTTCCAGGTCACCAATCCGATCAGCGAGGGCCAGGTCCTCGGCCCGGAGGACGTCGTCCACCAGGCCGTCACCTTCTCCCCCACGTCCCTCGGCGCCGTGACGGCCGCGTACGAGCTGACCGCCGACGACGGGAGCGGCCCGCACAACGAGGCGCTGACCGGCACCGGCACGGCCGGGACCACGGTCACCGTGCCCACGCCCGGTGCGGGCGGCTGGAAGCTGAACGGTTCCGCGCGGATCTCCGGCAACGACCTGCAGCTCACCCAGGCGAGCCCCTCCCAGCGGGGTTCGGCGGTCTGGCCCGTGCCGGTGCTGACCGACGGTCTGAAGGCCTCGTTCACCACGGTCATCGGCGGCGGCACCGGCGCCGACGGCATGACGTTCTCCCTCCTGGACCCGGCGAGGACCACACCGTCCGCGCTGGGTGGCGTCGGCGGCGGCCTCGGCTACGTCGGCCTTCCGGGGACGGCCGTCGCCTTCGACACCTTCAAGAGCCCGGGCGATCCCTCGGCCAACTTCGTCGGCATCGCCACCGGGGGCAGCGGCTCGTCCCTCACCTACGCGTCGACGACGTCGAGCGTGCCCGACCTGCGGTCGGGGACCCACACGGTGTCCGTCACCGTCACCGGCAAGACCATCACGCTGTCCGTGGACGGGACCCAGCGGCTGCGGACCACCGTCGCCTCGCTCACCCCGACCGCGCTCCTCGCCTTCACCGGCGGGACGGGCAGCATCACCGACATCCACGCGGTGCGGGGCGCGTCGATCACCGCCGCCTCGTACGCCGTACCGCCGCCGGGCCCCAACGGATGGACGTACAACGGCAGCGCCGCGCTGTCGGGCACGAGCCTCGTCCTGACACCGGCCCAGGCGTACCTGAAGGGCTCGGCGATCCAGGCCACCGCCGTGCCCTCCGCCCGGCTGAGGGCCCGCTTCACCGCCACCCTCTCCGGCGGCACGGGCGCCGACGGGCTCGCGCTGATGCTCCTGGACGCGAGCCGTACGACGCCCACCGCACTCGGCGGCGGGGGCGGCGGTCTCGGCTTCAGCGGACTGAGCGGAGTGGCGGTCGCCCTGGACACGTTCCGCAACACCGGGGAGCCGTCGTCGAACTTCGTGGGGGTCGCCACCGGCGGCACGGGCACGAGCCTCCAGTACGCGGCCACCTCGACGGCCGTCCCCGCGCTGCGTACCGGCAGCCATGTCATCGACGTCAACGTGACCTCCGCCGGCCGTCTCGTCGTCCTCGTCGACGGCACCCAGGTCATCGACGTGGCGGTGACGCTCCCCAGGAACGTCCTGGTCGGATTCGGCGGGGCCACCGGCGGATTGACAGACCGTCACGCGGTCACGGGAGTACGGATCGGGTACTGAGGTACCCTGCTCGCCCTTCGGAGCACGCCCGATCTCTTCCAGGGAAGCGAGCGAGACAGATGACCGAACTGAGCCGGACGTACGTGGACGCGTGCCTGCGGGAGGAGGGCGGGCTCGCGACGGCCGTCGCCCGGGCCGAACTGCCCCCCGCCTTCGAGGCGGCCTGGCGCCCGCACCTGCTGCCCCGGCCCTGGTTCGTCCGGGCCTCGGAGACGGCCGCGTTCGCCCGGGACCTGGAGGGCCTCTTCGGCCTCCTCCTGTCGCTGCCCGAGCGGCTCTTCGACGGGGACGTCGAGCGGTACGCGGCGGAGCTCGGGTTCGAACCGGCCCTCGTGGCGCTGCTCCGCCGGGCCGGGTCGGGCGTCCCCGCCCGGCTGGGGCGCGCCGACGCGTACCACGACGGCACCGGGTTCAAGCTCCTGGAGCTCAACCTCGGCAGCGAGGTCGGCGGTCTCGACATGGACGTCTTCAACCAGGCGCTGCTGCGGGTCCCCGAGTTCGCCGGCTTCGCGCGCGAGCACGGCCTCGGCCATGTGGACATCGCCGCCCGGATGGCCGCCGTCCTGCGCGACCGGGCCCGTCCCGCGCTGTCCGGCTCGGCGGAACCGGTGATCGGCCTCATCGAGGGGCGCGGCGGTGTCGGCCCGTACGGAGCGCTGATGCGCGCCACCCGGGAGGCGATGGCCGAGCAGGGCCTCGACCTCAGGATCGGCGAGATCGGCGACGTACGCGCGCGTGCCGACGGAAAACTCACCCTGGACGGCACGCCGCTGGATCTCGTGCTCCGGAACTTCGCGGCGAGCCAGCTGCTCGACGATCCGGAGGGACCGGAGGTGGCGGAGCCGTTCTTCCGTGCCCACGAGGCGGGCAGGACCGTGCTGTTCACGTCCCTCGAGAGCGGTCTCTACTCCCACAAGGGCGCCCTCGCCCTACTCTCCGACCCGCGCTGGGCCGATGCCTTCGACGCCGCCGAGCGGGCCCTGGTCGAACGGGTCCTGCCGTGGAGCCGGGCGCTGCGCGCCTCCGGTCCCGGCGAGCTGATCGAGCTCTGCCGGGAACGGCGGGAGCGCCTCATCCTCAAGCCCGGGGCGGGATACGGCGGTCTGGACACGTTCGTCGGCTGGGAGTGCACGGACGCCGAGTGGGGCAAGGCCCTGGACCTCGCCGTCGAGCGCGGTGGACATGTGGCGCAGGAGCGGGTCGTGCCGCACCCCGAGCCCGTGTACGACCCGGCGACCGGCTCCGTGGACGACTGGGTCGCGGCGCTGGGGTTCTTCCTCACCGACGAGGGCTACGCGGGCGCGCACGCGCGCGTGAACCGCGCCGACGGGGGCGCGATCGTCGGGATGAGCAGCAACCCGGACACCCGCATGGTCGGGGTGTTCACCCACCCCTGAGCGTCGGCGGGGCGGCGCCGGTGCCCGCGAGGGCGGCCTCGCCGACCCGAAGGATCGGTCCGCGAGCGGGGCCGGCGCGGTGCTCCTCCTGCCCTCCCTGGCGGAACGTCAGCCGTCGTGGGCGACGGTGGGCTCGGCGGCCCAGATGCGGGTCGCGCGGGTGGCCGCGGTGTACCGCGGCCAGGACGGGCCCGGGTCGAGGTCGCGTACGAACCGCACCCAGGCCGCGTGCACGGCATCGGCGAGGGCCTGGGGCGGGTGTTCGCCGAGGGCCTCGGTGACTCCGGGGGCGTCGAGGAGGTCGAAGGCGAAGGGGAGGTCCACGCAGTGGTGGGCCAGGCCTTCGTACCCCGGCGCCGTGGCCTCCCAGTCGAACCGGTACAGCCAGGTCGGACGGCCGGCCCGGGCGCGGGCCTCGGCGATCTCCGTCACCGGCGCCCTGAACATCGCCGCGCAGGGCGGCGACGGTGGCCGGGACGCCGGTACGGGCGGTGAAGAGCACCGACACCGTCTCGGCGAGGTCCCTGCCCTGGGGCCGCATGACGGCACCGGAGACGGAGAGCGCGCCCCGGAAGAGTCCCTGCGCCGAGGGGACGGCGAGCAGGGTCTGCACGGCGCCGCCGCCCGCCGACTGGCCGGCGACGGTGACCTTGGCGGGGTCGCCGCCGAAGGCGGCGATGTTGTCCCGCACCCACTCCAGGGCCGCTATCCAGTCCCGCACCCCCCGATTGTCGGGCGCGCCCTCCAGATGCGGGTCCGCCTCCGGCGTGGACACGTTCAGGTTCAGCACCCCGGCACCCGGGATCGACGGCTCCGGAATCGTCGTGACCTCCGCGAACGGACGCCGCTGCGCCGTCGGCCCGTACGCCGTCGCGTGTCAGCGGACCGACTTGATCGGGATGACCGCCGCCGCGCCGACCAGCGTGATCAGGGCGGCCGTGATGTACAGACCGTCGTAGCCGATCGTGCCGACGAGCAGGGAGGCCAGGAACGGGGCGAGGATCTGCGGGCCCGCGTTGGCGATGTTGAGGACGCCCATGTCGCGGGCCGCGTCGCCCGCGCTGGGCAGGACCAGGGTGACGAGGGCGGTGTCCACGGCCATGTAGCAGCCGAAGGCGAGGCCCATGATGACCGTGAAGACCAGCATGCCGGTCCAGTCCGGCTTGACGACCGGCACGAGCATCGCGATGCCGCACAGGGCGCAGGAGAGACCGACCAGGGGCTTGCGGCGGCCCATGCGGTCGGAGAGCAGTCCGCCGAGGACGGTGGCGAGCAGGGTGACGCCGGCGTCGATCGGGGCGATGAAGGCCACGGCCTCGGTCGGGTCGAGCCCCGCGGGGAGCTTGATGTGGTCCTGGAGGATGTACATCTGGAAGAGGGAGACGGAGAAGAAGCCGAGCATCATCAGGAAGCGGCCGATGAAGACCCAGCGGAAGTCTGCCGACCTCAGGGTGTCCGCGAAGGCGGCCAGTTGCCCGCGCAGCGGCACCGCTTCGACCGCGGGACGTTTCCGCTCGCGGACCACGGCGGTGAAGAGGGCGGCCGCGCCGGCGATGACCGCGCCGAACACGAGGTAGCCGAGGGCGATGTCGCCGGGGACGAACAGGGCGGCGGTGGAGATGCCGACGGCGGAGCCGATGGGGGTGCCGATGCCGACCATCGCGGAGGCCAGGCCGCGGCGTTCGACGGGGACGCGGTCGGGGACGACGGCGGTCAGGGCGGCCTGGTAGATGTTCATCATCGCCTGGACGAGGCACCAGCCGATGGTGACCAGGAGGACCGTGCGGGCGGCGCCGAGGAGGGCGAGCGCGCCGAGGGCGGCGAGACCGCCGCACAGAATCCAGGGGTTGCGCCGGCCCGAGCGGTCCGAGAGGAGCCCGGCCAGCGGGTTGAAGAGGGTCGCGAAGATGGCGGCGACGCCGGAGACGAGACCGAAGTTGGCGACCTTGTCCGCCGGGTCGACGAGTTCCACCTGGACCGGCAGGAGAACCGCGCCGATGCCCATGTAGACCATGAACATGGCGGCGTTGGCCACCGTCAGCAGGGGCATCAGGCGCAGCAGGTCGCCTCGGCCGGCGAGCGGGCCGGTGGCCTGCGGCTCCGACTCCGCCGGTTGGGCCGGGCGGACTTCGGATGCGTTCATGTGGTTCTCCTCGGCCGCCGCCCCGGGAGGCGGGCTGTGCGGCGGGTCATGCGTGCGCGGGAAGGACGGTGCGGGGGGCGAGGGGGTGCGGGTCAGCTGTCGAAGCCGAGGCCGAAGCGGTCGAGGGTGCGCAGCCAGAGGTTGCGGTGGCCCTCGTTCCGGTCGGCGCGCGCCATGGACCACTTGGTGATGCCGATGCCGATCGAGCGGACGGGCTCGGGCGGGAAGGGCAGCGGCTTGCGGCGTACGAGTTCCAGCTCGGTGCGCTCGGTGCGCTCGCCCGCGAGCAGGTCGAGGAGCACGTCGGCGCCGAAGCGCGTGGCGCCGACGCCGAGGCCGGTGTATCCGGCGGCGTAGGCGACCTTGCCGTGGTGACTCGTGTCAAAGAAAACGCAGAAACGGGTGCTGGTGTCAATGGCTCCGCCCCAGGCGTGACTGAAGCGAACCCCTTCCAGCTGCGGAAACGTGGTGAAGAAGTGGTCGGCGAGAGTCGCGTAGGTCGCGGGCCTGCGGTCGTGCTCGGCGCGGACCGGGCCGCCGTGGTAGATCGCGTCGTAACCGCCCCACAGGATGCGGTTGTCGGCGGAGAGCCGGACGTAGTGGAACTGGTTGGCGCAGTCCGCGAAGCCCTGGCGGCGGGTCCAGCCGACGGAGGCGAGCTGCTCGTCGGTGAGCGGCTCGGTCATCAGGGCGTAGTCGTAGACGGGGACGGTGTACGGGCGGTGGCGGCGGAGCAGGGACGGGTAGGCGTTGGTGGCGAGGGCGACGCGGCGGGCGGTGATCCGGCCGTAGGGGGTGCCGACGCCGACGACGGCGCCGTGTTCCTCGAGCGAGGTCGCGGGGGTGTGTTCGTGGATGCGGACGCCGAGGTCGAGGCAGGCCTGCTTGAGTCCCCAGGCGAGCCGGGCCGGGTTGACCATGGCGACGTCGTCCCGGTTCCAGACGCCGCCGAGGAAGGTGGGCGAGTCGATCTCGGCGCGGACCGCGTCGCCGTCGAGGAGGAGGGGCTTGCCCCCGTGGCGGGCGGCGGCCTCGGCCTCCTCGGCGAGGCCTTCGAGCTGGTAGGGCTCGGTGGCGACGACGAGGGAGCCGGTGCGCTCCCAGTCGCAGTCGATGCCGTACCGCCGGATGGCGTCCTCGATGCCCTGGAGGTTCTCGCGGCCGAGGCGTTCCAGGCGGCCGATCTCCTGGGGCCAGCGCTGGAGGCCGTTCGCCAGGCCGTGGGTGAGGCTGGCCTCGCAGAACCCGCCGTTGCGGCCGGAGGCGGCGCCTCCGACCTCGTCCGCCTCGACGAGCACGACGTCGGCGGAGGGGTCGCGTTCCTTGGCGTTGAGGGCGGTCCACAGGCCGGTGTAGCCGCCGCCGACCACGAGGAGGTCGCAGGTGGTGCCGCCGACGAGGGCCGGGGCGGGCCGCGGCCGGCGGGGGTCGTCGAGCCAGAAGGGGGTGGGGGCGGCGTCCCGGAGCGAGCTGAGGTGGTCCATGGGTGTTCCTTCGGGGTCGCGGAGACGCCCGGCGCGGGGAGTCTCCGAAGTGCCGCCCATGAGACTCCGCCGCGCACAACAAGGTCAATGGTGTTGACGTAAGCCCCCCGGGCGGGGCGCCCCGCTCGTCACACCTCCGGTTCCCAGCGGTCCAGGATCTCCTCCGCGATCCGCCGGGCTCCCGGCTCGTAGTGGGCGGAGAGCTCGCGGAAGAGGGTCTCGGCGGACTCGGCGGGCCAGTCGGCCGGCAGGTGCTCGGCGGGCAGGTGCGGGTCCCGGCGGACCAGGTCGAGCCAGTCGGTGTGGAGCAGGAGCAGCCTGCCGAGGTCGTCGCGCGCCTCGCCGGAGGCGGTGTCCGCGCCCCAGCGGGCCAGGAAGGCGCGGTAGCCGTCGGCGATCGCGTCGACGTCGAAGGCGGTACGGAGCAGGGGGCCGGCCTCGGTCGGTGCGGCGGCCTCGCCGTGGAAGGCCCTGATACGGTCCCCCAGCCCGAGCTCGGCCGCGATGGGGGCGACGTCCACCCGGCCGGGGGCCACCCAGAGGCCGCTCTGCAGCGGGCCGAAGCCCGCCCAGACGAGCCGTGAGCGCAGGTCGTGGCGTTCGCTGCGCCAGGACTCGGGCAGCGAGAAGCCGACCAGGGTCCAGGTGCCGTCCCAGGCGCGGTTGACGGCGCCGGTGCGGTGGATCCGTTCCTGACCGTCGGCGAGGACCTCGGCGGCGCGGGGCGTGAGCGAGAAGTACATCCTGCGGCCGCGCCGGTGCCGTTCGAGCAGTCCGCGGGCGACCATGCGGGTCAGCGTGGAGCGGACGGCGTCCTCGCCGACGTCGACCCGGGCGAAGGCGTCGATCACGCTCGCCGAGGACAGGGCGGTTCCGGTGCCGAGGACGTGGATGCCGAAGAAGGTCAGCATCAGGGACTGGGGGCGGGGCGGAGAGCCGGGTTCGGCGGCGGGTCCGGTCTCTGTGGTCGGGGCGGGCTGTGTCACGGGGACAGCGTAGGGCGGCTCACGGGAACACGCCCCCAACATTCGGCAATTCATTGACGGCCGACACGAGAGTGCCTAACTTGTTCGCTCGACGGTGTGTGACCGGTCGCGAATCCCCGCACCCCGCACCGCGCTTCACGGGAAAGGACCCCCGTTCATGACCCATGTGGATCTCTCCGGCAAGGTCGCCGTCGTCACCGGCAGCGGCCGCGGACTCGGCCTCGCCTATGCCCGCTCGCTCGCCGCCGCCGGCGCCTCTGTGGTGATCAACGACGTCGACACCGACGCCGCCGTCGAGGCCGTGCGCCTGATCACCGCCGACGGCGGACAGGCCGTCGCCGAGGTGGTGCCCGTCGGCTCCGCCGAGGCCGCCGAGGCCCTCGTCGCCCGCGCCGTCGACACGTACGGCCGGCTCGACGTCATGGTCACCAACGCCGGCGTCCTGCGGGACCGCGTGCTGTGGAAGATGACGGACGAGGACTTCGACACCGTCGTCGAGGTGCATCTGCGCGGCACGTTCACCTGCGTCCGCGCCGCCGTCGAGCGGATGCGCGCCCAGGGCGAGGGCGGCCGGATCGTCGTCGCCGGCTCCCCCGCCGGACAGCGCGGCAACTTCGGACAGACCAACTACGCCGCCGCCAAGGCCGGGATCGCCGCCATGGTCCGCACCTGGGGCATGGAGCTGGCGAAGGCCGGCATCACCGCGAACGCCGTCATCCCGGTCGCCGCGACCGCGATGACGAAGACGATCCCCGTCTTCGCCCCGCACGTCGAGGCCCTGGAGCGGGACGGCGTCGCGTTCCCGGACAGCCTGCGCAAGGGCGAGGGCTTCGGCACGCCCGAGGACGTCGCCGGTCTGGTGACCTTCCTCGCCTCGGACGCGGCCGCCGGGGTGACCGGACAGTGCGTCGGCATCGGCGGCGACAAGCTCTCGCTGTGGTCGCACCCGCAGGAGGTGTCGGTGGCGTACGCCGACGGGGGCTGGAGCGCCGAGGCGATCGCGGCCGCCTGGCCGGTGACCGTCGGCCGCACCCCCGAGACCTTCGGCATCCCTGCGCCGCAGCTGTGAAGGAGCGTGCCGTGCTGAACCCCGACGAACTCGTCGCGATCGACATGCACACCCACGCCGAGGTGTCGGAGAAGGGCGGGGCCTCGCTCTCCGCCGAGCTCGACGCCGCCGCGGGCGCGTACTTCAAGGCGGAGCACCGCCACCCCACGCTGCCGGAGATCGCCACGTACTACCGCGAGCGGCGGATGGCCTGTGTGGTGTTCACGGTGGACGCGGAGTCCGCGACCGGCACCCCGCCGGTGCCGAACGAGGAGATCGCCGAGGCGGCGCTGAAGAACCCGGACGTGATCATCCCGTTCGCCGGTGTCGACCCGTACAAGGGCAAGGCGGCGGTCCGTCAGATCCGGCGGCTCGTCGAGGAGTTCGGGGTCAGGGGCTTCAAGTTCCACCCGAACATCCAGGCCTTCCACCCCAACGACCGGATGGCCTACCCGCTGTACGAGGCGATCGAGGAGGCCGGCGCGATCGCGGTCTTCCACACCGGGCAGACGGGCATCGGCGCGGGCGCTCCCGGCGGCGGGGGCATCCGGCTCAAGTACTCGAACCCGATGGACGTGGACGACGTCGCCGCCGACTTCCCCGGCATGAAGATCGTCCTCGCGCACCCCTCCTTCCCCTGGCAGGACGAGGCGCTCGCGGTGGCCACCCACAAGCCGCAGGTGTACATCGACCTGTCGGGCTGGTCGCCGAAGTACTTTCCGCCGCAGCTGGTCCGGTACGCCAACAGCCTCCTGAAGGACAAGGTGCTGTTCGGCTCCGACTTCCCGCTGCTCGCCCCGGACCGCT
This sequence comes from Streptomyces sp. R44, assembly GCF_041053105.1. Taxonomy (NCBI): domain Bacteria; kingdom Bacillati; phylum Actinomycetota; class Actinomycetes; order Kitasatosporales; family Streptomycetaceae; genus Streptomyces; species Streptomyces sp. R44. The sequence continues at coordinate 7,843,848 of NZ_CP163444.1, read as the reverse complement.
GGCTGGCGGACTTCGCGGAGCTCCCGATCAAGGACGAGGTCCGTCCGAAGATCCTCAAGGAGAACGCGGCCGCGCTGCTCGGTCTCACCGGACGCTGAGGGGTACCCCATGCGCAACCAGGGCATCGGCTCCTGGCCCGCCCGCCGCAACCGCAGATCGCCCCGGCGCACCGCCCTGCTGCACGAGGGCCGGGCGATCGACTACGCCGAACTCCACGACCGCTGCACCCGGTTGGCCCACGCCCTGCGGGGCGCCGGGGTCGAGCGCGGGGACCGGGTGGCGTATCTCGGCCCCAACCATCCGGCCCATCTGGAGACGCTCTTCGCGACCGGGCTGCTCGGGGCGGTGTTCGTCCCGCTCAACACCCGGCTCGCCGTACCGGAGTTGCTGCATCAGCTGACCGACTCGGGCAGCGAGGTCCTCGTGCACGCCGGGCAGTCGGCCGCGCGGGTGACGGAGCTCGCGGAAGGTGCGGCCCTCGCCACCCTCCTCGCCGTGGACGGCGGGCCGGGGGCTCCGTACGAGGAGCTGCTCGCCGCCGCCCCGGCGGAGCCGGTCGACGAGGAGGTGGGGCACGAGGACGTCTGCCTCATCATGTACACCTCGGGCACCACGGGCCGCTCCAAGGGCGCCGTCCTCACCCACGGCAACATCGTCTGGAACAGTCTCAACGTCCTCGTGGACACCGACATCGCCGGTGACGAGGTGGCCCTGGTCTCGGCGCCGCTCTTCCACACGGCGGCGCTCAACATGAGCTGCCTCCCGACCCTGCTGAAGGGCGGCACCGTCCTCCTGGAGTCCTCCTTCGACCCGGACCGCACCCTCCGTCTGATCGAAGACCACCACGTGACCTGCATGTTCGGCGTGCCGACGATGTACGACGCGATGGCGGCGGCTCCCGGCTGGGCGGACGCGGACCTGACCCGTCTGCGCACCCTGCTGTGCGGCGGCGCCCCGGTGCCGAGCCGCACCGCCTCCGCCTATCTCGACCGGGGCCTCGCCTTCGTCCAGGGGTACGGCATGACGGAGACCTCGCCGGGCGCCCTCATCCTGGACCGGGCGGACTCGCTGAGCCGGGCCGGCTCGGCGGGCGTCCCGCACTTCTTCACCGACGTACGGGTGCTGCTGCCGTCCGGCGAGGAGGCGGCGCCCGGCGAGAAGGGCGAGATCGTCGTCGCGGGGCCGAACGTCACCCCGGGCTACTGGAACCTGCCGGAAGCGACCGCCGCGGCCTTCCGCGACGGGGGGCGCTTCCGGTCGGGCGACGTGGCCACGGTCGACGAGGACGGCTACGTACGGCTCGTCGACCGCCTCAAGGACATGATCATCTCGGGCGGCGAGAACATCTATCCGGCCGAGGTCGAGGACGCCCTGCTCGGGCACCCGGACGTCGCGGAGGCGGCCGTCATCGGCGTGCCCGACGCCCGCTGGGGCGAGGTGGGGCGAGCCGTCGTCGTGACGCGCGCCGGGACGACCGTCACCGAGGGCGAGCTGATCGCCCATCTGGAGGGCCGGCTCGCCCGCTACAAGATCCCGCGGAGCGTCGTCCTCGCTCCCGAACTCCCCCGCAACGCCGCCGGAAAGCTGCTCAAGGCCCCCATCCGGGCCCGCTACGGCACCGAATCCTGAAGACCCCCTTTCCCTCTTGAGGAGTACCACCATGGCTCTCACCGTCCACGGCATCGACGAGATCAAGGCCCAGGCCGGAGCCGACCTCGGCCACAGCTCCTGGGTCGAGATCGCCCAGCCCCGCGTCGACACCTTCGCCGACGCCACCGACGACCACCAGTGGATCCACGTCGACCCCGAGCGCGCCGCCGCGGGCCCCTTCGGCGGCACCATCGCCCACGGCTACCTCACGCTCTCGCTGCTCATCCCGATGTGGAGCGAGCTGCTCCAGGTCGAGGGCGTGTCGATGGCCGTCAACTACGGCCTGAACAAGGTGCGTTTCCCCTCTCCCGTGCGCGTCGGCTCGAAGATCCGCACGCACGGCCGCGTGGTGTCCGTGGAGGACGTCAAGGGCGGGGTCGAGGTCGTCGTGGACCTGACCGTGGAGATCGACGGCGTCGCCAAGCCGGCGTGCGTCGCGCAGGCGGTGTACCGCTTCTTCGCCTGACCCGCCCGTACGCGGAAGGGGGGCGGCTGCTCGATGCAGCCGCCCCCCTTTCGCGTATCGACGATCCGTCAGTTCGTCCTGAATCCCACGTAGTTCTCGGCGAGGGAGGCCGACGCGGCCTCGGAGCCGGCGAGGTAGCGCAGGTGCGAGAGGCGCAGCGCGCGGTCGAAGGCGGACTCGGTGGGGTCGGCGTGGAGCAGGGTGGTCATCGTGTACGAGAAGTGCTCGGCCCGCCAGATCCGGCGCAGCGCGGTCTCCGAGTAGGCGTCGATCGCCGACTCGTCGCCCCGCGTGTGGTGGCGGGTGAGGGCCTGGGCGAGCAGGGTGACGTCGGCGACGGCGAGGTTGAGGCCCTTGGCGCCGGTGGGCGGCACGATGTGGGCGGCGTCGCCGGCGAGGAACAGGCGGCCGTGGCGCAGGGGTTCGGCGACGAAGCTGCGCATCGGGGTGATGCTCTTCTCGGTGATCGGCCCGCGCCGGAGCGTCCACTCGCCGTCGACGGCGAAGCGGGCGTCGAGTTCGTCCCAGATCCGCTCGTCGGACCAGTTGTCGACGCTGTCGTCGGGGTCCACCTGGAGGTAGAGGCGGCTGACCTGGGGCGAGCGCATGCTGTGCAGAGCGAAGCCGCGCTCGTGGTGGGCGTAGATCAGCTCGTCGCAGGAGGGCGGGACGTCGGCGAGGATGCCGAGCCAGGAGAAGGGGTACGTCCGCTCGACGACCTTGAGGAGGTCCTCGGGGAGGGAGCGGCGGCCGATGCCGTGGAAGCCGTCGCAGGCGACGACGTACGCGCACTCCAGGGTGTCCTCCGCGCCCTCGTGGCGGTAGCGGACGGTGGGCCGGTCGGTGTCGGCGCCGTCCACGGAGAGGGCCTCGGCCTCGAAGAGGACGGTGCCGCCGTCCTTGATCCGCAGGGCGATGAGGTCCTTCACGACCTCGGTCTGGGCGTAGACCATGACGGAGCGGCCGCCGGTCAGGGACGGGAAGTCGATGCGGTGGGAGCGGCGGTCGAAGCGGAGCTCGATGCCGTGGTGCTCCAGGCCCTGGCGGTCCATCCGGGCACCGGCGCCGGAGGCCCGCAGGACGTCGACGGTGTCCTGTTCGAGGATGCCGGCGCGCTGGCGGCGCTCGACGTACGCACGGTCGCGGAGTTCGAGGACGACGCTGTCGATGCCCTGCTGGTGGAGCAGGTGGGAGAGGAGGAGGCCGGCGGGGCCGGCTCCGATGATGCCGACGGTGGTGGTGCGGGGCATGGGTGGCTCCAGGAGTGGTCGGATGGGGTCAGCCGGCCTCGGCCTCGGCGAGGACGCGCTGGGCCGTGGCGAAGGCGGCGTTGGCGGCGGGGACGCCGCAGTAGACGGCGGAGTGCAGCAGGACCTCGCCGATGTCCTCGGGGGTGAGTCCATTGCGCAGTGCGGCCCGGACGTGCAGGGCGAGCTCCTCCAGGTGGCCGTGGGCGACCAGGGCGGTGAGGGTGATGCAGCTGCGGGTGCGGCGGTCGAGTCCCGGCCGGGTCCAGATCTCCCCCCAGGCGCAGCGGGTGATGTAGTCCTGGAAGTCGGCGGTCAGGGTGGTCGTCCTGGCGACGGCCCGGTCGACGTGCGCGTCGCCGAGGACCGCGCGGCGGACGGCCATGCCCTGGGCGTGCCGGCTGCCGTCGTCGGCCGGTGCGCCGAAGTGGCCGAGGAGCGCGGTGAGGACGGCCTGCGGGCGTTCGGCGGGGGCCAGGTGGGCGGCTCCGGGGAGCTCCAGGAGGCCCGCGTCGGGGATGGCGTCGGCGAGCTCACGGGAGTGGGCGGGCGGGGTGGCCGGGTCGGCGCGTCCCGCGACGACGAGTGTCGGGGCGCTGATCCGGCCGAGGGCCTCGCGCAGGTCGTACGTGGCGAGGGCGTCGCAGCAGGCGGCGTAGCCGTCGGGATCGGCGGCGCGCAGATCGGCGAGGAGCCGGTCGGCGGTCCGGGTGGAGGCGAAGCCGGGGGTGAACCAGCGCGAGGCCATCGTCTCGGCGAGCGGCGCCGTGCCCTGGGCGCGGACGAGCGCGGCGCGCTCGCGCCAGCCTTCCGGCGCGCCGAAGCGGGCCGAGGAGCAGACGACGGCGAGGCCGGTGATCCGCTCGGGGTGGTGGACGGCGAGGTGGGTGCCGACGGCGCCGCCGAGGGAGATCCCTGCGTAGCCGAAGCGCTCGGCGCCGAGGTGGTCGGCGAGTTCGAGGACGAGGGCGGCGAGGTCGGCGACGGTGGCGGCCCCGGGGGCGGTGTCGGGCAGGGCGTCGGCCGGGGTGCCGCCGTGCCCGGGGAGGTCCCAGCGGACCACGCGGTGGTGCCGGGCGAGGGCGGCGGTCTGCGCGTCCCAGACGGCGAGCGAGGTACCGAGGGAGGGGCCGAGGATGAGGACGGGGGCGTCGGTGGGGCCGTCGACGCGGTGGTGGAGGGGCGGGGGTGGCGCGGGGTGCGCCGGGGGTGTGGGGGGCTCCGGGGCGGGGCGCCCCTGCGAGGCGACGACCGTTCCCGGGGGCGTCGGGCGCCGCCAGTGCGGGCTGGGTCGCGTCGGGTGTCATGCGGGGCCTTTGCGGTCGGCGGAGGGTCGTCTCCGGAGGGCGTGGTCGACGAGCTGAGGGGCGGCACCGATCGCCGTCGTCGGGTCGGTGAGGGTCTTGAGGTGGTCCGGAGTCACCAGGTCGGCGAGTTCCGGGGCCTCGGCGAGGACGTCCGCCAGGTGGCGGGGGTCCGTCAGGGCGCGCTGGGCGGCCGTGTCGAGGAGTCGCCGGGCGGCGCCGCGGCCGAGGAGTCCGGAGAGCTCCGCGGCGAGGCGTTCGCTCGCCACCAGGCCTCGGGTCCGGTGCAGGTTCTCCCTCATCCGGGCGGGGTGGACCTGGAGGCCCTCGGCCAGGGCGGCCAGGTGGTGGGCGGCGCCTCCGGCGAGGCGGAGGAGTTCGCGGAGGGTCTGCCATTCGGCGTGCCAGGCGCCGGCCGGGCGCTCGTCCTCGGCGGTGAGCGAGCCGAGGAGGACCGCGGCGAGCGGGGGTGCCTGGCGGGCGGCCGCGGCGACGAGGGTGGCGTGGACGGGGTTGTTCTTGTGGGGCATCGCGGAGGACCCGCCGCCGTCGCCCTCGGCGAGTTCGCCGGTCTCGGTCCGGCTGAGCAGCAGCACGTCGGCGGCGGGTTTGCCGAGCGCGGCCGCGGTGAAGGCGAGCGCCGTGCCGAGGTCGGCGACCGGGGTGCGCAGGGTGTGCCAGGGCAGGGCCGGGGCGGCGAGCCCCAGCTCGCGGGCGTACGCCTCGGCGAGGTCGGGACCGCTGCCGGGCGCGCCGGCCAGCTGCTCGAATGCCGCCAAGGTGCCCGCCGCGCCGCCGAGTTGGGCCGGGAGGGTGAGGGCGGTGAGCCGGTCGGCCGCGTCGAGGACGAGGCTGCGCCAGCCGGCCGCCTTGAGCCCGAAGGTGGTGGGCACGGCGTGCTGGGTGAGGGTCCGGCCGGCCATGGGCCTCTCGCGGTGGGCGGCGGCGAGCCGCCCGAGAGCGGCCGCGGCGCGGTGCAGCGGGCCGGTGATCAGGGGCAGGGCGCGGGCCGCGACGAGCATCGCGGCCGTGTCCATGATGTCCTGGCTGGTCGCGCCCCGGTGGACGTGGGGTGCGGCCTCCGCCGGTACGGCGGCGGTCAGTTCGGCGACCAGGGGGATGACGGGGTTGCCGCCGCTGCGGGCGCGGAGGGCGAGCGCGCGCGGGTCGAACAGGTCGGTGCGGGCCGCGGCCTCCGTGACGGCCGCGGCCGCCTCGGCGGGTGCGTGGCCGAGGGCTGCCTGGGCCCGGGTCAGGGCGGCCTCGGCGTCGAGCATCGCCCGGAGGAAGGCGCGGTCGCCGGTGGCCGCCTCGACGTCGGTGCCGGCGCGGACGGGGGCCAGGAGCCCGACGTCGTACGGTTCACCGGCGTCGGGCGCGTACGGCCCCGGGCGGTGCCCGGCCTCGTACGGCGCCCCCTCCTCGTACCGCCGCGGAGGCTGCTCAGCGGAAGTCAAGGAACACCGTCTCCTCCGGCCCCTGGAGGCGGACGTCGAAGCGCAGGGTGCGGGGGGCGGACTCGGCCGCGAGCAGGGTGGCGCGCCGCTCCGGCGGGAGCGAGGCGAGCAGCGGATCGGCCTCGGCGCCCGGGCCCGGCAGATAGATCCGGGTGAACAGGTGGTGCAGCAGTCCGCGGGCGAAGACGCAGACGGAGAGGTAGGGCGCTCCGGCGGGCGGCAGGGTGCGGATCGCCCAGCGGCCGTCGGCGTCGGTGGCGACCCGGCCGAAGCCGGTGAAGGTGATGCCGTCCCGTCCGGCGTGGCCGCCGGTGACGGGGTCCTTGCGGAGGGAGCCGGTGGCGCCGCTCCGGTCGCCGTCGGGGCCGGGCTGCCAGATCTCCAGGAGCGCGTCGGGGACGGGCGCGCCGGCTCCGTCGTACACGTGACCGTGGACGGTGAGGGTGTCGGGGTGCCCGGCGGGGGCGATGTCGGGGCCGCCGGGGAAGGGCAGCGCGTACCCGTAGAAGGGGCCGACGGTCTGGGCGGGTGTGGGCTTCCCGGTCGTCGTCATCGGCCTTCCTCGATCCAGGTCGCGGCGGGTCCGTCGAGGACGATGTCCCAGCGGTAGCCGAGGGCGTGTTCGGGGGTGGTGAGGTCGTGGTCGTAGCCGGCGACGAGCCGGGCGCGGGCGGCGTCGTCGGTGACCGACTGGAGGATGGGGTCGTAGGCGAAGAGCGGGTCGCCGGGGAAGTACATCTGGGTGACGAGCCGCTGGGTGAACGCGCTGCCGAAGAGCGAGAAGTGGATGTGCGCGGGGCGCCAGGCGTTGGTGTGGTTGCGCCAGGGGTAGGCGCCGGGGCGGATGGTGGTGAAGCGGTACGTGCCGTCGTCGTCGGTCAGGCAGCGGCCGGCGCCGGTGAAGTGGGGGTCGAGCGGGGCCGGGTGCTGGTCGAGCTGGTGGGCGTAGCGTCCGGCGGCGTTGGCCTGCCAGACCTCGACGAGCTGGCCGCGCACGGGGCGGCCCGCGCGGTCGAGGATCCGGCCGGTGACGGTCATCCGCTCGCCGAGGGGTTCGCCGGCGCCGCCGCGGGTGAGGTCGGCGTCGAGCGCGGTGACGTCGGTGGCGCCGAAGACCGGTCCGGAGAGTTCCACGGCCTCGGGGTCACGGACGGCGACCAAGGACTGTCGCGGGTGGCGCAGCGCGCTGCTGCGGTAGGGCGGGTAGTCGCGGGCGGGGTGGTGCCGGGTCTCGCCGGAGCGGCGGTACTCCTCGCGCCGGGCGTCGATCTCCTGGGAGATGTCCTGCTGGGTCGGGATCCGCGTCGGAGCCGGGACGGGGGTCGCGACCGGGGTCGGGGTCGGGGTCGGGGTCGGGGTCGGGGTCGGCGTCATGCTGCGGTGTCCACCTTCACGGGAGCCGCCGTCAGGCGGGTGAGGTCCTCGGGGGTGACGCCGGGGGCGGTCTCGACGAGCCGGAGGCCGTCCTCGGTGACGTCGAGGACGCCGAGGTCGGTGATGATCCGGTCGACGCAGCCCCGGCCGGTGAGCGGCAGGGAGCACTCCTCGACGATCTTGGGCGTGCCGTCCTTGGCGGTGTGCTCCATGAGGACGACGACCCGGCGGGCTCCGTGGACGAGGTCCATGGCGCCGCCCATGCCCTTGACCATGCGGCCGGGGATCATCCAGTTGGCGAGGTCGCCGCGGGCGGAGACCTGCATGGCGCCGAGGATCGCGGTGTCGATGTGGCCTCCGCGGATCATGCCGAAGGAGAGCGCGGAGTCGAAGAACGCGGCGCCGGGCAGGACGGTGACGGTCTCCTTGCCCGCGTTGATGAGGTCGGGGTCGACCTCGTCCTCGTACGGGTAGGGGCCGACGCCGAGGAGTCCGTTCTCGGAGTGGAGGACGACGTCGACGCCGTCGGGGAGGAAGTTCGGTACGCGGGTGGGCAGCCCGATGCCGAGGTTGACGTACGAACCGTCGGTCAGTTCGCGGGCGGCGCGGGCCGCCATCTCGTCCCTGGTCCAGCTCATCGGGTGCGTACCGTCCTTCGTTCGATTCCCTTGTCGGCGGCCTGTGCGGGGGTGAGCGCGAGGACCCGCTGGACGAAGACGCCCGGCAGGTGGACCTGGTCGGGGTCGAGCTCGCCGGGTTCGACGAGCTCCTCCACCTCGGCGATCGTGATCCGGCCCGCCATGGCGGCGAGCGGGTTGAAGTTGCGGCTGGCGCGGGCGAAGACGAGGTTGCCGTGGCGGTCGCCGCGGGCCGCGCGGACGAGCGCGAAGTCGGTGGTGATGCCGTGTTCGAGGACGTACGGGCGTCCGTCGTACGCGCGGGTCTCCTTGGGCGGGGAGGCGACGGCGACGGTGCCGTCCCCGGCGTACCGCCAGGGCAGTCCGCCGTCGGCGGCCTGGGTGCCGACGCCCGCGGGGGTGAAGAAGGCGGGGATGCCGCAGCCGCCGGCGCGGAGTCGTTCGGCGAGGGTGCCCTGGGGGGTGAGCTCCAGTTCGAGTTCGCCGCCGAGGTAGCGGCGGGCGAACTCCTTGTTGTCGCCGATGTAGGAGCCGGTGACGCGGCTGATCCGGCCGGCCGCGAGGAGGATGCCCAGGCCTCCGCCGTCGACGCCGCAGTTGTTGGAGACGACGGAGAGGTCTCCGGGGCCGTGGGCGTGCAGGGCGCGGATGAGCACGTCCGGTACGCCGCTCAGGCCGAAGCCTCCGACGGCGAGTGAGGCGCCGTCCTCGATGTCCGCCACCGCTTCGGCGGCACTGGCGACCACTTTGTCCATGTAACGACCCGTTTCACTCGGGATTCACTCGGGATTGACGTTGCAGGTGTTCGCCTGCTGAACTTGCGTTCAGAATTTTGGCGGGGGTGAGTGTCCATCCGCGCCACGGGCCGTGTCAACGCCGCGGGTACGGTTTCCCCGCGCGGCTCCCCGTGCCCCTTCCGCCCACCACCGCACCGAGGAGTCCGGACGATGCCGCAGCCCACCGAGGCCCAGGGGGCACCCGAGGAGCTGGTCGGACCGCTCGAACGCGGGCTCGCCGTGCTCCGCGTCATGGCCGCGGGCCCCGAGCTCCGGCACCGGCCCGGCGACCTCGCCCGGACGACCGGGCTCGCCCGCTCCACGATCGACCGGGTCGCGACGACCCTCGTCCGCCTCGGCCTGCTGCGGACCGAGGGCCGCGACCTGCTGCTCGCGCCCGGCGCCGCCGAGCTCGGCAACGCGTACCTGGCCTCCTGCGGGCTGCCGGAGCTCCTCGTACCGCACGCCGTCGCCCTCGCCGACGCGCTCGACGAGTCGGTGTCCGTGGCCGTCCCGGACGGCGACGGCGTCCGCTTCCTCGCCCAGGCCACCCGCCGCCGGGCGATGGCGATCTCCTTCCGGACCGGAGACCTCCTTCCGGCCGAACGGTGCGCTCCCGGCGCGCTGTTCGCCGCGCGGTGGGACGCGGCGGACCTCGATCGGTGGCGGGCCCGGCGCGCGAAGGACCCCCTGGACACCGGCTTCCCCTCGGTACCGCCCCGGCCGGCGTCCCCCGCCGAGGAGGTCGAGGCCGCGTTCCTCGACCGGGTGCGGGAGGCCCGCGAGACCGGCCTCGCGGTGGACGACCAGCTGATCGAGCCGGGCCTGCTCGCCGTCGCCCTCCCGGTCCGGGGCCCGGACGGCGCGGTGGTCTGTGCGGTCAGCGTCGTCAGCCACACGAGCCGGCACAGCGCGGAGTCCCTCCGGGAGGCCGCCCTGCCGCCGCTGCGGCGGGCGGTGGCGGCGATGGAGGGGGCGCTGGCGGCGGAGGACGTCCCCGGTGCCGGGGCGGACGCCGCGCCGCCCGTTCCGGCGCCCGCCCCGGCCGCGCCCGGCGCTTCCGGGCCCGCCCTCAAGGAGGAGCTCGGCTCCGGGTTCCTGCAGTCGCTCGCGCGCGGGCTGGACGTCCTGCGGGCCTTCGGCCGCCTGCGGGGGCCCGTCCGGCTCGCCGAGCTCGCCCGGCTGACGGGGCTGCCGCGCGCGACCGCCCGCCGGTCGCTGATCACCCTGCGCCACCTGGGGTACGTACGGGAGGAGCCCGACGGTTTCCTCGTCCTCCCCCGGGTCCTGGAGCTCGGCTACGCCCGCCTCTCCGGGCTGAGCCTGCCGGAGATCGCCACCCCGCACCTCGTCGCGCTGGTGCTGCGCGTCCACGAGTCCGCGTCCGTGGCCGTGCTCGACGGGGACGACATCCGGTACGTCGCCCGGGTCGCCTCGACCCGCATCATGCACATCGACATCACGGTGGGCACCCGGCTGCCCGCGTACGCGACCTCCATGGGGCGCGTCCTGCTCGGGTCCCTGCCGGAGGGCGAGCGGGCGGCACGGCTCGGCCGGATCACGCCCGAGGCGCTCACCCCGCGCACGGTGACGACCCACGAGGGGCTCGACGAGGCCGTGGCGGCGACCGCCGAGCGGGGCTACGGCTGGGTGGAGCAGGAGCTGGAGGAGGGGCTGCGCTCGCTCGCCGCGGCGGTCACGGACGGCACGGGGCGGGTGGTCGCTGCGGTGAACGTGGCGCTGCACGCGGGCCGGGCCACCCCGGAGGAGAGCCTGGCGGCCCTGCTGCCGCCGCTGCGCGAGACGGCCGCGCTCATCAGTGCGGACCTCGCCGCCGTGGGCCGCTTCTCCCCCGTCACGACGGGCTGAGCGGCCCCTCCCCCTCCGCCCTACCGGGAGCCGGCGGCCACGGCGACGATCGCCCGTACCTGGGCGATGATGTCGAGCCGGTTCCGAACGAACTCCGCGTCGCTGACCGCACCCGTCGCCGGGTCGGTGTTGCCCGGGCCGAACTGGAGGACCGGCGTGTGCACATGCCCGCCGGGAAGGTCCGTCAGGCCGAGCCGGTCGCGCAGCAGGGTGGCCCGGTAGGCGATCTCGTTGGACAGGTAGTTCCCGCCGCCGCCCGCCCGGGCGGCGGAACCGGGCGTCGGCCCGTCGGGGCGGACGACGGGCGTGCCGGACCCGGCCGGCAGCTCGGTCACCGAGGTGTTGTCGTAGACCGGGAAGCGGCCGGTGGGCGCCGCCGTGATCGCCGTGTACGGAAGGGTCGTCGACGTCCACTGGGGCTGCGTGGCCGGATCGGCGACGGGCACGGTCTCGGTGCGCGACAGGTTCTCGTTGTCGGGGAAGCCGCCGCGCCAGGCGCCGTTGGTCCGCTCGATGTCGAAGCGGCCGGGCCGGCCCTGGCTCACCGTGGTGAAGAGGTCCACCTCCGGCAGGTGCGGGCGCAGGGTCCGCTCGACCGTGCCGTCGGCGAAGTCCTGCCAGCGGACGGGGAAGACGGCCGTCTCGACCCGGGCGAGGGAGCCGTCGGAGGTCCGCAGCCAGGTGCCGTCCAGGGCGAGGGCGGTGGCCCCGGACGGGTTGCTGATCCGGCTGTCCCGGTCGAGCGTGAAGGGGTCGAAGCCGGTCAGCAGGATCCGCTTCACGCCCTTCCCGGCCGGGTAGCGGATCGAGTCCTGGCCGCGCGAGGACCGTTCGAGCCGGTCGAGGAGCCGGGTCCGGCCCTCCTCGGTGATCGTGAACCCGGGCTGCCAGGCGCGGAGTTCGCGGGTGAGCGCGAGTCGCGACCAGTACAGCGGCCGGTCGTCGTCCCGGCTCAGGTCGCCGCCCGCGCTCCCCCGGCCCTGGGCCCGGTCCACGGCCCGTCGCCAGAGCCCCGATCCGTACCGGCCGACCGTCCGCTCGGCCTCGGCGAAGGAGTCGGCCCGGGCGAGAGCGTCGGCGAACTCCGGGGCCAGGGAGGCGAATCCGCTGCGCCGCAGGATCTCCTGGGGCGCGGCCCGGTCGAGCCGGGCCTCCTCCGTGGTGACGGCGACCGCCTCGGCCGCCGGGGCGGGCGGGGTCGCCAGGGCCAGGGAGGCGGCGGCGAGGGGGAGGGCGAGTGCGCTGCGTATGGAGATCACGGGGGTCCTTTCGCGCGTACATGTCGCTTCGTCAGAAGTGCTCCGCACCACGCGAGTCATGCTACGGCGCCCCACAAGCCCCTCCCCCGGCCTCGGGTCACGCGTCTTTCGGCCTCAGCGCCGCCACCGCGCTCAGCATCAGTTCCAGGGCGAACGGATAGCCGCTGTCGCTCATGTCGGCGGCCAGGAGCGGGAAGGTCGCGGCGATGTTCGGGTGGGTGTCGGGGGACAGCCGGCCGTAGACCGCGTGCCAGACCTCCGCCTCCTTCTCCTGGGCGGCGGGCGGCAGGGCCAGCGCGGCCGCGTCCTGGGCCGCGAAGGCGAGGGCCTGGTCCACGAAGGCGTGGTAGATCCGGACGGCGAGGTCGTCCGGGAAGCCGGCGGAGCGCAGGACGCCGAGGATCCGCTCGACGGCCCGGGTCTCGTACGGCCGCCCGGTGGTCCGGTGCGCCGCGAGCGCCGCCGCCTGCGGATAGGCCTGGTAGCAGCCGTGGATGCGCAGCCCGAGGTCCCGGAGGTCGACCCGCCAGTCGCCGGTGGCCGTCCAGCCCTCCTGCGCGCGGCCGATCATCTCGTCTGCGACGGCGAGGAGCAGGGCGTCGGTGTTCCTGAAGTAGCGGTAGAGGGCCGTGGGGTCGGCGCCGAGCGCCGCGCCCAGCCTCCGTACCGAGAGGGCTTCCGCGCCGTGCTGCGCGATCAGGCGCAGCGCGGTCTCGACGATGAGCCGCTCCGAGAGGACGGCGCCCTGCTTGGTGGGGCGGCGACGCTGCCGTCTGCCTTCGGGGACCACGCGTTCGGACATGGCCGGAACCTTACGTCAACGCCATTGACGTGTAAACGGCCCGCCCGCTTGCATGGCGCCCACCAACCGACACGACATGTTCTGGAGCGCCCATGGCCACGGCCGATCTGGTCTTCACCCGCGGTCCCGTCTTCACGGCCGACCCGGCCCGCACCCGGGCGACCTCGCTCGCCGTCGTCGGCGAGCGGATCGCGGCCGTCGGCCACGACGAGGTACGGGACCTCATCGGGCCCGGCACGGAGGTCGTCGACCTGACGGGCAAGCTGCTGCTCCCCGGCTTCCAGGACGCCCACATCCACGCCGTCTCCGGCGGCAAGGAGCTGGCCGAGTGCGATCTGACGGGCACGGTCGGCGTCGCGGACTACCTGGAGCGGATCCGGGAGTACGCGGACACCCATCCGGACCACCCCTGGATCACCGGCGGCGGCTGGTCCATGGAGAGCTTCGAGGGGGGCCTTCCCACCCGGCAGCTGCTCGACTCCGTCGTCCCGGACCGGCCGGTCCTGCTGTCGAACCGTGACCACCACGGCGCCTGGGCCAACTCCCGCGCACTGGAGCTGGCCGGGCTCACCGCGGACACCCCGGACCCCGCCGACGGGCGGATCGAGCGGGAGGCGGACGGCTCCCCCAGCGGCATGCTGCAGGAGGGCGCGATCGGTCTCGTCGCCCGGCTGGTGCCGCCGACGACCGCCGAGGAGCGGCTCGCCGGTCTGCTGCGGGCCCAGAAGCTGCTGCACTCGCTCGGCATCACGGCCTGGCAGGACGCGCTGCTCGGCTCCTTCGGCGGCATGGCCGACCCCTCGGAGGCGTATCTGAGCGCGGCCGGCGACGGTTCGCTGACCGCCCGGGTGACCGGGGCGCTCTGGTGGGACCGGGAGCGGGGGGCCGAGCAGATCCCCGAACTGGTCGCCCGGCGCGAGAAGTTGAGCGTCGGCCGGTTCCGGGCCGGCTCGGTGAAGATCATGCAGGACGGCATCGCGGAGAACTTCACCGCCGCGATGACGACGCCGTACCTGGACGGCTGTGGCTGCGCCACCGCCAACAGCGGGCTGAGCTTCGTCGACCCGGAGGCGCTGCGCGGGTACGTGACCGAGCTGGACGCCCTGGACTTCCAGGTCCACTTCCACGCCCTGGGCGACCGGGCCGTCCGTGAGGCCCTGGACGCCCTCGACGCGGCGATCGCCGCCAACGGGCGCCGCGGCAACCGTCACCACCTCGCCCACCTGCAGGTCGTCCACCCCGACGACCTGGCGCGGTTCGCGTCGCTCGGCGCCATCGCCAACATCCAGCCGCTGTGGGCCGCGCACGAGCCGCAGATGGACGAGCTGACCATCCCGTTCCTGGGTCCCGAACGCGCCGCCTGGCAGTACCCGTTCGGCGATCTCGTACGGGCCGGAGCCACCCTCGCCGCCGGCAGCGACTGGCCGGTCAGCAGCCCGAACCCGATCGAGGGCATCCACGTCGCCGTGAACCGCCGCGACCCCGAGGCCACCGACGACCGGGTCTTCTACGCCGAGCAGCGCCTCGACCTCAGCACCGCGCTCGCCGCGTACACGGCGGGCACCGCGCATGTGAACGGTCTCGACGACTCCGGCAGCCTGCGCGCCGGCCACCTCGCCGACCTGGTCGTCCTGGACCGCGACATCCTCACCGGCCCGCCGGAGGAGATCGCCGAGGCCCGAGTCGAGCGGACCTACGTCGGCGGGCGGCTGGTGCACGCGGTCTGACCGTGCCTCAGCTCCGCAGCGACGAGCCCCGTACGTCCAGACGCGTCGGTACGAGCGTCCCGGCGGGTTCGCGGCGGCCGTGCTCCAGGACCGCGACGAGGTGCTCGACGCCGGCCTCGGCGACCGCCTCGGGCCGCAGGCTCAGCGTGGAGACCGGCGGCTCGGTGTGCAGGGCCGTGGCGTCCTCGCTGACCAGGACGACCAGCAGGTCGTCCGGGACCGCGTACCCCTGGCGGCGCGCCGCCTCCAGGACGAGGGGCGGGCTGGCCTCGGCCACGACGAGGAGCGCGTCGGGCCGGTCGGGGCCGGCGTCGGCCAGGGCGGTCTCGACGGCCCGCACCACGGGCCCGTTGCCGGGCTCCCCGACGCGTACCACCCGTTCCGGCAGGCCGTGGGCGGCGCACCAGTCCCGGTGGGCCGCGTACACCTCGGTGTGGAAGCGGGTGGTGCTGTCCGGCACCACGACGACGGGCCTGCGGGCCCCCTGCTCGCGGAGGTGGTCGAGGGCCTCGCGGACGGCGCTGCCCGCGTCGACGTCCACCCAGTACGCCCCCGGCAGCCCCTCGACGGAGCGGTCCGTGAAGACGGGGATGCCGGCGGCGAGGAGGTCCTCGACGACCGGGTCGTCGGCGACGGGATCGGCGACGACCACCGCGTCGAGGGACAGGTCGGCCCACTCGCTCTGCAGGGAGCCGGCGGGCAGCAGCACCACGGCGTAGCCGCGGCGCAGCGCGGTGGCCGCGGTGGCGCCGGTCAGCCGGGCGAAGTACGGCGACTCGAGAAAGGTCCAGGGAGCGTCGGCGAACTCGCCGACCACGTATCCGATCAGCCGGGCCCGTCCCGCGCGCAGCCGGCGCGCGGTGGCGTTGGGCCGGTAGCCCATTCTGCGCGCGGTCTCGCGGGCCTTCTCCCGTACCTCGGGGGAGAGTCTGCCGGTGCCGTTGAGCGCCGCCGAGACGGTCGTCTTGGACAGGCCCGCCTCGCGGGCCACGTCGACCAGGCGGACGCGCGGGAGGGGCGGCGAGGGCTGCCCGCCGTGCCGTGAAGCTTCGGTCATGGGGTGATGGTGCCACCCTCGTGACCTCTGCAAAACCGTTCCCGCAAAGTCGGACGCAGCCCTTGTGCGGGAACGTTCCCGCACCAATACTCGCTCCATCCCCCCGAGCCCGTCACTACACCTGTAAAGGGGTGGGTCCCTCCCCATGCGCATGCCCAGAACCCTCGCGCTTCTCGTCTGTACCGCCGCCCTCGCGGCCACCACGTCCGCCTGCTCCGGCGCCACGAAGCCCGCCGCCGGCGGCGGCACCGACTTCAAGGTCAGCCCGACCTCGCCGGCCGCGCAGGGCCCGCTGGACTCCTTCACCTGGTCCCTGTACGCCGAGCCGTACACGCTGGACTACGCCCTCGCCTACGACTACCCGCCGAACACGGTCCTCGCCAATGTGTGCGAGCAGCTGCTGCGGGTCACGCCCGACATGAAGATCGTGCCCGGCCTCGCCGTGAAGTGGGCGCAGCCCGACCCGCGCACCCTCGTCTACACCCTGCGGCCCGGGGTGAAGTTCCACGACGGCACCACGATGACCGCCGACGACGTGGTCGCCTCCCTCAAGCGCCAGATGGACCCGAAGACCGGCTCGCCCTGGGGCTCCTCCTTCAAGAGCGTCGACTCCATCGAGAAGACCGGCCCCCTGGAGGTGACGATCCGCCTCGGCAAGGAGGACGTCCTCTTCCACGAGCTGATGGCCGCCTCCCCCGGCACGATCGTGAGCGCCGCCTCCCTCGCCCAGGGGGGCAAGGACTACGGCACGCCCAAGGGCAAGCTGAACTGCACCGGCCCGTACGCCCTCGACTCCTGGGCGCAGGGCGACAGCATCACCCTCAAGAAGAACGCCGCCTACTGGGACACGTCGCTCACGCCCAAGTCGGAGCAGGTGAAGTTCACCTTCATCGAGGACGCCGCGGCCCGCTCCAACGCCTTCCTGTCCGGCACGGCGGACGGCGGCTACATGGTCCCGTCCTCCTCCTTCGCCCAGCTGAAGGCCGGCAACAAGGGCTCGCTGCTCTTCGGCCCCAACACCGCCGCAGCGAACCTCGCGGTGCTCGACTTCCACGGCCCGCTCGGCAACCTCAAGGTCCGCAAGGCCCTGTCGATGGCCCTGGACCGGAAGAACATCATCAAGGCCGCGGCCGGCGGCGTCGGCGTCCCCGCCAAGGCCCCCGCCGCGCGCGGTGCCTGGGCGCTGGCCCCGGAGAAGACGGCCGAGCTGTACGACACGCTGCCCGAGCCCGCGTACGACGTCGAGGCGGCCAAGAAGCTGGTCAAGGAGGCCCACGCGAACGGCCGGACGATCACCCTCGTCACCAGCACCCTGGCGCCCGAGATCAGTGTCGTCGCCAACGCCGTCCAGGCCGCGGGCCGCCAGATCGGCCTCGACGTCAAGCTGAAGCCGGTCTCGCCCGACGCGTACAGCAGCATCTTCGTCGACCCCGACGCGCGTGAGGGTCTCGACCTGGTCATCACCAACGGCTACGACAACACGCCCGACCCGCTGGAGTTCTACCAGTACCTGCGCACCGGCGACTTCGGGAACTACGGCCGCTGGTCGAACGCCGAGTTCGACGTCGCCTTCGACAAGGCCAACTCCGAGCCCGACCCGGCCAAGCGCGCCGACCTGACGGCGAGGCTCCAGAAGATCGCCTTGGACGAGCTGCCCGTCATCCCCGTGTACGAGGCGCCGTACTCGGTCTTCCTCGGCAAGCGGATCACCGGCGCGCCCACCGGCATCGCCCAGCTCTACTTCCCGTGGGCCGCGACGATCGGGGCCTCCCAGCGATGACGCGCTACCTCGTCGGACGGCTCCTCGGCCTGGCGGCGGTGCTGTTCGTGACCTCCCTGGTGGTCTTCGGCTCCGTCCACCTGGCCCCCGGCGACCCGGTCTCGTTCCTCCTGCACGGCCGCCCCGCGACCCCCGCGGCCGTGGCGGCCCTGCGGGCGGAGCACCACCTGGACGACCCGCTGGTCACGCAGTACGCGAAGTGGCTCGGCTCCGTCCTGAGCGGCGACTTCGGCCGCTCGGCCCAGTACCACCAGGACGTGGCCTCGCTCATCGGCTCCCGGCTGCCCGGCACCGCCCTGCTCGTCGGCTACGCCGCCGTGCTGGTGGCGGTGCTCGGGGTCGCGGCCGGCATCCTCGGGGCGCTGCGCCCCGGCCTGCCGGACCGGGTGGTGCTCATCGGCACCGGTGTCGCCACCGCCACGCCCTCGTTCGTGACGGCCATCGCGCTCGTCTCGCTCTTCTCCGTGCAGCTCGGCTGGTTCCCCGGGCCGGGCGGCGGCACCCCGGCGGGCTTCTCCGAGCGGCTGTACCAGCTGACCCTGCCGGCCTTCGCCCTGGCCCTGTCCTTCGCGGGACTCCTCGCCCGGGTGACCCGCTCGGCGATGCTCGACGAACTCGGGCGCGAGCACGTCGAGGTGGCGCGGGCCCGGGGCGTCGCGGGCCGGTCCGTGGTCCGCCGGCACGTGCTGCGCAACGCGCTGGGTCCCGTCGTCACCGTCGGCGGCACGATGCTCGCCGGCCTCCTCATCTCCACCTCGATCGTCGAGACCGCCTTCGACGTGCCCGGCCTCGGCTCGCTGCTCGTGCAGTCGGTCACCTCCAAGGACTTCGCCGTCGTGCAGGCGATCACCCTGCTCAGCGTGGCGGCCTTCGTCCTCGTCAACCTCGTCGTCGACCTGCTCGCCCCGCTCATCGACCCCCGTCTCTCCCTCGGGGAAGGCTCCTCATGACCTCCACCACCTCCGCGGTGCCGTACCGCAGGCCGGGGCTGCGCGCCCTGCGCCTGTTCGGCCAGGGCCCGCTCTTCGCGGTCTCGGTCGCGGTGCTCGCGCTGCTCGTCCTGGTCGCCCTGCTCGCGCCCGTCCTCGCCCCGTACGACCCCGAGGCGCTCGACCTGTCGGCGAGTCTCGTCGGCACCACCGGCGACCATCTGCTCGGCACCGACCAGTCGGGCCGGGACATCCTGTCCCGGCTGCTCACCGGCGCCCGCACCGGGCTGCTCGGGCCGCTCCTCGTCGTCGGCGTCTCCACCCTGCTCGGCACGCTCCTCGGCGTGGTGGCGGCCTGGCGGGGCGGCTGGGTGGACACGATGCTCTCCCGGTCCATGGACCTCGTCTTCGCGATCCCCGGACTGCTGCTCGCGATCCTCCTTGTGTCGGTCGTCGGCGAGGGGCTCACCGCGCCCGTGATCGCCATGTCCGTCGCCTACACCCCGTACGTGGGCCGGCTCGTCCGGGGCATCGCCCGGCAGGAGAAGGCCCGGCCGTACATCGAGGCGTACCGGGTGCAGGGCTGGTCCGGCTGGACCGTCTGCGTACGGCATCTGCTGCCCAACATCGCGCCGACGGTCTTCGCGCAGTCCGCGATGAACTTCGGCTACGCGCTGATGGACCTGGCGGCGCTGTCCTTCCTCGGCTTCGGAGTGCAGCCGCCGGCCGCCGACTGGGGCGCCATGATCAACGAGGGGCAGGCGGCCGTCCTGCAGGGGGCGATGCTGCCGGCCCTCGCCCCCTCCGCGTGCATCGTGCTCGCCGTGGTGGCGTTCGGCATCGTCGGCGAGGGGCTCGCCGACCGGATCGCGAAGCGGGAGCGGTGAAGGCGATGAGTACGGTGGCGAAAGCGCCGGTCCTGGAGATCGAGGGCCTCGGCGTCCGCCTCGCCGGCGACCGGGCCGCCCGGCCGATCCTCGACGGGGTCAGTCTGACGGTGCGGCCCGGGGAGACCGTCGGCCTGGTCGGCGAGTCCGGCTCCGGCAAGTCCGTGGCCTGCCGCAGTGTCCTCGGGCTGCTGCCCGGGGGCGCCCGCACCGAGGGGCAGGTCCGGGTCGCCGGGCGGGACGTCCTCGCGATGAACCGCGCCGAGCTCGCCGCGCTGCGCGCCCGGCAGGTCTCGATGGTGTTCCAGGACCCCCGCGCCTCCGTCAACCCGCTGCGGCGGGTGGGCGACTTCCTCACCGAGGGGCTGCGCGCGGCCGGGACGCCCGCCGCCGAGGCGACCGCCCGCGCCGAGGAACTCCTCGACGCGGTCGGCATCCGCGACCCGCGCGGCGCCCTGCGCCGCCATCCGCACCAGTTCTCCGGCGGCATGCTCCAGCGGGTCGTCATCGCGGCGGCCCTCGCGAGCGAGCCGGCGCTCCTCCTCGCCGACGAGCCGACGACCGCGCTCGACGTCACCACGCAGGCCGAGGTCCTCTCGATCCTGGCCCGGCTGCGGGCCGAGCGGGGCACGGGCATGCTGTTCGTCACCCACGACCTCGAACTGGCCTCCGCGATCTGCGACCGGGTGTACGTCATGTACGCGGGCCGGATCGTGGAGACCCGGTCCACGGACGAACTGTTCGACCGGCCCCGGCACCCGTACACGGCGGGCCTGCTCGCCTGCACCCCGCGTCTCGAACCGGACGCGCCGGCGCCCCGGCCCATCCCGGGACGCCCCGTCTCCCTCGCGGAGGCGCCGCCCGGCTGCTCCTTCGCCGCGCGCTGCGCGCACGCGGTGCCGCGCTGCACCGAGGAGAAGCCCGTGCTCGTACAGCACGGCGACGGGCTCGCCGCCTGCCACCGTGCCGAAGAAGGGATCACGCTGTGACCGCCACGCCGAAGGCGGGCCTCGTCGTCGAGGACCTGCGCAAGCGGTACGGGGACCACACGGCCGTCGACGGAGTGTCGTTCGCCCTCGCGCCCGGGTCCTGCCTCGCCCTCGTCGGGGAGTCCGGCAGCGGCAAGACCACCACGGTCCGGATGCTGGTCGGTCTGGAACGCCCGGACGGCGGCACGGTCCGCCTCGACGGCCGGGACCGTTCCACCCGGCCCCGGGGCCGGGTGGAACGGCTCGCCAGGGCCCGGGACATCCAGATGGTCTTCCAGGACCCGTATCTGTCGCTCGATCCCCGGGTGACCGTCTCGGGCTGCCTCGACGAGGTCCTGCGGCTGCACACCGGCCTCGACCAGGCGGGCCGCCGGGCCCGGGTCGGCGAGCTCCTCGACCAGGTCGGTCTCGGGGCCCGCGAGGCCTCCGCCCTGCCCCGGGGCCTCTCGGGCGGGCAGCGGCAGCGCGTGGCGATCGCCCGCGCCCTCGCGGTGGAGCCCCGGGTCCTCGTCCTCGACGAGGCGGTCGCCGCGCTCGACGTGTCGATCCAGGCGCAGATCCTCGAACTCCTCGGCACGATCCGCCGCGAGTCGGGCATCGGCTACCTCTTCGTCACCCACGACCTCGCGGTGGTCCGGCACATCGCGGACGAGGTCCTGGTGCTGAAGTCCGGCCAGGTCGTGGAGACGGGCCCGACCGCGCGGGTCCTGGACGCGCCGGAACACCCGTACACCCGGCTCCTCCTGGACTCCGTGCCCCGCCGCCGGCGACCGGCGGCATGACGTGCGGGCCGGGGACGGAGCGACGCTCCCTCCCCGGCCCCCGCGCGCGTCAGTCCCCCAGCCGTGCGAGGACCGCGCGCATCGACCGTGCCACGACCGCCCGGGACTCGTCGGTGGGATCGACCAGTTCGAAGGCGTGGTGGCCGTGCGGCGCGTCGACGACCTCGACGTGGGCCCCTCGCTCCTTCGCGGCGGTGAGGAACGCCTCGACGGTCGCCGTGAAGACCGGGTGCTCCAGACCGGCGCGCGTCAGGACGACCGGGGGCCCGTCCGCCGTGCCCACCGTGTCGACGGGGCGGAAACGGGGTTCGACCGACTCCCAGCCGGGCAGCGGCGCGAGGGCGGGATAGGTCGCCGCGACACAGCGCAGCCACGGCGGGGGCGCGGCGAGCCAGTCCGCGGCCAGGGGTCCGCCGGTGGAGAAGAACCAGAGCGCGATCCGCTCCCCGTCGACGCGCGGATCGGCGCGGACCAGCTCGACGGCCTCGGCGAGGTCGTCGGCGGCGCGGGCGTAGTCGGCGAGGCCGTGGAGCCGGTGGTCCACGGTGACTCCGACGGCGCCCATGCTCGCCGCGTAGCGGCCGTACCCCAGGAAGAACGGTGTGTCCCGCGGGGTGGGCCGCTGGTCCACGGCGATCGGGCCGCCGTGGACGAAGACGATCGCCGGCCGGGGACCTTCGGCGTCCGGGAGGTGGAGGTCGACCCGTCCGACCCGCTCGCGCGGCCGCTCGGGCACGTCGAGGAGGAAGGGCAGGAGGTGGGACGGCTGCTCGTGGCCGTCGCCCTCCGGCGGGGTCGCCCGGTGCCCCTCGCCGGCCGCGGCGCTCAGCAGCACCTCGGCCAGCTCCGCGGGGACCGAGAGCATCGGCCAGTGCCCGGTGGCGAGTTCGAAGAAGCGGAACCGCTCCTCGGTGAACACCCGGAACTGGGGCGGGCCCGAGGCCACCGCCATCTCGACCATGGCGATGCTCTGCCCGTTGGCGGCGCACAGGACGCCCGTGGTCGGCAGGGCGGCCGCCGCGCCGGTCAGGCGGAGCGGCTCGGTGAGGGTGCCGGCCGGCTGGGGCGCGGCCTCGCTCTCCAGGCGTACGAGGGCCTCGGCGGGGACGCCCTCGACGCTGCCCCACCGGGACCAGGTGCCGGGCGCCGGCGGCGGGACGGGGGCGTCGGGGCGCCCGGCGAGCAGCTCGCGGACCTCCGGATCGGGTACGGAGCGGACGGCGGTCTCGCCGGGCCCCGGGGGGCCCGTGTCCACGGAGACGATCCGGGCCACGCGCCCGGCCCGCCGGTCGGCGGCGCCGAACACGGGGTACAGGCCGTATCCGTGGCCCACGAGGACCACCTCGGCGGCCGTGATCCCGTCGACGAGCCCGACGAGCTCCTCGATGTGCGTCTCCAGGCCGGTCCCGGGTCCGGCCTCGGCGCGCCGGTCCCCCATTCCGGTCAGGGTCACGGGGTACGCCTCCGCTCCCGCCGCCCGCAGCAGTGCGGCGGTCTCCTCCCACACCCAGCCACCGGTGAAGGTGTCCGACACCAGCACGAACGCCGTCATGACCGTCTCCTCTGTCTCTTCCGGGGATGTCTCGCGGTCACGCTAGGAACTCCCCCTGCGGGAGATTCAAGGCACCTGTTCGGGGCGGTCCGGCCGGAGGTCAGAATGGACGGGTCCGAAGGTGGTCGGAGCCCGCTGAAAGAGGTTCACCTCGTGTTGTCCGACGGTCTGTGGAGCATCGGGGAGCTGGCCGCGCGGGCGGGCGTCACCGTGAAGACCGTACGGTTCTACTCCGATCGCGGGCTGCTGCCCGAGGCCGCCCGGAGCTCCGGGGGCCATCGCCGGTACGGGGCCGACGCCCTCGACCGGCTGCGGTTCATCCGCTCCCTGCGCTCCCTCGACCTGCCGGTTCCCGAGGTGGAGCGGGTACTGGAGAAGGACGGGGCCGACGAGGTCCTCGAAGAGGCCGTCGCGGGGCAACTACGGGATGTGGGCTCTCAGTTGGTGGCGCTGCGCTGGAAGGAGGCCTCGCTGAGGCTGCTCCAGGAGTGCACCGCGGGGGAGCGCGCGGAGCGGCTGCGGCTGCTCGGCGCGCTGCCCGCCCCGCCGGACACGGACGCCCTGGTCCGGTTCTGGCGGCGGGCGCTGCCCGCGCGACTGCCGGGCCGGGTGGTGTCCATGGTCCTCGACGCGGTGGTGCCGCGGCCTCCCGACGAGCCCGGCACCGACGACGTCCTCGCGTTCGCCCGGCTGCACGCACTCGTCACCGACCCGCGCCTCGAACGGCCGGAGTTCCGGCCCTCGCCCCCGCTCCCGGACGGCGAGTACCGTCCGGTCGTGCTGTACGAGGGGCTCGCCGAGGCGTACGGGCTCGCCTCGGCCGCGATGCTGGCGGGGCGGGCGCCGCAGGACGGCGGGGCCCTGGACGGTTTCGTGTCCGCCTACGCCCGCGCGCGCGGGGAGCCGGACACACCGGACTTCCGTCGCCGGCTCCTCGGACTGCTCGCCCTGGACGACAGCCCGGTGCTCCCCCGGTACTGGAAGCTGGCAGCCGGCCTGTTCGCCCCGGACGAACCGGTCCTCGGCCTCCTCCACCACCATCTCTCGACGGCCCTCCGGGACCAGGTGCACGGCCCGGCCGCCTGACGCTTCCCACATGGTGGGCGGATGGTTGTCCACGTGCTGGGCGTCCGGGTGGCGGATCTCGCCACCCTCCCACCGTCGCCGCAGGTCAGAGGCGTACGGAGGGGGTGTCAGGTGGCGCAATACTGCGGCAACACCACCGGGGCCGGTGCGCCGCTACGTTCCGTGCCATGCCCGCCGAACCCGCTTCCGCCGCCCGCCCCGTCGCCGCCGCCCGCCGTCGGCGGCTGCGCGCCGACCGGGCGCGGCAGCTCGCCGATCTGCTGCGCCACCAGATCCTGGCGGGCGGCTTCCCCGGCGGGGTCCTCCCCCTGGAGGACGTGATCGCGGCCGACTACCGGGCCAGTCGCAACACCGTCCGGCAGGCCCTGGACCTGCTGCGCGGCGAGCAGCTGGTCGACCGGCAGCCGGGGGTCGGGACGGTGGTGGTCTGCGAGAAGTACCCGCACGGCCTGGACCGGCTCCAGGGGCTCGCCGAGACCCTGCACGAGCACGGCCGGGTCACCAACGAGGTGCGGACGATGGGCCCGGTCGGCGCCCCCGGTC
Source organism: Streptomyces sp. R44 (assembly GCF_041053105.1). Classification (NCBI taxonomy): domain Bacteria; kingdom Bacillati; phylum Actinomycetota; class Actinomycetes; order Kitasatosporales; family Streptomycetaceae; genus Streptomyces; species Streptomyces sp. R44. The sequence continues at coordinate 7,819,674 of NZ_CP163444.1, read as the reverse complement.
CGGTGGCCCACCGGCTCGGCCTGCCCGAGCACACGGACGTGCTCTGCATCGAGCGGCTGCGGCGCCTGAACGGGCTGCCGCTCTCGCTCGACCTGTCGTACCTGCCGATGGACGTCGGGGGTGAACTCCTCGGCTGCGACCTGGAGAACACGGATGTGTTCCGGCTCCTGGAGCAGCTGACCGGCGGCCCGCTCGGGCACGCCGAGATCACCCTGGAGGCCGTCAACGCCGACGCGCACTCCGCCGCCGTCCTCCAGGCGCCGCGCGGCGCCGCCGTCCTGATGCTGGAGCGGCTGACCTGTCTGCCCGACGGGCGGCCGGTGGACCTGGAGTTCATCCGGTTCCGCGGTGACCGCATCACCATGAGCGGCGTCCTCCGCCGCTCCCTCTGACCTCGCTCCGCTCCCCCTCACACCCCTTTCCTGGAGACAGCCATGCCCGTGGTCCCCCAGCGCGGCGACGTGCCCGTGACCATCGACGAGTCGAAGTGCATCGACGGCTGCACGCTCTGCGTCGACATGTGTCCGCTCGACTCGCTGGCCATCCGCGAGCAGGACGGCAAGGCGTACATGCACGTGGACGAGTGCTGGTACTGCGGCCCGTGCGCCGCCCGCTGTCCCACCGGCGCGGTGACCGTCAACATGCCCTATCTGCTCCGGTGAAAGGCCGAACTCCCATGCAGTCACGAAGACTCGCCCTGACCCTCCCCCTGGCCCTGCTGCTCCCCCTCGCCACCGCCTGCGGCGGAGGGGGGACCGACGACGCCGCGGGCGGGAGGACGGTCACGGTGACCGTCGGCTACCAGTCGAAGACCATCAACACCGTCACCGCCGGCACCCTGCTGCGCTCCCTCGGCTACTTCGAGGAGGAGCTCGCGGCGGCCGGCAGGAAGGACGGCGTCACCTACAAGGTCGTCTGGCAGGACTACGCCACCGGTGCTCCGATCACCGCCCAGATGACGGCGGGGAAGATCGACATCGGCTCGATGGGCGACTTCCCGCTGCTGATCAACGCGGCGCGCGGGAAGCAGCTCAAGGAGCCGACGCGGCTGGTCGCGGTGACCGGATACAACCTGCGCGGCGGCCTCAACACCGTGGTCACCGCGCCGGGTTCACCGCTGCGGACGCTGAAGGACCTCAAGGGCCGCAAGGTGTCCACGAGTGTCGGTTCGGCCGCCGACGGGACGCTCGTCCGGGCCCTGCGGCGGGCCGGGATCGATCCGGCGAAGGACGTCCACAAGGTCAACCAGCAGCCGAGCGTGGGTGCTTCGGCCCTGACGGCGGGCACCGCCGACGCGCTCTCCCAGTTCGTCGCCTGGCCCGGTCTGCTCGCCTTCCAGGGCCGGGCGACGGCGTTGTACGACGGGGCCGAGCTGAACCTGCCGACCTTCCACGGGGTCACCGTCCGCGAGCGGTTCGCCAAGGAACGCCCCGAGGCCCTCGACGCGTTCCTACGCGCGCAGCGCCGGGCCACGGACGAGCTGCGCACCCGGCCGGTGGCGTCGGCCGAGTCGGTGGCGAAGGCGACGGGGCTGCCCGCCGAGGTGGTCTACCTCTACAACGGCGCCCACGGCATCGCCACCTTCGACCCGGCGCTCCGGCCCGAGCTGGTCTCCGCGCTCAAGGAGGACGTGCCGGTCCTCAAGGAGGCCGGTCTGGTGAAGGACGTCGACGTGGACGCCTTCGTCGACACGGCTCCGCTGCGACGGGCGGCCCCGGGCGCCGCGTACCCGAAGGCGGTCCCGGCGAAGGCCGAGCTCTGGCTGAAGGGGCAGGAGTCGACCCGTACCTTCGACGGCCCCGGGGCACTCCTCAAGGCCGTCGAGGGAGCGGCGGTGCGGGCCGCGTACGTGCCGGACGCGGTGACCGGGACGCTCTGGTTCGCGGACCGGGCGGTGTGGGTCCAGGAGGGTGGCGAGTGGCGCGCCTTCGTGACCCGGGAGGGCGCGGAGCGGTACGTCTCCGGGCACCCCGGCTCGCGGATCGTGGCGTACGCGGACGCCGTGCGGCTCGCGTCATGAGCGCCGTCGGCCTCGGCCGCCGGCTGGTCCGGGTGGCCTCCCCGCTCGCGGCGCTCGGCGTCTGGCAGCTGCTGACCTCCCTGGACGTCCATCTGTGGCTGCGGTTCGAGCAGTTCCCCACGGTCGTCGAGGTGGCTTCCGCGCTCGCCGACCGGATCGGCACCGAGGCGTACTGGCAGGACCTCGGCCACAGCCTGCGCCGGATCGCTCTCGGCTTCCTGCTCGCGGCCGTCCTCGGGGTGGCGGCCGGGACGGCCGTCGCCCGGTCCCGGTGGGCGGCGGACATCCTGGGCCCGCTGGTGGAGGTGGTCCGGCCGATCCCCGCCATCGCCCTGGTGCCGGTCGCGATCCTGCTGCTGCCCACCAACGAGCAGGGCATCGTCTTCATCACCTGCGCCGCCGCCCTCTTCCCCGTCCTGGTGTCGACCCGGCACGCGGTGCGCGCCCTGGACCCGGCGTGGGAGGAGGCGGTGCTCACCATGGGCGGGGGCAGGACCCGGGTGCTGTTCTCGGTGGTCCTCCCGGGCGCCCTGCCGGGCATCTTCGGCGGCCTGTCGGTGGGCATCGGCGTCGCGTGGATCTGTGTGATCTCGGCGGAGATGATCTCCGGCGAGTACGGGGTGGGCTACCGCACCTGGCAGGACTACACGGTCGTCGACTACCCGGGGGTCTTCGTCGGCATGGCCACCATCGGCGTCCTGGGCCGGCTCACCTCCACGGCGGTGGAGGCCCTCGGCCGCCGGCTCACGGCCTGGCTGCCGCGCCCGGCGGAGGGCGGCGCGGCCGGACCGGACCGTGCGGCGGACTCCGCCACGGCGCCCGCGCGCCGCACGAACGCGACGCCGGCGCCGGGCGCCGCGGCCCCGGCGGACCCCGCCGCCGCCCGTACCCCCGTCGCCCTCCCCGTACCCGACAAGGAGCCGGTCACATGACCCCCGTGAGTCCGCCCGCCACCACCCCCGTGCCGGCCGGTGCCGGACTCGCCCTGCACGGCGCCCGGCTCGGTCACCGGGACGGCGGAGCCGTGTCCGGCCCCGTCGGGCTGCGGATCGCTCCCGGTGAACTCCTCACCGTCGTCGGCCCGTCCGGCTGCGGGAAGACGACCCTGCTGCGGACGCTCGCCGGGCTGCTGCCCCCGCTGGAGGGGCGGGTCACCCAGGACGGGGTGCCGGTCCGCCGGCCCGGCGCCGACCGGGCGCTGGTCTTCCAGCACGACGCCCTGCTGCCCTGGCGCACGGTCCGCGCCAATGTGGAACTGCCGCTCGCGATCCGCCGTGTCCCCCGCGCCGAGCGGCGCCGCACGGCGGAGGAGTGGCTGGAGCGGGTCGGGCTCGCCGGGCACGCCCACAAGCTGCCGCACCGGCTGTCCGGCGGACAGCGGCAGCGCGTCCAGCTGGCCCGGGCGCTCGCCGGGCGGCCCCGGGCGGTCCTGATGGACGAGCCGTTCGGCGCGCTCGACGCGGCGACCCGCGCCGGGATGCAGGACCTGCTCGTGGAGATCCTGCGCGGCACGGGCGCGACGGTCGTCTTCGTCACGCACGACGTGGACGAGGCCCTCCATCTCGGCGACCGGGTCGTCCTGTTCGCGACCGGCGAGGTCCTGGACGTGCCGCACCCGCGGGTGCGGGACGCCCGGGACGCCCCGGTCACCGAGGCGCTGCGCCGCCGCGTTCTCGACTCCCTCTGAAAGGCATCCTGTGGACACCCCCCTGAGCGTCCCCGACCTCGCCGACGCGACCGAGCTCTCCTGCGACGTGCTCGTCATCGGCGGCGGCACCGCCGGCACGATGGCGGCGCTGACCGCCGCCGAGCGCGGGGCGGACGTCCTGCTCCTGGAGAAGGCGCACGTCCGCCACTCCGGCGCCCTGGCCATGGGCATGGACGGCGTCAACAACGCGGTCGTGCCCGGCCGGGCGGAGCCCGACGACTACGTCGCCGAGATCACCCGCGCGAACGACGGCCTCGTCGACCAGTCCACCGTCCGGCAGACGGCGACCCGCGGCTTCGCGATGGTCCGGCGCCTGGAGTCGTACGGGGTGAAGTTCGAGAAGGACGAGCACGGGGAGTACGCGGTCCGGCAGGTCCACCGGTCCGGCTCGTACGTGCTGCCGATGCCCGAGGGCAAGGACGTGAAGAAGGTCCTCTACCGGCAGCTGCGGCGGCGCGAGATGCGGGAGCGGATCCGGATCGAGAACCGGGTCATGCCGGTCCGGGTGCTCACCCACCCGGAGGACGGCCGGGCCGTCGGCGCGGCCGGGTTCCACACCCGCACCGGGGAGTTCGTCGTGGTCCGCGCGGGGGCCGTGATCCTGGCGACCGGCCCCTGCGGGCGGCTCGGCCTGCCCGCCTCCGGCTATCTGTACGGGACGTACGAGAACCCGACGAACGCGGGCGACGGCTACGCGATGGCGTACCACGCGGGCGCGGCGCTCACGGGGATCGAGTGCTTCCAGATCAACCCCCTGATCAAGGACTACAACGGCCCGGCCTGCGCCTATGTCGCCAACCCCTTCGGCGGGTACCAGGTGAACCGGCACGGAGAGCGGTTCGTGGAGTCGGACTACTGGTCGGGGCAGATGATGGCCGAGTTCGCGGCCGAACTCGCCTCGGACCGGGGGCCGGTGTATCTGAAGCTGAGCCATCTTCCCGAGGAGACGATCGGCGCCGTCGAGTCGATCCTGCACACCACGGAGCGGCCCACCCGGGGCACGTTCCACGCGAACCGGGGGCACGACTACCGGACCCACGACATCGAGATGCACATCTCGGAGATCGGCCTGTGCGGCGGCCATTCGGCCTCCGGGGTGAGGGTGGACGACCGTGCCCGCACGACCGTGCCCCGGCTGTACGCGGCCGGCGACCTGGCCTCCGTACCGCACAACTACATGATCGGCGCGTTCGTCTTCGGCGACCTGGCGGGCGAGGACGCGTCTCGGTACCGCGCGTACGGAGGAGAGTTGGACGCCGGTCAGCTCGCGGCCGCCCACGAGCTCGTCTACCGGCCGCTGCGGAACCCCGACGGGCCGCCGCAGCCCCAGGTCGAGTACAAGCTGCGGCGCTTCGTCAACGACTACGTGGCACCGCCGAAGACCGGTGCGAAGCTCTCCCTGGCCGTGGAGGCGTTCGACCGGATGTCGACGGAGATCGCCGGGATGGGGGCGCGCACGGCGCACGAGCTGATGCGGTGCGCGGAGGTGTCGTTCATCCGGGACTGCGCCGAGATGGCGGCGCGTGCCTCGCTCGCGCGGACGGAGTCGCGGTGGGGGCTCTACCACGAGCGGCTCGACCACCCCGAGCGGGACGACACGGGCTGGCTGCACCATCTGGATCTGCGCAAGTCCCCTTCCGGGGCGATGGAGTTCACGGCGCGCCCGGTGGAGCCCTATGTCGTTCCGGTGCCGGAGTTCTCGCCGCCCGGCGGTCCGGAGCGGCTCCTCGGCGAGGTGGCGCTCGTGCCGGTGGCCACGGCCGGAGCGCGGGAGGCCGTCCCCGCGGCCCCGGGTCCCGGTCCGGTCACCGCCGGGGCGCCGGCCGAGGCACCCGCGCCCGCGGGGCCGCATCCCCGGCTGCTCGGGCTGCTCGCGCTCGTCGAGGACTCCCCCGATCTGGCGGCGTTCGGCCCGTATCTGGACGACGCCGATCCGACGGTGCGGGCGGCCGCCGTGACCGCGCTCGGGGAGACCGCGCCGGCCGGGGCCGGTCCGGCGCTCGCGGCCCGGCTGCGGGACGGAGCGGCGCCGGTCCGGGCCGCGGCCTCGGCGGCCCTGCGGGAGCTGGTCGAGGTGCTGCCCGCCGAGCCGGCGCTCGGGGACGGTCTCCGGGAGGCCCTCGGTGTGCCCGATCCGGCCGTGCGCGGCGCCGCGCTCGACGTCCTGCGGGCGCTGCGGCTCGGGGACGCCCCGCTGTACGCGGGCGCGCTCGGCGACGCCTCCGTGGAGGTACGCGTCCAGGCCGTGCGGGCGCTGGTCTCGGTGGACGCGGTCGCGGAGCTCGCGCGGGCCGCCGCCGATCCGGCGCGCGAGGTCCGGGTCGCGGTGGCCCGTGGTCTCGCGGCCGTACGGGCTCCCGCGCCGGAGCCGCTCGCGCCGCTGCTCGACGACGCCGACCCGCTGGTCAGGGGAGCCGCCCTGGCCGCGCTCGCGGGCACCGGCTGCCCTCCGGCGTACGCGGCGGGGGCGGGGGCCGCGCTCGGCGACGGCGCCTGGCAGGTGCGGTCCGGCGCGGCGACCGCGCTCCGGGCGGCGCCTCCGGGCCTCGCCGTCCCGGCGCTCGCGGGGGCGCTCGCCGATCCGAACGCGGACGTGCGCAAGGCGGCCGTCCTGTCGCTCCTGGCCCACCGGGCCGAACCGGCCGCGCGTGCCGCGCTCGCCGGGGCGGCGGACGACCCGGACGCGGACGTGCGCGCCTACGCCTCCCGCGCGGCCCGCTGAGCCGTTCGGCGTACCCGGGGTGTGGTCGCCGGCGGGGCGGGGAAGGGGCGCACGGACTCAGGACGACGAGGAGGTGGTGCCGGTGTCGGGGCCGACGACCGGGGACGCGGTGGGAGCACCGTGCTGGCTGAATCTGTCCGCGCACGATCTGGAGGCGGCGCAGCGCTTCTACGGGGCGGTGCTCGGGTGGACGTTCCGGCCGGGTGCCTTCGGCGACGCGTACGTGGTGGGTGAGCGGGACGGGGTGCCGGTGGCGGGGATCGCGGCGCTCGACGCGGAGCCGGCGGGGCCGGTGGCCTGGACGGTGTTCTTCGCCGTGGAGGACGCCGACGCGGCGGTGGCGCGGATCCGGGAGCGTGGCGGCACGGTGGGGGTCGGCCCGCTGGCGTATCCGCCCCGGGGCCGGGCGGCGCTCGCGACGGATCTGGAGGGTGCCCTGTTCGGCGTGTGGGAGGGGCGTCTGGTGTCGCGCTGGCACGTCGGCGAGCGGCGGGCGCCGGCCTGGGTGGAGCTGCACACCCGCGACGCGTTCGACGCGGCCGTGTTCTACGGCGGGGTGCTGGGCTGGGCGGACGGGAGCGAGGGCGGTACCGAGGTGTCGTACGAGCACGAGGGGGTGGTGCTGCGGCGGGGCGGCGAGGCCGTCGCGCGGCTCGACAGCGGTCCGGTCGAATCCGAGTCGTCCCGCCCGCAGTTGCGGCCGCGGTGGCTGGTCCGTTTCCGGGTGCGGGATCTGGCGGCGGCGCGGGAGGCGGTGCCGGCGTACGGCGGGTCGGTGGTGCCGGGCGGCGAGTGGGCCGGGATGCGGCCGCCGGGCGGTGACGACGAACGGAGGTTGGTGGTCCGCGATCCGGAGGGGGCGCTGTTCGCCGTGGAGGCGGAGGAGGACGAGGAGGACGAGGAGGGCGGGGAGGAGTGAGACGAGCCGTGTGATCCACAGCTCTCCGTTCGGAAGTGCCTTGTGTGGACCGTAGATGATCCTGCAATCTTCATATCGCGCAGGATCAGGTTCGGCACAGGTGATGGCTTCACGAAGGGAAGGGCCCATGAGCGGCGAGCGCCCCGAGCTGTACGAGATGTTCGACGAGCGGTTCCTCACGGGACGGTGCATGTACGGCGACGACGCGCTGGACGTCCTGTACACGGGCTGTCGTTGGGCCGAGGGACCGATCTATCTGCCCGCCTGGCGGCAGCTGGTCTGGAGCGACATCCCGAACGACCGGATGCTGCGCTGGGACGAGGAGACGGGCGCCGTCTCGGTCTTCCGCCGCACGGCCGGGCACACCAACGGCAACACGCTGGACCGTGAGGGGCGGTTGATCTCCTGCGAGCAGGGCAACCGGCGCGTGACCCGCACCGAGCACGACGGCACGGTCACCGTGCTCGCGGACCGCTGGGAGGGCAAGCGCCTGAACAGCCCGAACGACGCGGCGGTGAAGTCCGACGGCTCGATCTGGTTCTCCGACCCGGACTTCGGCATCACCAGCGACTACGAGGGTCACCGCGCGGAGAGCGAGATCGGCTCCAACAACGTCTACCGGATCGATCCGGACAGCGGCGAAGTACGCCTGGTGGCCGACGAGTTCGCCGCGCCGAACGGTCTCGTCTTCAACCACGACGAGACGCGCCTCTTCGTCTCCGACACCCGGGCCGGCTTCATCCGGGTCTTCGACGTGCGCGAGGACGGCACGCTCTCCGACGGCAAGGTCTTCGCCGACGCCTCGGCCCGCGCGGAGGCCCGCTTCGACAACCTCCGCTTCGACGCCGACGGCCGCCTCTGGGCCGCCGCGATGAGCGACGGGGTGCACTGTTACGACCCCGACGGCACCCTGATCGGGCGGCTGAACGTCCCGGAGCCGGTCGCCAACATCTCCTGGGGCGGTGCCAAGCGCAACCGGCTCTTCATCGCCGCCCAGACCAGCCTGTACTCGGTGGTCATGAGCGCCACGGGCACCCACCCGACCGGCCCCGGCCGCCGCCCCTGGCTGGGCACGGCGGCCTGAAGCACCTCCGGACGACCGTCAGTTCGCGGCGGCGCGGGCGGCGACGCCGGCGAGGAGCCGCTCGCGCTGGGCCGGGTCGCTCGCCAGGTCGATCGCGGTCCACGCCATGGCCAGACCGCCGTCCAGGACGGCGCGGTCGGCGGCGGCCGTGGTGCCGTACCGGGTGAAGTCCGGGTGGTGCATGATCGTGTCGCCGCAGTCGTACCCGATGGACGGGTGGATCGTCGGGACGAGGTGCGAGACGTTCCCCATGTCGGTCGAACCGCCGCGCAGCCCGGGGTCGTGGGGGAGGACGGTCCGGCCGAGGGCCTCGGCGGCGGCCTGGTAGCTCCGGCCCATCGCGAGATCCTGGCGGAGGTCGGCGTAGTCGTTGCCGACGGTCTCCAGGAGGAGGTCGGCGCCGGTGGCGAGGGCGCCGGCCTCGAAGCAGGCCCGGACCCGCGCCTGGAGTGCGGCGAGCTCCTCGCTGGTGCCGGCGCGGACGTCGTACGTCGCGGTGGCCCGGTCCGGGATGACGTTCGCCGCGTCCCCGGCCGAGGTGACGACGCCGGAGACGACGGCGCCGGGGACCATCTGCTGGCGGTGGGCGGCGATCGCGACCTGGGCGATCATCATCGCGTCGGCGGCGTTGACGCCCCGGTGCGGCATCGCAGCGGCGTGCGCCGGGACCCCGGAGTACGCGACGGAGAGGCTGCTGATGGCCAGGGTGGAGAGGCCCACGGCGTCCTGCGGCGCGGCGTGCACCATCATCGCGGCGGCCACGTCGTCGAAGGCCCCGGCGCGGAGCATGTCGACCTTGCCGCCGCCCGACTCCTCGGCGGGGGTGCCGAGGAGCGCGACGGTGAGGCCGAGGTCGTCGGCGAGCGGCGCGAGCGCCAGGGCGGCGGCCACGGAGGCCGAGCCGTTGACGTTGTGGCCGCAGGCGTGACCGATGCCGGGGAGCGCGTCGTACTCCGCGCAGATCGCGACGACCAGGTCGCCGGTGCCGGCGGTGGCGCGGAACGCGGTGGGCAGTCCGTACGCCTCGCGGGTCACGTCGAAGCCGGCGCGCTCGACGAGGTCGGTGATGCGGCGGGCCGCGCGGTGCTCCTCGTAGGCGAGTTCGGGGTCGGCGTGCAGGGCGTGGCTGAGCCCGATGACCGCTTCCTGGTGGCGGGTGAGGACGGCCCGGCTGTGGTGGCGGGCCGTGGTGGTCGGCGTCATCGGAGGTCCTTCGACGGGGTGCGGTAGAGGAGGGAGGCGGCGCCGCCGGCGACGGAGATCACGGCGCACAGCACCCAGGAGGTGGTGTAGGCGCCGAGGTCGGGCAGGGTGTGGCCGGCGGGGGTGCGCCCGGCGAAGACGGTGAGGACCGCGGCGGCGCCGAGCGAGCCGCCGACGTTGATGATCAGCTCGTTGATGCCGGAGCCGACGGACGTCCGGTCGTGGGGGACGGACTCGACGGCGAGGGTGCGCGTGGAGTGCTGGAGGAAGCCGTTGCCGAGTCCGGCGAGCGCCGTGCCGCACAGGAAGAGCGGCGCCGAGGAGTGGACGGCGAGGACGACGCCGTATCCGAGGGCCATCAGGGCGGAGCCGGTGACGAGGGTGAGCCGGTCGGTGATGCGGGCCGCGACGGCGGGGGCGGCGAGCGCGCCGAGGGCCATGGCGAGGAGGTTGGGGAGCATGGCCAGGCCGATGACGGCGGGGCCGTAGCCGAAGCCGTACCCGGTCTCGTCGGGGCTCGTGCCCAGGAAGACCGGGTGGGCGACCTGGAGCCCGAGCATGCAGAAGCTGAAGGAGAGCGTCACGACGGAGACGACGACCACGTTGCGCCGGGCGAACATCCGGACGTCGATCATGGGCTCGGCGGTACGGAGCTCCACGAGCACCCACAGGGCGGTGACGAGCACGCCGCCGGCCAGGGTGGCGAGGGTGCGGGTGGAGGTCCACTCCCAGCCGGGGGTGCCGCCGAGGCCCAGGGCGAGCATCAGGGCGACGAGGCCGACGGAGAGCAGCACCGCCCCGGCCCAGTCGACGGAGCCGCCGGGGCGGTCGTCGGACTCGGGCAGCAGGGGCCAGGTCACGGCCAGCGCGATGCCGGCACCGATGGCGGGCACCCAGAGGGCGGCGGTGGGGCTGTCGACGGTCGCGGCGATGAAGCCGCTGGACAGCAGGCCGAGGGTGAGGCCGCCGATCAGTGCGGCGACCATCAGGCTGATGCCGCGGCGGCTCTCCGCGTCGCCGCCGTCGGGGCGGTTGCGGAGGATGCCGACGAGGAGCGGGAAGAAGCCGGCGATGGCGCCCTGGAGGATCTGGCCGGCGAGCAGCACCGGGAAGGAGCGGCTCAGTGCGACGAGGACGGAGCCGGCGATGACGATCGCCAGGTTCCAGCGCAGCAGGCGGCGGTGGCCGTAGAGGTCGCCCATGCGGGCGAGGACCGGCGTGAACGCGACGCTGGCGAGCAGGTTCGCGATGCTGATCCAGTTCAGGTCCGCCGCGGTGACCTTCAGGGTGTCGGTCAGGCCCTTGAGCAGCGGGGAGAGGAAGCCCTGGGTGATGCCGCTGGAGAGCTCGACGAGGGCGACCGAGGCGATGACCGCGCCGGCGGGTACGGGACGTACGGCTCTTCTTCGTACGGGGGCGGTGCGGGTACCGGCGTCCGTCATACGTACTACCTCTTCGGGAGGGCCGCGTGGGCTCGATGGGGAGGGGGGGCCGCCGGCGGCGGGTGGGGGTGCGGGGGCGGAAGATGCACCACAATGTGGCGAGCGAACGGCACTTCGGGCAAGAGTTGACCGTGAAGACGGCCGAATGCGGCAGAGGACGGGGGTCCTGCGGCGGATTCGGGCACGCGGCGGGCGCGTGGAGCGCCTTCGGGCGGGCTCGGGACCGGGCGGAGAGAAGGCGGCATGACGGCGGAGCGGGCGGCACGGCACGGCGACGGAGCGGGATCCGGGCCCGGCGGCGGGGTCGGCCCGGGTGCGGGTGGTCCCGGGGTCGGCCCGGGTGCGGGTGGTCCCGGGCCCGGCGGCGGTCTCGACGCGCTGGACCACGGGATCCTGAGGGTCCTGCACCGCGATCCCCGCGCGCCCTTCGCGGAGGTCGCCGCGGCCGTCGGGGCGCACGAGCGGACCGTCGCGCGCCGCCTGGAGCGGATGACCGCCGACGGGCGGGTCGCGTTCGTGGCGGCGCTCATTCCCGAGTACCAGTACGAGGGGGTGACGGCGGAGATCGCCGTACGGTGCGCGCCGGGCCGCGTCCACGAGGTGGCGCTGACGCTCGCCGCCCTGGACGAGACGCGGTCCGTGGAGGTCGCCACCGGGGCGCTCGACGTGTTCGTCGAGCTCCACGCGACCGGCCACGACGCGCTGCTCACCCTTGTGGACACGGTGATCGGCCGGCTCGACGGGGTCGTGGACATCCACTCGGCGGTGGTGCTCCGGCTGCTGCTCACGGCCAGCGACTGGGCACCGTACGACGACGAGCCCACGGACGTGCGGCGGCACGCCATCGAGGGCACCGCGCTGCCGGAGCCGCCCGTCGTGGACGAGCTCGACCGGCGGCTCGTCGAGCTGCTCCGTCGCGACGCGCGCATGTCGACGACGCGCCTCGCGCGGGAGCTGAGCGTCGGCGAGACGACGGCCCGGCGGCGGCTGGCCAGGCTCACGGCCTCGCACGTGCTGCATCTGCGGCTGCACGCCGACCCGGCGGTCCTCGGCTATCCGGTGGAGGCGCGGTTCCGGCTCGGGGTGCCGCACCGGGGGCTCGATCCCGCGATCCGGCTGCTCGCGCGGGAACCGGCCCTGCGGCATCTGGTGGTGACGAGCGGCGGGACGAGCCTGCTCGGGTACTCCAGCCATCGCGACACCCGGGACTTCCAGGAGTTCACGGCCCGGGTCTTCGCCCGCCTGGAGGACGTGACGTCGACGGAGACGGCGCTGCTGATGCGGACGTACAAGAGGGCGGGCTTCACGGCGGTGCAGGCCTGAGGACCGGCCGGGACCGGCGGGCCCGCAGGACGGGGGCTGGACGGGGTGGCGACGGCCGCGGGGCCGTCCCCACGTACCCCTGCGGCCGGCGCCCCCCGGTCGTCGTCGCCGTCAGGCGGTGGTGGCCTCCGAGGCCGCGCGCGGGCCCGCCCCGGGCTCGGCCGCCCGGGCGTCGGCGGGAGCCGGTGCCGCGGCCTTCGCGGGGATCAGCGCGGCGACGACCGCGGCCACGAGGCCGACACCGCAGCCGATGAGCATCGCCGTGCGGAAGCCGCCCTCGGAGGGCAGCACGTGCCCGCCGAGGGCGGTGGTCATCTGGGCGAGGACGACACCGATGACGGCAGCGGAGACGGAGGTGCCGATGGAGCGCATCAGGGTGTTGAAGCTGTTGGCCGAGGCGGTCTCCTCCTGCGGCACCGCGCCCATGATGAGCGCCGGCATGGCCCCGTACGCGAGTCCGACGCCCGTGTTGCAGATGAGGGTCACGGTGAGCAGGCCCCAGGTGGAGCCCATCAGGGCGAGGGAGGAGCCGTAACCGGCGGAGATGACGAGCGCGCCGACGGAGAGCGTGACCTTGGGGCCGCGGGCGGCCGACAGCTTGGCGCCGAGGGGCGCCAGGATCATCATCATCAGACCGGCCGGGGCCATCCAGAGGCCCATGGCCATCATCGACTGGCCGAGTCCGTACCCGGTCGCCTCGGGCAGCTGGAACAGCTGGGGAACGACCAGCGACTGCGCGTACATGGCGAAGCCGACCAGGATCGAGGCCGCGTTCGTCATCAGGACGACCGGGCGGGCGGTGACCCGCAGGTCGACGAGCGGTTCGGCGATGCGCAGCTCCCAGGCGCCCCAGGCGAGCAGGACGACGGCCGCGACGGCGAACAGGCCGAGGGTGGTGGCGCTGCCCCAGCCCCAGGTCGCGCCCTTGGACACGGCGAGCAGCAGGGCGACGAGCCCCACGCCGAGGCCGAGGGCGCCCGGGACGTCGAAGCGGCCGGGGGCGGCCGCGCGGCGGCCGGCGGGGACGACGCGCCAGATCAGGAGGCCGACGAGGAGGCTGAGGCCGGCGGCGACCCAGAAGAGCACGCGCCAGCTGGCGTTCTCGGCGACGGCGGCGGAGAAGGGCAGGCCGAGGGCGCCGCCGACGCCCATGGAGGCGCTCATCAGGGCGATGGAGCCGCCGAGCTTCTCGGGCGGGGAGACATCGCGGAGCAGGCTGATGCCGAGCGGTACGACGCCCATGCCGAGGCCCTGCAGTCCGCGTCCGACGATCATCGGGACGACGGAGGACGCGAGGGCGCAGACGATCGAGCCGGCGACGAGCGGGATCACGGAGGCGAGCAGGACGCGCCGCTTGCCGAGGGTGTCGCCGAGCCGGCCGGCGACGGGGGTGGCGACGGCTCCGGCGAGGAGGGTGGCGGTGATCACCCAGGAGGCGTCGGATGCGCTGGTGCCGAGCAGCTTGGGGAGGTCGCCGATGAGCGGCACCACCAGGGTCTGCATGAGTGCGGCCACGATGCCGGCCATGGCGAGGACGCCGACGACGCCTCCGGGGCGGGCGTCGGGCTTGGAGCCGTCCACGGGTTCTCCCTCGGTACTTCTTCGATGGTTCGATGCTTGTGCATCATGCACATCAATTGCAGGATGCACAAGATATGCATGCTGCACAGGTCGTCGCGACAGGAGAGAATGCCCTCATGGACAAGCCCACCCATCTGGTCGAGTTCGAGAGCATGCTCATCGGACGGCACGCCCTCCTGTACGGGCCCCGCTCCCGGGCGGCCGGCGGCCAGCTCGACCGCAGCGCGTACGTGCTCCTCACCCGCATCCGCATGCACGGGCCGATGTCCATCGGGCAGCTCAGCGAGGCCTTCGGCCTCGACGCCTCCACCCTCAACCGGCAGACCGCCGCGATGCTGCGCGCCGGGGTCGTGGAGCGCATCCCGGATCCGGACGGCGGCATCGCCCGCAAGTTCCGCATCACCGAGGAGGGCGAGCGCCGCCTGGAGGCCGACCGGTCCTCGAACGTCGAGGGTCTGGAGCGGGTGATGGAGGACTGGTCACCGGAGGACGTGACCCGCTTCGCCGCCTACCTCGAACGCTTCAACCGGGACATCGAGCGGCTCGAAGGCCGCCCCTGGCCCCGGCCGTGACCCGGACGGTCGGGCGGGCGGGGGCGGGTCGAGCGGCGGGCGCGGCCGTGGCGCCGCTGACACAATGGCCCCTGTGGGCCTGACGTTCTTCGACGACGAGCGGCTGGCGCGGGACGTGTACGCGGCGGTGAGCCTGAGTGCCGGCGGCGAGGATGCCGCCGCGGCCGTCTCCCGGCTTCTCGCCCCCCTCGTGGCCCACGACGCGCTCTGCCTGCGCGGCACCGATCCCGTGCTCGGCACCGAGCTCTGCTGGTTCAGCTTCTGGCACGGATACGAGCCCGCGCTGGCCCTTGCCCTCCTCACCCACCGCATCACGGGGGCGGGCGCGCGCGGGCCGGTCGGCACCGATCGGACGAACAGCTCCGTCGCCGTCGTGGGCGGGCGGTCGCACGACCGGGAGGCGGACCGTATCCTCGCCGCCCACGGGGCGGACTCGGAGCTGTGGCTGAGGCTCGCCGACCCGCGCGGGGTCTGGGGTGAGCTACGGCTGCTCCGCGGCTCGGGCGGGCGCCGGTTCGGCGAGGACGAGGCCCGTCGGGCCATGCGGCTCGCGCCGGCCCTGGTCGCCGCCCTCCGGCGCTACGGGACGTCCGGCCCGCTGAGTCCCGCCGCGGATGCTCCGGCCCTGCCCGCCGGTGTGGCCATCGTGGGCGCCGACCACCAGGTCAAGGCGGTCAGCCCGCAGGCCAAGGCCTGGGTCGCGCACGTGATGGCGCAGAGCGCGCCCGCCGTCCCCGCGGGGGTGTCCGACGCCTTCTTCCGCGCGCTGTCGCTCGCCGCCCGCGCCCGGGGCGGCGCCCCGGGCCCGCTGGTCTGCATGCCGCCGGCGCGCTGCGGCAGATGGTTCACCGCCCAGGCCGAGCCCCTCGGCGAGGACGGTGCCGGCGATGTCGCGGTCATCCTGCAAGGGGCGACCGGCGACCTGGTCACGCCGTCGTTCTGTGCCTGGTACGGGCTCACGCCCCGGGAACGCGAGATCGTCGGCGAGCTCCGGGACGGGTCGCCCGTGAAGCGGATCGCCCGGCGCCTCGGGGTGTCCCCGTACACGGTCAACGACCACCTCAAGGCGGTGTTCCGCAAGACGGGCGCGGAAGGCCGCGACGAACTCGTCGCCGCGCTGTACCGCTGACGACGGCGACTCTCCGGCCGCGCCTGTCCATCCCCAGATGTAGGGATCCTCTACGGCCCGGCCCCGGCGGAGGCTGGAGATCGAGTCCGAACGAGCCCCCTGTGGGCCCGTTCGCGCCGGAGAGGAGTGATCGTATGGGTACGTGGAACGCCGAGTGGTTCACGGTGCCGGGTGCGGCCGTGTTCGACACGGGCAGGCAGATCACGTCGGTGTCTCGTTCCGAGGAGAACGTCGACCTGTTCGTGGTGGGCGACGACCATCACGTGTGGACGCAGTTCTGGAGTGCGCGGGCCGCGTGGCACCCGGACTGGTTCGCCGTGCCGGGGGCGGCCGTGTTCGGCGAGCAGCCGGTGGCGGCGGTGGCCCGGGACGCGGACCATCTGGACCTGTTCGTCGTCGGCGACGACAACCGTGTCTGGTCACAGTTCTGGAGCGCACAGGCCGGATGGCACCCCGACTGGATGCCCATCCCGGGAACAGCCGTCTTCGACCGGCAGCCGGTGGCGGCCGTGGCCCGGGACGCAGACCACCTCGACCTGTTCGTCGTCGGCGACGACAACCGTGTCTGGTCACAGTTCTGGAGCGCACAGGCCGGATGGCACCCCGACTGGATGCCCATCCCGGGAACAGCCGTCTTCGACCGGCAGCCGGTCGCAGCCGTGGCCCGGGACGCGGACCATCTCGACCTGTTCCTCGTCGGCGACGACAACCGCGTCTGGACGGCCTTCTGGAACGCCGACGGCGGCTGGAGCGCGGACTGGTCCCCCGTACCGGGAAGGGCCGTCTTCGAGAAGGGCCGCCCCCTCACGACGGCCTCCCGGGTCCCCGGGCAGCTGGACCTGTACGTCGTGGGGAACGACAGCCACGTCTGGACGACCTGCTGGAGCGCCGAGACGGGCTGGGCCGCCGACTGGTTCGCGGTGCCCGGACGGGCGGTCTTCGACAAGCGGCAGCGCGTGACGGCCGTGTCCCGCCGGGGCAACCACATCGACCTCTTCGTCCTGGGGGCCGACCACCACGTGTGGTCGACGTACTGGCACCACCGCACCCTGCAGTTCCGGCTGCGGTACTTCATCGAGAAGGAGTCGACGGACGACCTCCTGCAGGGCGGTGACGACGAGGTGTACGTCTCCGCGCTGGGCATGGACTCGGCATCGGTCGTCGCGCGGCCGGACGGCACGTACGGCGCCGACGTCCTGAGGGGCAGCGAGATCGGTGACGTGTCGAGCGACGACGTGCGCGACCCCTGGCGCGACCGTCCGCACGTGCTCATGGAGTTCGACATCGACCGGCCCGGTCTGTGGCCCCGGTCGTACACGACCACCCTGCTGGTGATCGAGCACGACGACGGCGACCTGAGCAACGGGTTCGACACGCTCTACGGCGCCTTCGGCACGCAGATCAAGGAGGCCGTCGTGAAGGCCGCGACCACGACCGGGGCGGTCATCGCCGGGCCCGCCGTCGCCGGCGCGATCGGCGCACTCGCCGGCGCCGTCCTCGACGCGGTGAACGAGAAGATCAGGTCCGGACTGGCGGACGAGTCCTTCACGCCGATCCCGATCACGCTCAATGTCGACGGCCCGGAGCAGTTCGCGCGACACGCATCGGTGGAGCGCCAACTCACGCAGAGGGTCGAGCAGTTCGGAGGGGTCTACGAGGTCCTCTACGACTGGCACGTCGACTGACGACGGGAGGGGGCACCACGCGGCCGGTCGATCGGGCCGCGAGCAGTCCGCGCAGGCGCTCGGCCGGACCTTCCCGGCCGAGCGCCTGTCGAGGTCTCCCCCTCAGGCGCCGCGATGCATCGCGGCCTGCCGGTCCGCCGTCGCCAGGGCCGTGTTGACCAGCGCCACGGCGGCGAAGGCGACGGCCCACACCGGCCGGCCGACACCGAGGAGCGCGAGCGCCGCCGCGCCGAACACCAGGGCCTTCACCAGCAGAACACCCGCGAGCGGCACCCGGAACCGCGCCCTGGGAGCGGCGAACAGGCCCCAGACGACGGCCGCGAGGGCCGGCGCGGCGATCGCGAGGAGCAGCCGGAGCGCCACGTTCTCCGCGCTCTCCCACCCCCACCAGGCGAGCACGGCCAGGGCGGCGAGTTCGAGCAGGAACGCCAGCCCCTCGTTGACGACGTGCAGGGGTGCGGGCAGCTTCATCGAGATCCTCTCGGCATCGGTCGCGCGTACGGACCGCCCGAGCGTAGACGTCGTACACCCGTTCCGTCAGAAGTCTTTACCTCCAGGTCCCGGCGACGGTAACTTCCGCCCGACGCAAAGCGTTTCAGAAACTTTCCGAATGCGTTTCCAACGATGCCGATCCCCCTGCCCCAACCGGCCCGTACGGAACGCGCGTCCGCCTGGAGCATCAGATGAGCCGCACCCCCCTACGCCTGCCCGGACGCCCGGTGGCCGTCCTGGCCGTGGCCGCCGGCCTCCTCGGCCCGCTCGCCGCGCCACCCGACGACCCGTCACCCCGGACCGCCCCGGTCGCGGCGGCCGCCGAGAACACCGCGACGGTCTTCTACTGGACGAAGACGAAGAACTGGTCCGCGTACCACCTGCATTACGCCCCCGACGGCGGCGCGTGGACCACGGTCCCCGGCGTCGCCATGGAGCCCGCCTGCACGGACTGGGTGAAGAAGACCGTCAGCCTCGGCGCGGCCGCCGGCCTCCAGGCCACCTTCAACAACGGCAGCGGCACCTGGGACAACAACGGCGGCCGCAACTACGCCCTGGGGACGGGGAACATCACCGTCAAGGACGGCGTCGTCGCCCACTCCGACCCGTGCGGGAACACCACGCCCACCCCGGCCGCGAAGGCGACGGTCTACTACTCCACCGAGGCGCTCGGCTGGTCCACCGCCAACATCCACTACCAGCCCGCGGGCGGCGCCTGGACCGCCGTCCCGGGCGTCGGCATGCAGGCCGCCTGTGCCGGCTGGTGGAAGCGGGAGATCGACCTCGGGCCGGCCGCCTTCCTCAAGGCCGCCTTCAACAACGGCAACGGCACCTGGGACAACAACGGCGGATCCGACTACACGATCGGCACCGGCGTCTCCACCGTCCGGAACCGGGTGGTGACGGCGAACGCCGCCGACCCGTGCGCCGCGACCCCGCCCGACACCCGGGCCCCCACCGCCCCGGCCCGGCTGACCGCCACCGCCGACGGCGTCTCCGTGCTGCTCACCTGGGACCCCTCCACCGACGACCGGGGCGTCACGAAGTACCAGGTCACCCGGACCGGAGGCAGCGGCGGCACGGTCGTGACCGACGTCGGCTCCACGGTGTACTCCGACACGGGCCTCGCCGAACGGACCGCGTACACGTACACGGTGAGGGCCGTGGACGCCGCCGGGAACGTCTCCGCCGACTCGGCCGCCGCGAGCGCCACCACCGGCGACAGGCCCGCCACGCCCGCGACCGGGAAGCCGCTCGGCACCGACCCGCGCAAGGACCCGATCTACTTCGTCCTCACCGCCCGCTTCAACGACGGCGACCCGTCGAACAACCGGGGAGGCAGCCAGCACGTCAAGTCCGGCAACGCGGCGAACGACGACCCCATGTTCCGCGGCGACTTCAAGGGCCTCATCCAGAAGCTGGACTACGTCAAGGGCCTCGGATTCTCGGCGCTCTGGGTCACCCCGGTCGTCCTCAACCGCTCGGACTACGACTACCACGGCTACCACGGCTGGGACTTCTACCGGGTCGACCCGCGCCTGGAGTCCGCCGGCGCCTCCTACCAGGACCTGATCGACGCCGCCCACGCCAAGGGCATGAAGATCTACCAGGACGTCGTCTACAACCACTCCTCCCGCTGGGGCGCCAAGGGCCTCTTCGTCCCGACCGTGTACGGCGTGCGGGACAGCCAGTGGAGCTGGTACTACGACGAGAAGCAGCCCGGCTTCGAGTACGACGGCCTGACCGTCGACGCGAAGAGCGGCAAGTCGTACTACAACGGCGACCTGTGGTCGACGGCCGAGCCCGCCGGCAACACCTGTGTGAACTGGGGGAAGCCGACCGGCGGGAAGAGCGCCGAGGGGTACACGGTGTACAACTGCCAGTGGCCGAGCCCCACTTCGGGCATGTTCCCGAAGGAGCTCTACCACCAGTGCTGGATCGGCAACTGGGAGGGCGAGGACGCCCGTTCCTGCTGGCTGCACGAGGACCTGGCGGACTTCAACACCGAGAATCCGACCGTGCAGAACTACCTGATCGGCGCGTACGACAAGTACATCGACATGGGCGTCGACGGATTCCGCGTCGACACGGCCGTGCACATCCCGCGCACCACCTGGAACCGCCGCTTCCTGCCGGCCATCCAGGAGCGGGTCACCCAGCGCCACGGCGCCGAGGCGGCGAAGAACTTCTTCGTCTTCGGCGAGGTCGCCGCCTTCGTCAACGACAAGTGGAACCGCGGCTCGGTGAACCACTCGGCGCAGTTCTACACCTGGAAGGAGCGCAAGGAGTACGACGCCGACGACGCCAGGGCCGCCCTGGAGATGTACGACTACGAGCAGCAGCAGGGCACCGGCAACCAGCCCACCTCGACCAATGCCTTGCTCGCCGGGAACAGCTATCACACGCCCGACCACAGCCGGTTCTCCGGCATGAACGTCATCGACATGCGCATGCACATGAACTTCGGTGACGCGCAGAACGCCTTCTCTAACGGCAAGGACTCCGACGACAGTTACAACGACGCCACCTACAACGTCGTCTACGTCGACAGCCATGACTACGGCCCCGACAAGTCGAGCGAGCGGTACGCCGGCGGCACCGACGCCTGGGCCGAGAACATGTCCCTGATGTGGACCTTCCGCGGCATCCCGACGCTGTACTACGGTTCCGAGGTCGAGTTCCAGAAGGGCAGGAAGATCGACTGCGGGCCCACCTGCCCGCTCGCGACCACCGGCCGCGCCTACTTCGGCGAGCACCTCGCCGGCTCCGTCACGGCCTCCGACTTCTCCCAGGTCTCCTCGGCGAGCGGCCAGGTCGCGACCACCCTCGCACAGCCGCTGGTCAAGCACGTCCAGCGGCTCAACCAGATCCGCCGGGCGATCCCCGCGCTCCAGACGGGCCAGTACTCCACCGAGGGAGTCTCGGGGGGCATGGCGTTCAAGCGCCGCTACACCAGCGGCTCCACGGACAGCTTCGCCCTCGTCACCGTCTCGGGCGGCGCCACGTTCACGGGCATCCCGAACGGCACGTACACGGACGCCGTCACCGGCGACGTCCGCACGGTCGCCGACGGCACCCTCCCGATCGCAGCCCCCGGCAAGGGCAACCTTCGGGTGTACGTCCTGAACGGCCCCGGCAGGATCGGGGCGCCCGGCCCGTACCTCAAGTAGAAGCAAGGCCCGACGAGAGGGCGAAGGAACGGAAATCGCCCTCTCGTCGGCATGTTCAAGTCAAGATTTTGTTACGTGAACGGGCTTGTCGGACAGAAGACTTCCTTCCGCCCCGTTTGTCTGCGATCTTGCGTCCACCCCACACAACACACGGCCCGGTCGGCGCCACCCGCGCCACCGGGTCATCGGAGGACGCATTGTTTTCCCAGATATCCGGCCGCATGAGACTCGCGGCGACGGCCCTCGGTACGACCCTGGCGCTCGCGGGACCCGTCTCCCTCGCCCAGGCCGCCCCGCTCGACAACGAGCCGCTCGCGGCGTTCACCGCGAGCGCCCCGTCGAACGCCGCCGCGGCCACGGCCGCCTGGGCCGCCGGCACCCGCGCCTACCTGGTCATCACGACCCCGGGCGACACCACCGCCGTCCGCACCGCCGTCGCGAACAACGGCGGCTCGGTCTTCGCCTCGTACGACGCGATCGGCGTGATCGTCGCGCACTCGACCTCCGCCTCCTTCGCCGCCACGATGCGCGGCGTCTCCGGCGTCCAGAAGGTCGGCGCGACCCGTACCTCCGACGTCCCCGCCGACGCCTACAACCCGGCGCTCCCGGCCAACCCCTCGCAGGCCACCGCGCCCACGACGGAGCCCGTCCGCTCGGACATGACCCAGATCAAGGCCGACCAGGCCTGGGCCGTCAACCCGGGTTCGGCCTCGGTCAAGGTCGGCATCCTGGACACCGGCGTCGACGACCAGCACCAGGACCTGGCGCCGAACTTCAACGCCGCCGACTCGGTCTCCTGCGCCTACGGCAAGACGGACACCCGCGCCGGGGCCTGGCGCGACGTCGACCAGCACGGCACCCATGTCGCCGGCACGGTCGCGGCCGCCAAGAACGGCAAGGGCGCCATCGGCGTCGCGCCGGGCGTGAAGATCTCCTCGGTGCGCATCGCCGAGCCCGGCACCACGCTGTTCTTCGCCGAGAACACCATCTGCGGCCTCGTGTGGGCCGGTGACCACGGCTTCAAGGTCACCAACAACAGCTACTACACGGACCCGTGGCAGTTCAACTGCCCGAACGACCTCGACCAGGCGGCCATCCTGGAGGGCGTGGGCCGCGCCCAGGCGTACGCCGAGAGCAAGGGTTCGCTCCAGGTCGCGGCGGCCGGCAACTCCAATGTCGACCTGGCCAACAAGACCACCGACTCGACGAGCCCGAACGACTCCACGCCGGTCACCCGGACCCTCACCAACGACTGCCTCGACATCCCGGCCGAGCTGCCGGGCGTCGTCACGGTCGCGGCGAACGGCACCAGCGGCACCTCCAAGGCGTCGTTCTCGAACTACGGCAGCAACATCATCGAGGTCTCGGCCCCCGGCGAGTCCGTCTACAGCACCGCCCCCGGCGGCAAGTACGCCTCGCTGAGCGGCACCTCAATGGCGTCCCCGCACGTGGCGGGCGTCGCCGCGCTGCTCGCCAGCGCCAACCCGGCGTACACCCCGGCGGACATCCGGGCGAAGCTCGGCGAGCAGGCCACCGACCTGGCCTGCCCCTCGGACGCCCGCTGCACCGGCACCACGGCGAAGAACAGCTTCTTCGGCGAGGGCCGCGTGGACGCCCTGAAGGCCGTCGGCGGCTCCACCCCGCCGGCCGGCGCCTACTTCGAGAACCTCACGGACTACGCGATCGCGGACAACTCCACGGTCGAGAGCCCGATCACGGTCAGCGGCGTGACCGGCAACGCGCCGGCCACCCTCAAGGTGGGCGTCGACATCAAGCACACCTACATCGGTGACCT
This sequence comes from Streptomyces sp. R44, assembly GCF_041053105.1. NCBI lineage: Bacteria > Bacillati > Actinomycetota > Actinomycetes > Kitasatosporales > Streptomycetaceae > Streptomyces > Streptomyces sp. R44. The sequence continues at coordinate 7,796,829 of NZ_CP163444.1, read as the reverse complement.
GAAGGTCGACCTGGTGGCCCCGGACGGCACCGTGTACACCCTGCACAACCACACCGGCAGCGGTACGGACAACATCCTCCAGACGTACACGGTCAACGCCTCCTCGGAGGTCGCGAACGGCGTCTGGAAGCTCCGCGTGAACGACAACGCGAGCCAGGACACGGGCAGGATCGACGCCTGGAACCTGACCTTCTGACACCGCGCACCCCTCGACGGGGCCCGAGCCGCCATGGCTCCGGCCCCGTTCGCGTACCCGGGGTGAGTCCGGCGGAAGAAAGTCCGTACCGAGGGGTAGGCCTCCCGGGGGGCCTTGCTATACGTTCCGTCTAACAAGCTTGCTAGACGTGATGTCTAACAAGCGTCCGAGACGCCCGCGCGACCCCGAGGAGCCGCACCATGGCCAGCAGCACCGTCCGCCCCGACAACGAAGACCACGACGTCGCCGCGCGGCTGCTCCTGTCGGCCGCCAAGCTCTCGTACGACCCCGCCACCGAAGTCGACTGGGACACCCCCCTCGACAAGGACTTCCACGGCCAGAGCCCGGAGTGGAACAGCCTCTACGGGACGGCCTACTGGAACGAGATGACCGAGGAGCAGCGCAAGGAGCTGACCCGGCAGGAGTCGGCCTCGGTGGCCAGCACCGGCATCTGGTTCGAGATGATCCTCCAGCAGATGGTGCTGCGCGACATGTACGCCAAGGACCCCACCGACCCGCGGTTCCAGTGGGCCCTCACCGAGATCGCCGACGAGTGCCGGCACTCCATCATGTTCGCCCGGGGCGCCCAGAAGCTCGGCGCCCCCGCCTACCGGCCCAGGCGGGCGGTGCTCGAACTCGGCCGCGCCTTCAAGACCGTCGGCTTCGGCGAGGCCGCCTACGCCGGGATCCTCGTCGCCGAGGAGGTCCTCGACGTGATGCAGCGCGACTGGATGCGCGACGAGCGGGTCGTCCCCTTCGTCCGCACCATCAACAACATCCATGTCGTCGAGGAGTCCCGGCACATGAAGTTCGCCCGGGACGAGACCCGCCGCCGCCTGGAGCACGCCGGCCGGGCCCGCCGGAACTTCCACGCGCTGGTCGTGGCCATCGCGGCGTACTACATCGTCACCAGCCTGGTCAGCCCCGACGTGTACGCGAAGGCCGGTCTCGACCCGGTGCGCGCACGCCGCGAGGCCGCCGCCAACGAGCACTACAAGGCGCAGATGCGGGCCAGTTGCGCCGGACTCATGGAGTTCCTGGCCTCGGCCCGCCTGCTGACCCGGCCCGCGCTCTTCTTCTACAAGCGCGCGAACCTCATCTGACCCCCTCCCCCGGATCCGAGCTGAGCCGACGACATGACCTACGCCATCACCCAGACCTGCTGCAACGACGCCACCTGCGTCGCCGTGTGCCCGGTCAACTGCATCCACCCGACGCCGGACGAGCCCGACTTCGGCACCACGGAGATGCTGTACATCGACCCGAAGAGCTGCATCGACTGCGGGGCCTGCGCCGACGCCTGCCCCGTCGACGCGATCTTCCCGGCCGACCGGCTCACCGCGCGGCTGCGGGAGTACGAGGGGATCAACGCCGCCTACTACGCGGACCGCGAGCCCGCGCCGGTCCTCGCCTCGCCGACCTTCCACCCCTGGGGCGAGCCCGTCTTCGACCGCTCGATCCCGGCCGACTTCGCCCCGATCCGGGTGGCGGTCGTCGGCACGGGACCGGCCGGCATGTACGCCGCCGAGGACCTCCTCCTGCACACCAACGCCGAGGTGACGCTGATCGACCGACTGCCGGTCGCCGGCGGCCTCGTCCGGTACGGCGTGGCACCGGACCACCCGGCGACCAGGGGCGCCGGCGAGACCTTCGCCCGCTTCCACGCGCACCCCCGGGTCCGCATGCGGCTCGGCGTCGAGATCGGCCGGGACGTCACCCCGGAGGAACTCGCCGCGCACCACGACGCCGTGATCTACGCGGTGGGCGCGCCCTCCGACCGGCGGCTCGGCATCCCCGGCGAGGACCTGCCGGGCAGCGTCTCGGCGACCTCCGTCGTCTCCTGGTACAACGCGCACCCGGAGACGGGCGCGGACGCCGTGCGGCTCTCCGCCGAGCGGGTCGTCGTGGTCGGCAACGGCAACGTGGCGCTCGACGTCGCCCGCGTCCTCGTCTCGGACCCCGACGCGCTGGCCCGTACGGACATCGCCGACCACGCGCTCGCCGCCCTGCGCGACGCCCGGGTCCGCGAGGTGGTGCTGCTCGGCCGCCGGGGCCCCGAGGACGCCGCGTACACCACCTCCGAACTGCTCGCCCTGAAGCATCTGCCCGGGGTCGACCTGGTCGTCGACGACACCGATCCGCGCACCGGCGTGGCGATCGACGCGGCGGAGGCCGGGGCGAAGGCCGCGCTCCTGCGGGGGGTGGCCCGAGAGGCGGTGGACTGGACACGGGCGCCCGCGCCGGAGGGGCGCCGGATCGTGCTGCGCTTCCACTCCGCCCCGGTCGAGGCGCTGGGCGACGGCCGCGTACGGGCGGTCCGGGTGACGCAGGACGGTTCGGCGTCCGGTACGGAGATCGGGGCGGGGCTGCTCGTCCGGGCCATCGGCTACCGCGGAGTGCCGCTCGCGGGGCTGCCGTTCGACGAGGCGACCGGCACCGTGCCGCACGAGGCGGGCCGGGTGGCGGGGCTGCCGGGCAGCTACGTCGTGGGCTGGATCAAGCGGGGACCGTCCGGGGGCATCGGGGCCAACCGGGCGTGCGCGGAGGAGACGGTCGGGACGCTGCTCGCGGACGCGGTCGCCGGGGCGCTGCCGAAGCCGACGGGCACGTCCCAGGAGTTCCGGCGGCTCGCGCGGAGCCGCAGCGGACGGGGGCTCGTCGACGCGCGCGGTCTCGCCTCCATCGACCGGGCGGAGCGGGCGCGGGGCCGGGACGCGGGGCGCCCCCGGGTCAAGCTCGCCACGGTGCCGGAGCTGGTCGCGGCGGCACGGGGCAGGCGGCTGCGCCTGCCGGGCTGAGCTGTTCCTCCGAGGGGGATCCGGCCCGGGACGGCGGGCCGGTACGGGTCACCCGTACCTTCAGACGGAGACGCTCAGGGCCTGGCGGACCACGATCGCGTTGAGCCGCACCGCGAAGGGCACGATGTCGGTCAGTTCGAGCGCGAGGGTCCGGTCCTTCGGCAGCTCGACGGTCACGTCGACGCAGAAGGCCAGGGCGTACATGTGGTCCCCGGTCTCCTCGTCCTGGAGGGCGAAGAACAGGTCCCGGTAGAAGCGGGTGCGGTCCCCGGACTCCTCGTAGAAGGAGAGTCCGGGCTGTCCCTCCTGCGCGGCGAGCCCGGTGAAGGCCTGGACGAGCTCCCGCTCGACCGTGGCCCAGAAACCGGCCTCCGCGCACTCCGGCGGCAGCGCCTGGCGGACGGCCTCCTTGAGGGAGAGGACCATCACGAGGACGGGGGCGTGCTCCTGGAGCCCCCAGCCCCGGACCATCTTCACCACGTCGCTGTCCGGGACGGCCGAGGCCGCCTGGTGGATCGCCTCGAAGTCGAAGTTGACGGTCGCCGGGGCGATCGCCTCCTGGAACACCCGGTCGATGGACCGGGCCTGGTCGAGGTGGTCCGGTGCCACCTCGACGACGGTCCTGAAACTGGCGGCCAAAGCTCCTCCTGGATGATCTCGGTGATCAGGAGGGGTCAGTATGCCGAGCCGCCGGGGGCCGGGCGCGGGGCGTCCGCCGTGCGGACGGTTCAGCCGCGGCCGCGGCGCGGCTTCCCGCTCCGGCCGGAGCCCGCGCCGCCCTTGCGGGAGGCGGCGGGCTTCCCGCCGGTACGGGACCCGGCGCCCGGCTTCCCTCCGGCACGGGGCTTCGCCGCCCGCGCCGGCTTCTGCTCCCTGGGCTGCTTCTGGCCCTTCTTCTCCTCGGCGCGGCGGCCCCGGGTGCTGTTCACGGTGCGGCCGCGGACGATGCCGATGAACTCCTCGACCAGGTCGGGCGCCTCGTCCGCCGCCGGCCAGGACAGGGCCACCCGCGACTGCGGGACGCCGACGAGGGTCCGGTAGGTGAGGTCCTTGCGGTGGTGCAGCCGGGCCAGCGACTGCGGGACGGCGAGCACGCCGATGCCCGCGGCGACCAGTTCGATCGCGTCGGCGGTCGTCGCGGGGCGCTCCATGGCGGGGCGGCCGGGCGGCTGCTCCCAGCCGAGGGTGTCGTCGAGGGGGTGCAGGACGAGCTCCTCGGCGAGGTCCTCCGCCGAGACCTCCTCCACCGCCGCGAACAGGTGGTCCTTGGGGATGACGACGACCGTCGTCTCCGTGTAGAGCGGGATCGCGCTGAGGTCGTCCCGGTCGACCGGCAGCCGGACGAGACCCGCGTCGGCGGCGCCCTCCCGGAGCACGGCGAACGCCTCCGCCGGGGTCACGGCGTGGAGGGTCAGGGGCACGTCGGGCAGGCGCTCGTTCCAGATCCGCACCCACTTCGCGGGTGTCGCTCCCGGCACGTAGGCGAGCCGGAAGGAGGAGGGGGAAGTGGGGGTATCCGCGGGGGAAGCGTCCGAGCCTGTCACCCCGCCAGGTTACCGGTAGCTGCCGTGGTCGGAGCTCGGCCGCATGCTCGATACCCTTGACACCATGACGTCGCACCAGAACACCCAGACCATGAAGCCCGCGACCGCGGCGAAGAAGCTGGGTGTGTACCTCGAGGCCACCCCCGCAGAGTTCCAGGAGGGTGTCGTCTCGCGCGCCGAGCTGACCGAGCTCCAGGCCAACCCGCCCGCCTGGCTCCAGGAGCTGCGCAAGAACGGTCCGCACCCCCGCCCGGTGGTCGCGACGCGGCTGGGCGTCTCCATCGCCGGTCTCGCGCGCGGTGGCATCACCGAGCCGCTGACCACCGAGCAGATCCAGGCGCTCCGCGAGGAGTCCCCCGAGTGGCTCCAGAAGGAGCGGGCCACCCAGGCGGAGGTCCGCAAGGAGACCATCCGCATCAAGGAGCGCAACGAGGAGCGGGCGCGCAAGCAGCAGGGCGCCTGACGCTCCCCGACCCGCGCCGGTCCGGTCCGAAGCACTTCGGACCGGACCGGCGTGGCGTTTCTCCGTGTGCGGGAGTCATTCCCCCATGAGTGACACCAGCACGGCGTACGAGCCGCCGGTCGTCGTCGGCGTGGACGGCTCGGAGCACAGTCTCCGGGCCCTGGAGTGGGCGCTGAGCGCCGCGGAGGGCCTCGGGGCGCCGCTGGTGGTGGCCCATGTGCGCTCGGAGGCGCTCCAGCTGGGCGCCGCCCGTATCGCCTCCCTGGGGAAGACGCCGGAGCTTCCCGACACGGTCACGCGGGCCGTACGGACGGTGGTCGAGGAGCGGGGGCATCGCGTCCCGGTGCGGTACGAGTCGCTGGACGGGTCCGTGACGGACGCGCTGCCGGCGGCGGCGCGGGGCGCGCGGCTCCTGGTGACCGGTTCCCGGGGGCACGGCGGCTTCGCGAGCCTGCTCCTCGGGTCGACCAGCCGGACTCTGGCCCTGACGGCGCCCTGCCCACTGGTCGTCGTGCCGCACGAGGCGCGCGCCGCCGCGCTCGAGGACGGGGCCGCGGCGGGCCGGGTGCTGCTCGGGCTGCACCCGGAGGAGACCTCGGACGAGGTGCTCGACTTCGCCTTCGAGGCGGCCCGCCACCGGGGCGTACCGCTGGAGGTGGTGACCGCGCTCCGGCTGCCGCCGCCGCAGGGTGCGCTCCTCGCGGCTCCTTCGCCGGCGCTCCAGGTGCCGCCGCCGCTGCCGCTCGCGGACGACGCGGAGGAGCTCGTGAAGGACGCGGGGCTGGAGCAGGAGGAGCGGCTGCGGCCGTTCGCGGCGCGGTGGCCGGGGGTGGAGCTCGTCCCGGTGGTGGTGCCGGGGGACGCCGCGGGCCGGCTCGTGGAGGGTTCCCTGGAGGCGGGCCTCGTGGTGGTGGGGCGGCATCACCGGCACCGCTTGGGGACGCTGCTCATCGGTTCCGTCGCGCACGCAGTGCTGCATCACGCGCACTGTCCGGTGGCGGTGGTGCCGCCTGCCGGGCCCCGGACATGACAGTCCCCGGCGGTCCGTGTCGGTTCGCGCGGTCGTCGGCCGTCGCCGACGGCTCCGTGCCCGACCGGCCCCGCCGGGGGCCTGGCCAGAGCCGAGATCAGGGTCACGCGGGCCTTCGGACGTCTCCGTGGGCGAGTGCGGCTCTTTCCGGTTGTCCGGTGTAAGTGAGCGTTTGATTCTCGGTTGTCTGTTTCGTTTGTGGTCAGGTGTCGCGCCAGTTGGGTGTGTTCTGTTGGGTGAGGCGTCGCGTCATGAGGCTGATGGCGGCGATTTGGATCATGGCTGCTGATCTGTGTGGGTGGGTTTCGTAGTCGCGGGCCAGGCGGCGGTGGTGCATGAGCCAGCCGAGGGTTCTTTCGATGACCCAGCGGCGGGGTTGGACGGTGAAACCGCGGGTGTGGGGGTCGCGTTGGACGATCTCGAGGTCGATGCCGCGGGTGGCTGCGTGTTCGATGGCTTTGTTCTTGTAGCCGTTGTCGGCCCAGGCTTTGGTGATGGTGGGGTGGCGGGCGGCGATGTCGTCGATGAGACGGGTGCCGGCGGCGGAGTCGTGGACGCTGGCGGCGGTGACGAGAACGGCGAGGAGGAGGCCGAGGGTGTCGGTGGCGATGTGCCGCTTGCGGCCGAGGATCTTTTTCGCGGGGTCGATGCCCTGGTCGGCGAGGTGGACGTTGGCGGAGGTCTTGATGCTCTGGGAGTCGAGCAGGCAGGCGGTGGGTTCTGGTTCGCGGCCTTCGGCCTGGCGGAGCAGGCCGCGTAGGAGGCCGTTGAGTTGGTCGAAGATGCCGTCGTTCTGCCAGTGGGCGAAGTAGCCGTAGACGCTCTGCCAGGGTGGGAAGTCGTGGGGCAGATAGCGCCAGGGGATGCCGGTGCGGTCGACGTAGAGGATCGCGTTCATCAGGGCCCGCAGGTCGTGGTGGGGCCGGCGGATCCCGGCGCGGGCCTGGCGCCAGGTTTCGAGGGTGGGGCGGATCAGTTCCCATCGCGCGTCGGACAGGTCGCTGGGGTAGGGCCGGGGTGGTCGCATGATGTGGGATTACTGGCGCTGGTGGCTGCCGGGGAGGGCGTGTGCGGGGGTATGGGGAGCGTTGGTATGCGCCCGGGTATGCCGCGAACTGGTGCTTGCGTAATCGAGACAGGATGTTCTGGGGCAGACCGAGCTGTTTCCCTGGCCCGTAGCCTTCAAGAAGAGACACATTCCGGTGGATAAGGTGCGGTCACCCTACGAGGCCGACGATTCAGAATCGCATCAAACTGGCATGAGCATAAGTAAAACGCTCACTAAGAACGAGTGTCCTCCCTTTTTCACCCGTTTCAAGGGGTTTCTTCTTTTTTATTGCGCGGGGAGGATCGCGCCCGGCGGGCGTGTCGGGGCGCCTGGTACACAGGGCCCATGACGACCGCAGATCACGCCGCCACCGCCCGCCGCAACGTCCAGCCGCCGTCCGCCGGGGCCTCGCTCGGCGCGGGGGTCGTGGTGACCGACGAGGCCGGCCGGGTTCTCCTGGGCCTGGACCGCTCCGGGGTGTGGGAGCTGCCGGGCGGCAAGGTCGAGCCGGGCGAGTCGATCGAGGAGGCGGCGGTGCGCGAGCTGGCAGAGGAGACCACGCTCCTCGCGGACGCCGCCGACGTGGAGGTCCTCGGGCTGCTCATGGACACCGTGACCTCGGCGCGGCTGACCCGGATGACGGCGGCCACGGCCGTGCGCGGCTTCCGGGGGGTGCCCGCCGTGGCGGAGCCGGAGAAGATCGAGCGCTGGGAGTGGACGGACCCGGACCGGCTGCCGGAGGCCCTGTTCCTGCCGTCGGCGCAGGTGCTGCGGCTGTGGCGGCCCGGGCTCCCGATCCCGGACGGCCCGTTCCACCGCTATGCCCTGGGCCGGCTTCCCGGCTGAATCCGGGAGCTGCGGTGCGTCACCGCGCGGGCCCCGGCGAGCGTGGCTAGCGTGGCCGGAGGAACACATCATCGAATCGGAAGTGGGAGTCACCGTCATGGCCGCACGACCTGAAGGCACGCCGGTCTGGACCGACGCGATGTTCACCGACGTCGAGGGCGCGAAGACGTTCTACGGCGATGTGCTCGGCTGGACCTTCGGCGAGTCCGCCTCGGAATTCGGCAACTACACGCAGGCGTACAAGAACGGGAAGGCGGTCGCGGCCGTCGTTCCGCCGATGCCGGGGCAGGACGGGGAGCCGCAGTCGGCCTGGTGTCTGTACTTCGCCTCGCCGGACGTCGCGGCGACGGCGGAGAAGATCCGGGGCGCGGGCGGCACCGTCCTGATGGAGCCGATGCAGGTCGGCGACTTCGGCTCGATGTGCATCGCGCAGGATCCCTCGGGCGTCACGTTCGGTGTCTGGCAGGCCGGTGCGCACGAGGGCTTCGAGCGGGAGGGCGAGCCCGGTGCGTACGCCTGGGCCGAGGTCTTCACCCGGGAGCCGGCGAAGGCCGACGCCTTCTTCACCGAGGTCTTCGGCTTCGGTTCCAAGAAGATCAAGGACGAGCACATGGACTACCGGGTCTTCGACCTGGGCGGTCCGCAGCCGGTGCTCGGGCGGATGGTGATGACGGCGGAGGACTTCCCGGCCGAGATCCCCTCGTACATCCAGATCTACTTCGCCGTCGACAACTGCGACAAGGCGGTCGAGCGGGCCGAAGCGCTCGGCGGGCGGAAGGTGTTCGGGCCGATGGACAGCCCCTTCGGCCGGTTCGCTGCGATCGTGGACCCGCAGGGTGCCGCCTTCGCGGTGATCGACGAGAAGACGACCGTCGGGGACATGCCCGAGTTCGAGTGAGCGGTGCGGCGCGGCGCCACGGGGCGCCGCGCCGCCGTGCGTCAGGCGGTGTCGCGGACGGCGACGATGCCGTTGAAGACGCCCACGTACGCGGTGCCGTCGGGGCCGATGGTGATCGGCGCCCAGTTGTTGTCGTAGGAGAGGCCCGTGCCGGTGAAGCGCGAGAAGGCGCGCTGTCCGGTGCGGAAGTCGACGGCCGTGAGGTACCAGGCGTCGATGCCCCAGAAGTTGGGGCGCTTCTCGTAGAAGTAGAGCAGTCCGTTGGCGGTGGAGAGCTTCGGGACCGTGGAGGGCGAGCGGACGTCGCTCTGCCAGACGGTGTCGCAGCCGCTGCCGTCGGCGCGGACGTCGATCCGGGCCGCGCCGCCGACGACGCTGCGGCCGAGGAGGAGCGTACTCGGGTTCTCGTAGCCGTAGTTGTTCTCGACGACGAGGCTGTTGCCCCAGCTGATCAGAGAGTTGTCGGTGGTGGAGGCGCCGGAGCCGAAGACGGGCACCTTGCAGACGAGCCGCTCGGCGGAGGGCACGCCCTCGCCCCGGCGGTAGACGAGGACGTTCATGCGGTCGTCGGCGTTGTCGGTGATGGCGACGTACTGGTCCTGGGTGCCGAAGAGGTCGGGGGTGGTGCCCGAACCCTGGTTCACCGAGCCGGGCTTGGTGCCGGTCCCCCGGTCGTACGTCTCGCGCCACCGGACCCGCGGGACGCCGTCGGCGTCGGCGCGGAAGCCGTACAGGGCGTGGTCGGTGACGATGGAGACGCCGTCCTCGGCGACGGAGAAGGAGTTCTGGATCTCCTCGCCGTCGAGCCGGATCACGCGCAGGGCGCCCGTCGCGGGGTCGACGGTGCCGACGCGGCCGAGGCGGGTCACCCACCAGATGCGGCCGTCCCAGTCGGGCATCACGGAGGTGACGGGGTCGCAGACGCCGCTGGGGAAGAGGTTGGTCCAGCTGACGCAGTCGTGCGGGACGAGGGCGGTGAGGTCCCAGTCGTTCTCGACGGTGAACTCCCAGGCGCCGCCGGCCTTCTGTCGGTGGGCGATGCGCAGGACGTGCTGGCGGGAGTCGGCGAGTACGACCCGGTCCTGGTCGTCCAGGTAGAAGTAGGCGCCGCCGGAGGTGTCCTTGAAGATCTCGTCGTGGGCGGGATTCCCTTTGCTCCCACACTGGTGGGAACTATTTATGGCATGAGCTTCGACTCCATGCCCGGAGCTGCGCTGGGGCCTCGGGTGCCCTTCGCCATCGGGTTGATGGGGGTGGTATGAGGCAGTTTGTACGTGATTTTCAAGCGGCGAGGCTGGCCGTAGCGGGCACCTGTCTCAAGCACGCGCCGCGCACCGTTTGCGCATGCATCGCCGCGCAAACCACCCATTCAGGGCGCTGGGGAGAAGTGATGCGGGTGATCTCCTCGCCCTCCCCTTCACAGGCCCTCTGAGCTGGCCTTTCGGGGATCCGGAAGCGCTGGGGAGGATCTGGGGAGAACCGGGGTCGCCAACCGCACCTCGCACCTACGCCATCAAGCCCGTTCGCCGGACGGTTCGCCACCCTCTGGACTGCTCGTCGATGTCGCGGCAAATCACCGTGGGTGACAGCGGGCCGGGCCGGTGAGGGGGCCGACCGCCCGCCCCATGGCCGAACTTCCGGGCAGCGCGTCCGCAGACAGCGGGCGGCCCCTGGCCAAGGACCACAAGAAGGCAGGCCAACCATGCTCACCATCGGGATCATCCTCGGCAGCACCCGGCCCCACCGCGTCGGCGACCAGGTCGCGCGCTGGGTCCTCGACCATGCCTCGCGCCGCACCGACGCCCGCTTCGAGCTGCTCGACCTGCGCGACCACCCCCTCCCCCACCTCGACGAGCCGCTGCCGCCCTCGTTCGGCCAGTACCAGAACGAGCACACCCGCCGCTGGGCCGAGACCATCGCCGCATACGACGGATTCGTCATCGTCACCCCCGAGTACAACCACGGCATCCCCGGCGTCCTGAAGAACGCCCTCGACTACCTGTACGCCGAGTGGAACAACAAGGCCCTCGGCCTCGTCTCCTACGGCGCCACCGGCGGCACACGCTCCGCCGAACACCTGCGCCAGGTCGCCGCCGAACTCCAGATGGCCGACGTACGGCAGCAGGTCGTGCTCTCCATGATCACCGAATTCGAGAACTTCACCGTGTTCAAGCCCGGCGACTACAACCTGGGCGCACTCAACACCATGCTCGACCAGGTCGTCGCCTGGACCACCGCGCTCGCACCCCTGCGGACGGCCCCGGCCGTCGTGGCCTGACCGGCCCGCCCGCAATCGGAACCAGGAACCACCATGACCAGATCCCCCGCCGATCTGATGCGAGTGAACCTCCTCGACGTGTTCAACGAACCGGATCCGGTCCGCCGGGCCGCGATCGTCGCCGAGCACTACGCCGAAGACGTGGTGTGGCACGAACCGGACCGCGTCATCCGTGGGCACACGGACCTCACGAAGCGTGCCGAGGAGCTGCGCGCTGAGAATCCGGACTGGGTCTTCCGCCCCACGGGCCCCCCGTCGGGCCTCGACGACATCGGCCACCTCGGTTTCGAGTATGGCCCGGTCGGCCAACCTCCGATGGCAACCGGCATGGACATCGCTCGCACCGACAACGGCGTCATCATCGAGCTCTACACGATCACCACGGAGATCCGTTCGGAGTAGCCCCGATCGCGCGGGATCCACCGAAGAGCCGCCTCACTCAGCCGGCGTTCGCGAGCAACGGCGTGAGGTCGACCGCAGCCGGACGGATCGTCGTGCGCCGCGCGCCGGACTACGAGGCGCCCAGCGGCGCACCCCACGGCAGTCGTCGACACCACCAGGAAACGGGCCGACCAGATGGGGCGGCAGCTCGTGCGCCCCGTCCAGGAGCAGCCCGAGCAGTTCCTCCCCGAAGCTCTCCGAGCGATCCGGGTCCGCGCGGCCTCCGACGGTCATCCTGATGCCTCCAACCAGGCGGCGGGCCGGCGTCCGGGCTGCACGGGCGGCGTGGCTTCCAGGATGCTCCCCGGCGACCGGGCACATCACACGGCTTCCGTGCCCGGCGGCCTTCACGGCCCGGATTCCCCGGCGGGCCGGTTCACGCAGGGCCGGCGCGGCCGGGTCCCGTCGCGCGTCGGGAAGCCCGGCCTGCGACTTCCTCACGGAGCGGAGGACGGCAGCCGAGGGACGGGGCTCTGCCGCCGTGAGGTGCGCAGCCGTGCCCTCCAGTGCCGCCGGCCTGAAGGCCGACGGGCGCGTCCCGCGCACATCGGCTGATGATGGGGGTACGGCCGAACACACGGAGCTGATCATGACGGGTTGGCGCGTCAGGGACTACGCCCAGGACGATCTCGAATCGGTGATCCGAGTCGACGCCGAGAGCGGCACGGCCGAAGAGCCGCCGCTCTTTCCGCTTTCGGACGCCGTGGCGGCCCTCCAGGCCCACCACGCGGCGGTGGTGGCCACCGCGGACGACGTGGTGGTCGGCGCCGCAGTGAGCAGGGTGGACGGTGACCGGGCGTGGATCCTGCGCATCAGCATGGCGCCCGCCTGGCGGCACCAGGGGCTGGGCAGCGACCTGATCACGGCCCTGGAGCACCGGCTGTTCGCCGGTGGCGTCCGAACCGTGCACGCCGTCCTGCCTGACGGCGAGACCGGCGCCACCGCCCTGCACAACTGCGGCTTCGACGCCCGTCCGGGCCTGGTCTTCTTCGAGAAGCGAGGGCAAGTAACCCCGCAGGCGGTCAGCATGCTCGCGTCGCTGGGAGCGGAGCTGCCGCCCGGGAACCTGTGGCAGAAGGTCGCCGGCATGCAGAAGGAGAAGGAGCTCATCGAGCGGCGCCTGGTCCTGCCACTGGCCCATCCCGAAATGGCCGCCCAGCACGGAGTGGAGCCGCCGCGGGCCGTGATGCTCTTCGGGCCGCCCGGGACGGGGAAGAGCACGTTCGCGCACGCCATCGCCAGCCGTCTGGGATGGCCGTTCCTCGAACTGTTCCCCGCCCGACTGGCCGCCGAGTACGGGCTCGCCAGCGGCCTGAACCGGCGCTTCGACGAGATCGCCCGGCTCGACCACGTCCTGGTCTTCATCGACGAGGTCGAGGAGATCGCCGGGACCCGGAGCGGTGCGGACGCGACCGCGGTCGGCGTCGTGAACGAACTACTCAAGGCGATCGTCCGGTTCCGGGGCCAGGACGGGCGGCTGCTCGTCTGCGCCACGAACAACGTGATCACCCTCGACTCCGCGTTCCTGCGGCACGGCCGGTTCGACTACGTGCTGCCGATCGGTCCACCCGACGACCGCGCGAGGACCGCGCTGTGGGAGAGCTACCTGGCCAGGGCGGGAGCGCAGGCCGACAGCACGGCGCTGGCGACCGCCAGCGAGGGGTTCACCCCCGCCGACATCGCCCATGTGGCGCGCACCGTCTCACAGATCCAGTTCGAGCACACCTTCGACACCGGGACCCGGGCCCACCCCACCACCGAGGACTACCTGCGCGCGATCGGCGAAACCAGGCCCACGGTCAGCGCGGCCATGGCCCAGGAGTTCGCCCAGCAGACAGAGGAGTTCGCCCGCATATAGGTGTGCTGCCCGGATCAGGCCGGGCCCGTGGCCCTCCTTCCTCCTCGGCCTCCATGTGCCGGATTCCCTCGTGGGTGAGGGTGACCATCGCCGGGGTGTTGCCCGGCTCCCAGTCGACGGTGATCAGTTCTTCTCCCGCCAGGTATGTGCAGGCGGCGGCCAGGTCTTGCGTTCGCACAGTGTGGCCATGGCCACGTCCTTTCGTGTGTGGGCGGGGTGGGCTCCGGGGCCGGTCGGGGCTTCTCAGATCTCGTCGGAGTGCGCGCAGGTGCCGGCGGGGGTCCTGCCAGCGGCCGGCCACGAGGGGGCGGGGCCGGCTCCGACTCGGCGAGCACGTGGCGCGGCTTCATCGACGGAGCAATCCGCGTCGACAGCCCTGACGTCCCAGGAGGAACTATCGAATTCGGTCAGGACGAGCACCAGCTGGTCCTCCGCGAACCCACGTGCTTCGGCGTCGATCAACTGGAGGAAGGGGGTCGTCAACGACAACAAGGTCAACGTGTCCATGCCGGCGTCGGCGCGTCTCTCCATCTCGACACAGCGGGGATCGACGATCTCGTCGAACTCGACGCGCCAGGTCAGGTCCAGGCCGAAGCTGCCGAGGCGAACCAGTAGCTCAGCCAGCGTCACGTAGTGCTTTCCGTGCCAGGCAGGAAATCTGATCCCCTTCATCCCCGCCTCTGCTTCAGCTGTATCGCGTGCCATGCGGCCCCCTTGTTCAGCGAACAGTAGGCCACGCTCCTGATCAGCTCATACGACCCATCGGACAGGCCCTAACTGTTCGCCGACCCGTACCAGGCCGACGCCGTCACGCTCCTGGACACCGCCGTCGCGGGGGCGAGCGCATGACCACCACCGGCCTGTACGAGATCGAGACCAGCGAGGGCGACGACGGCACCCCGCGCGCAGTTGTGTCAGCAGAGACCGTGTCCCACGCAGATCGTGTCGCATTACACGAGGGCGGAGCCCTTCATACGTGTCGCATTGTTGCGAGCCATCGTGTCCTTTTCCTGGCTCAAACGCGTGACTGACGTCATGCGGCCGGGGCGGCAAGGGCGATGTTGTTGATCACCGTGCCCCGCGGTCGGTTTGAAGCGATCCGGGACACTCCGGAGCCTCTATGAGACCCGGATCGCTTCAGAACCAGCAGGGGGAGCGAGCTTTCGGAAGTCTTTGGCCGCGACGCTGCGCCGAGCCCGACCGCACCAGACTGGGTCATCGCTTCCTTTGCGCGACTGCCATGCGATCCAGTTCGGCCCGAACTCCCTCTGCTCGCAGCCAGCCGTAACCGGCGTCTTGGAGGAGGCGCAGCAAGCCGTCGATGTCGGCATCGGTCGGGTGCTGCCCGTGCCGGGCAAGAAAACCCTCCAGGTAGGGCGCTGCGGCCTCGTCCCAGTCGACCGCTTCCCGGGCCTCCAGCTCCCAGTCGAGCTCCCACAGTCGGGCGCCGTCGACTCGGCTCCATGAGAGCACGCGACGGCTGTCTGAGGCGACGACGATGTCGTCGACCGGCTGCCGGTGTTCACCGAGGACACGCAGGCACCGTCCGGTGCCGACATCCCACGCCCGGATCTTGAAGTCGCGGCCGGTGGAGATTGCGAAGCGTCCGTCGGCGGTGAATCGGAGCTTGGACGGTGTGTGGTCCGGTTCCTTTTCGAACTGCCGGAGTCGTTCCCCGGTGGCGAGGTCCCACAGCTGAATGGCCCCGGCCTCGTCGCCGGTCAGCAGTTGGCGTCCGTCGGCACTTAGGCCCGCCGAACTCCATTCGACCAAGCCACGCGGCTTGAAGAAGGCTTCATAGCCTGTCGGGTCCTGCGTATTTCCCGGGGGGCGTGGTGCGTCGACCCTGCGGACGAGTTGGCCGTCGGCCACCTCGTGCACCAGCACCGTGTCGCGGTGCATCCCGCCGATCGCGGCCGCAAGGGAGAGCGGACCGGCCCAAGCGACACTGGTGACTCTTTCGTGCATGGTGGACAACACGGAACCCGTGCGCAGGTCCCAGAGCTGAGTCCAGGGATAGCCGCTGAAAAGCGCGTGATTGTCGTCGGCTGCGAAGCGTACCGACCATATCTCGTGTTCGCCCACGTCGAAGGTGTGTAGGCATGCGCCGGTGTCGACCGACCACAGCCGCACCCGGTCGTTCTCACCGGACAAGAGTCGGCGCCCATCGACGCTCAGGCTGAGGCAGACCCCCATCCCGCCCGACCTGCCGGGGTTCACACGGATCTCGCGCAGTTCGGTGTCGTGCTCGATGTCCCACAGCCGGACCGTGCCGTCGGTGTGGCAGACCGCGGCTACCGTGCCGTCCTGGGAGAGGTCGGCCGACTGGAAGTGCCCGGTGGCAAGCGTCTTGCCGGGCCAGGAGCCGCGTAGGACCGTGCGGATCGATTTGCGGGCCAGCTTTCGCCAGGCGGACAGCACGTGCGACTGACGTTCGTACCCTGCCGTGGCGCGCGCCTGCGTGAGCAGGTCAAGTGCCGCCGGCAGACGTCCGTCGGCCATCGCCTGCTCCGCCGAGACCACCTGCGCCTCCACCTTCTTACTCAGGTTGGCTAAGTCGGTGACGGGACGTGGCCGGCTCAGTTGGAGGATCGCGCTCCCGGTTTCGGCGGTCATGGGTCCGGCCGGCATCGTCCAGCGCGCGACGGTGCCGTTGTCGCTGACCGAGATCGCACGGCGGGCGTCGCCCGCCAACCTCACCTCGTCCACGTAGCCACCCGTTTCGGGTAGGGCGAAGGTTCGCAGGCAACGGCCGGTGCGCAGATCCCAGAATCGGACAGTCCTGTCCACCTGTCCGCTGGAGAGTAGGAACCGCGAGTCACCGCTGAACGAGAGTGCCCTTACCCCACTGCGGTGCCCTTGGAGCCTGTGGGCGCACTGACCGCTCACCAAGTCCCACAGACGGATGGTCCCGGCTGCGTATCCGCTGGTGACCGCGGAGCGGCCGTCGGGGGATACGCGGAGAAAGCCCGGGGCGATCCCGTCGGGTATGGGCGCGGTCTGCCACCCGCGTCCGCTCGCCGGCTCCCACATCCGAATCCGATCGCCGTCGGCGAAGAGAGCCAGACGCCCGTCAGCGGTCAGGTCGATCCCTGCCCGCCAGCCTCCGTCGTCCTCGTCGTGCAGCACGGTCCGTCCAGCTCCCCAGAAGTCCCAGAGCGTTACCTTCCCTTCCTCCGCCCACAGCACGAACCGTGCGTCGGCGCTGATCCGGACGGTGTAGTACTCGCCCTGAGCCACGAACCCCCTGCCTGGTCGGCGCGGCCGCTCCGTGCGCACCTCGTACAGGCCGCGGCCGGTGGTCAGGTCCCAGATTCGAATCGTGTCGTCCCCGCTCGCGGAGGCACCGACAGTGCCGTCTGGACTGATGTCGACGGCGATCACCGGACGGCTGCTCCCAGAGAGCGTCAGGTGGCAGTGCCCGCTGTCCAGGTCCCACAATCGCACCGTGCCGTCACGGCCGCCGGTCAGCGCGAGCGGCGCGTCGGCGGCGATGCGGACTGGGTTCACGATGGACTGCTCGCCGCGCCAGGCGATTGCCGAGGTCTCGGTGCAGCGGGCGTCGACACCCAGGGGGGACCGGGCGGCGCGTAACGCCGCTCTGACGTCCGGTTCATCAGAAGTCTCGTGCAGTGCCGACTCCAGCAACGCGCGGGCGGAGGTCAGGTCGCCGCGTTCCAGGTGTACTTGGGCGAGCAGGTGCCGGGCCTGCCAGGAGTCGTCGCCGGCGCGGATGCCGTCGAGTGTGGCGATGAGGTTCTCGTCGGTGATGTCCGCGCGTCGCCACCGCCGCAGGCCGTGGTTGTAGGCCGCCGCCAGGTGCTGCGGATCGGCTTTTGTCGCTGCCGTGAACGACCGGTCGGAATCGCCCGGTCTGCCGAGGTCGAGCAGGGAGAGGGCACGGTTGTTCAACTCGTCCGCCAGCAGTTCGGAGGCCTTGGGCATCTGACGAGGATGGGGGTGTCCCAACGCCCGCTGATAAATCCCGGTCAGCTCGGCGGCGATCTCGGACATCGATCCCGGTCGGTGCGCGGGGTCATGGCGCAGGCATCGTTCCAGCAGGTCGGCAAGGTCCGAGGGCAGGTGAGGCGGGCCGCCGTCCGGGGGAACGCCTTCCGCATGGGCGCGGTGCTGCGCGAGGACTTCACCCGCGACCTCGCCGGCCCGCCAGGTCGCTCCTCCGGTGAACATCTCCAGTACTGCGACCGCGTAGCTGTAGACGTCGGTGCGCCGACCCAGCGGCAGTCCGTCTACTTGCTCGGGCGAGGCGTATCTCCGGGTGTATCCGCCTGCCGAGACCGGGACACTCACGCCTGGCGCGGTGTCGTCCGCGGCCGCCGCGAGAGCGACGGCGCGCGCCCGGGCGATGCCGAAGTCGGTGACCTTCGCCGTGACGGCGCCTTCCCCCGCCTCCTCGATCAGGACGTTCGCCGGTTTGACGTCCTGGTGCACGAGACCTCGGCTGTGCGCGTGCTCGAGGCCCCACGCGAACTGGATCGCGAGATCGAGCATGCGGGCCAGCACGCCGCGGTGGTCCCCGTTGTAGAGCCTCCGGCCGCGGATCCAGTCATGGAGGCTGCCGCCAGGGACGTACTCGGCGAAGACGCGCGGGACTCCGTCGAAGACGCGTACGTAATGGCAGCTGCACACGTGCGGATGCAGCCCCAGCGACACCCAGGTCTCGGCCTCGGTGACGAACTGCTCCCGGCGAGTAGCGTTCCACCGCTGCCCTTTCGGGCTCTTAACCGCCAGGTCGGCGCCCCATGCGAGATGTCGGACCTGGTGCACCACGCCCATTCCGCCCTGTCCGAGGATCCGCGTCACCCGATAGCGGTCGTCTATGAGGTCACCCTCGCGCCACAGCACCGGATCCGCGTTCACGCATAGTCCGGTTCCGCGGCGACGTCACGCTGCCCCTCGCCGAACATGTCGGTGCCCTCAGTGTCGAACGTCATGACTGGGGATCCTGCGGTGCATCCAGGCTCTAACTGAGCGCCGCTTGAGGAAGATGTCATGACCAGAATTGAAGCACCGGCAGGCAGCATGACGCATACTGATTGCTGCAACCGGCCCGTGGGGCGAGGTATGTAAGAAGCGGGGGAAGCACCTTGGGCTTTCGGTACTACCTCTACGTCAGCGACAGCAAGGTCGACATGCTGCTGCCGCAGATCGATCCGTCGTTCGGCCAGAAGAAGACCAGAGAATTCGGGATCGACGCGAAGGTCGCCAGCTATCGCGATGTCACGGAGAGCACGCCGAACGACGACCGGATCAGTCGCCTGGACCGTGTCGTCAGTCACCTCGAGAAGCACGGTGAGCTGGGGTCGGTCGACGAGCCGGGGACATTCTTCCGAGAGCAACTGGCAATGCGGTGGAATGTGTTGACGGACAGTGACGGCACATCGCTGGCGTACTTCGGTGGTCGCACCGACAGTGGTGTCGTCGTCGGTCTGGGCGGTTCGACGCACCATGTCCTGGGGGCGTCTCCTGATGCCGGGGGCATCCCGACACTCGCCCGGTCCCTGTTGCCCTCGCTACTGGATGGGCTCCGCGTGGACCCGGAGATCGACTCGCTCGTCAACGGCGATCCCGGGCATCGTGCTACTCCAGAAGCGGCGGCTCTGAACGCGGTACGCCGGACCGTGGAAGCGTTGCAAGGGCCGGCGCAGACGATGGAGTTCGTTGCCAAGCGTCTTCTGCACGGGCCGAGTCCGGATCCGGAAGACAGATCCATAGTGCTGCTGGGTTCGCCCCTGTACGTCGCCACTGTCGACTGAGACCGGGCATGGCAGCGGAGGTACGGCTGAGCGTGGCCGTCGTCGGCGCGCAATCCACGACGTTCTCGTATGGCGAGCGAGGCACCGCCATCGTCGGCCGCGCCGCCGACTGCGCCATCGTGGCATCCGCGGACCAGAGGCAAGTATCGCGCCATCACTGCGCGTTCGACATCGACCCGCCGACGGTGCGGGTACGCGACCTCGGGAGCCGGAACGGCACCTACGTCAACGGTGTCAGGATCGACGGTCCCGGCTCCCGGGCACACGACTTGGCCGACGGGGACGAGATACGAGTCGGCACCTTGCTGCTGCGCGTGTCCTCAATTGATGACGGCTTACCCGCCCCGGCCGACGGTGACGCTGACGAACAGATCGACGGTTACACCATCGTGCGGGAAATCGGCAGGGGCGCACAGGGAATCGTCTACCTCGCGCGGCAGCAGGACTCCGGCGAGTCACTTGCCTTGAAGGTGCTCCGGCCCGAGGTGGCTATCCACCCGGAGGCGGTGAACGGCTTCCTGCGCGAGATCAAGAACACCAGAGTGCTCCAGCATCCGAACCTGGTGCGATTCCGCGACGCCGGCTCCACCAGAACGCTGCTCTACTTCGCCTGTGAGTACTGCGAAGGCGGAAACCTCGCCCAACGGGTGATCGAACAGGACGGGACCCTGACCCCCGCCGTCGCCATCGCCCTGATACGCCAGGTCCTCGACGGCCTCGCGTACGCCCACAGCGCCCCCCTGCCCGCGGTGCGCCTCAGTGACGGCACCACGGCTCCCGCGCGGGGCCTCGTGCACCGGGACATCAAGCCACAGAACGTCCTGCTGTCCGGCGCAGGACCCACCCCCGGGGTGAAGATCGCGGATTTCGGGCTCGCCAAGGCCTTCGAACACGCGGGGCTGTCGGACTACACCCGCAGCGGGGCGGTGGGCGGCAGCGTCGCCTTCATGCCACGGGCCCAGATGGTGAACTATAAGTACGCCACGCCCGCCGTGGACGTATGGGCCTCGGCGGCATGTCTGTACTGGGCTCTCACCCGCAGCACCCCCCGGGACTTCCCAGAAGGTACCGATCCCCTTCGTGTGGTCCTGCGTGAGCCCGCAGTGCCGATCCGCAAGAGGAACGCTGCACTCCCGACCGGACTGGCCGCACTGATCGACGACATCCTCGCGGTGGAGGATCCACGCGAGGGCGTCACCCCCTCTGCACAGGAGTTCAGACGCGCCCTGGAGGAGGCGATGTGAGAAGCCTCCGTTCCGGGACAAAGTCGAGCTCGTGCACCAGCAGCAATCTGCTCAAGAAACTCCAACTCAGGGCTAAACCAGCCGATAAGGCTGATGTCCCGCCTCATGTAACCGCTCCTACGGCGGGGAAAGTGGCTGGTGTACCGCTTCGTGTACTTGCTTCCCACCTGGTGCTACTTCCTCTGGAACCTCAAGTCCCAGTCTCCAGATGTCCGCGATCAAGGGGAAGCTTCATCGGCGTGCTGTCCCGCATGACCGTCTCCGCCGGGAGCAGGAGTCCGGTCGTCGGTGTGGGGGTGGTGCCCTCGACCACGGTGATCAGGCGGTCGACGAGCGCGTGCGCGATCGTGGCCAGGGGCAGCCGGACGCTGGTGAGAGTGGGCTGGAGCAGGGTGCACAGGGGCATGTCGTTGAAGCCGGTGACGGCGACGTCGGTGCCCACGGTGAGGCCGGCCACTCGGACGGCCTGATATGCGGTCAGGGCGAGCCAGTCGCTCGCGCAGACCAGGGCCGTCGGGCGGGCGGGGCCGACCAGCAGCCGCTGGATCGCCTGGGAGAGCGCGGCCGGGTCGTCTTCGGGGACGCTGACCTCGAAGGCTCCGTCGGGAGCGGCCGCCGCGGCCTGGAGCAGGCCGGCCCTGCGGTCGGCGAGCCAGGGCAGGGACGCTGCGGAGTTGACGTAACAGATCCGGCGGTGCCCCTGGCCGAGCAACGTGTGGACCAGCTGGGCGGTGGCCGCGGCGGAGTCGATGTCGACCCAGTTCTGCGGGCGCCCGGGTGCCGTACGGCCGAAGGCGACGAACGGGAACCCCGCCTCGGTGAGCACGTCGACCCGGGGGTCGTCGTGGACGACGTCGGAGAGGACGAAGCCGTCGATCTGGCGGGCGGCGATCAGTCCGTTGAAGGACTTGGCGACCGCCCCGGAGCCCTGCTGGGGGTCGCAGCGGAACAGCAGGACACGGTGGCCCACGGCGTCGGCGGCGCTGACGAGCGCCTGGAGGAAGCCGCCCATCAGGGGGTTCGGGTCGGCGGGGTTGTCGGCGGGTGCGGGATAGCCGATGACCTTGCGGGTGCCGGTGCGCAGGCTGCGAGCGGACTGGTCCGGCTGGTAGCCGAGCTCCTCGATGGCGGCGGTGACCCTGGCGAGCGTGGTCGCGCGCAGCCGGTGGGGGGCGTTGAGGGCGTTCGAGACGGTCTGGCGGGAAACTCCCGCCGCCCGTGCGACGTCCTCGATGGTCACCTGTTGAGCGGTCATCGTTCCTCTGTGGCTGTGGCTGTGGGCGGTGGGTTGGGGCGGTGTACGGCCGCCCCGACCCACCGTCCGTCGTCCCGTTCAGTCCTCGCGGGTCAGGGTGAGCAGGCCGCCCGTCGGCACGTGCACCGGGTTCACGCCGGCGACGAGGTCGAGGACGGTCTCGGACAGGATCTCACCACGGCAGCCCTGGACGAGGGCGAGGGCCCGTTCGGGCTCGGTGACGCCGATCAGGACGACGGCGTCGCTGTCCGCGTTGGCCACGAGGACGGTCTGCGGGGTGGTCAGCGGCTGTCGGGGCGGCAGGGTGACCGGCAGCGGTGCGTAGCGCGCGATCACCGTCGTACGGGCGTCGTGGGCGCGGACCAGCGGGTAGCCGAGGTCGGGGCGCTCGGGTTCCAGGGCGCCTTGCTGGAGGACGTCGGCGTGGCGGCGGAAGACGTCCAGCCAGAAGCGTAGGGTCGACAGCTGGTCCTCGGTCTGGGCGCCGAGGTCCACGGAGATCTGCGGGACCGAGAACAGGGCGTTGACGAGGTGGACGGCCACCGCTTCCGGTGTCTCGGCGGAGTGCCACATGATCATGTCGGCGTGGACGGCGAGCGGGCCCGCGGTGAGGCGGCAGTCGACGGTGCGCTGGCGGTTCTCGGCGGGGCTGAGCGGGCAGTCGGTGGCGCGGACCATGGTGGCGTACGGCCAGAGGCCGGGGCTGACGTACGGCTGGCGGTGCTCGATGATCACGTCGGGCCGGGTACGGCGCAGCCGGGCGTCGAGGTCGGCGACGAGCCGCCGTACGCCGTCGTGGACCTCGGCGTGGTCGGCGCCGGCCGGTGCGGGCGGGGGGCAGGTGACGGCGAAGCGGTCGATGAAGTCGATCTTCACGCCGTCCATCCCCCACTCCTCGACGGCGCGGGAGACCTTGTCGATCAGGTAGGCGCGCACCTCCGGGTGGCGGGGGTCGAGCACGGCCGCGTCCAGGTGGGGCTCCTCCCGCAGGATCAGGCCCTTGAAGCGGTCCCAGGCGTCGTTGTGACGGCCGATGAACGGCAGCGCGTACCAGAGGAGGTAGGAGAGGCCGAGGCGGTGGACCTCGGCGACGTGGGCGGCGAGGTCGGGGAAGGCCTTCGGGTTGGGATCCCAGTCGCCGCAGTGGCCGTAGCCGCGCGTACGGTCGGAGGTCTGCCAGCCGTCGTCGACGATGATGCTCTCGCAGCCGATGGCCGCGGCCAGGGCCGCCTGGCGTTCGACGGTGGCGGTGTCGACGTTCTGGTGGAGGCTGTACCAGGTGGAATAGGCGGGCATCCGTGCGGCGGGGGCGATGCCGGGGTGGTCCGCGGCCTCCTCGGCCCACCAGTCGGCGACGGCCCGGACGGTGGTGGCGAAGTGCCGGCCGGTGAGATCGATCCGTACGCGCAACGGCGTACCGGCAGGGGTGAGTTCCTGCTCGACGGTGAAGGCGAACTCGCCGCTCTCCTCCACCACACCGGCGCCGACGCGCACGGGCGCGGCCGTCTCGCCCGCCGCGGCGGTGCACAGGGCGCGGTCGTCGGTGCCGACGAGGCTGGCGACGGGGGCACCCAGGGCGAGGGAGACCGTTCGCGGGGCGATCCAGGAGGGCGGGAGCCAGCGGCTGGCGTTGGTGTCGGGGGTCCAGTAGGCGGTGGCTCCGACGCAGGGGACGCGCCATTCCGCGCGGACGGTGACCGCCTCCGCCGCCCGGACCTCGATCAGGGCCACGCCGTCGGTGACCTGGGTGACGGTCGACTGCCACTGGTCGCTGCCGAGGGCGGTGAGGTGGACGGTGAGCGGGGTGCGGTGGAGTGGAGTGAGTAGGGGGGTGGGGGGGGGCGGTGGACGACGGTTGGAGGGGCGGCGGGGGTGGCGGGAGTGCCAGTGGTGGCCGAGCTGCCTCCGGAGTTGGGGCGCCAGGCGGGGACGGGCTGCTCGGTGGGCGTGTGCGGGGCGCGCGTGTCCGAGGCGATGGCGGCGGGCGCGTTCGGGGCGGTGGCGTCCGGGGTGGTGGCGTCAGGTCCGGTCGGGTCCGGTGCGGTGGTCACGGGAGTCACTCCTTGGTCGCCCCGGCCAGGAGGCCGGAGATGAACTGGCGTTGCAGGACGAGGAAGAGGCCCATCACGGGGAGCGCGGCGATGGCGCTGGCCAGCAGGAGCTGCGCGTAGTTCGTGGTCGAGAGGCCCTGGAGGGTCGCCGTGGCCACCGGGAGCGTGTACATCTCCGGGCTGCGCAGCGCGATCAGCGGCCAGACGAACTGGTTCCAGCCGCCGAGGAAGACGAACAGGGCCAGGGCAGCGATGATCGGGCGGTTGACCGGGACGACGATCCGCCACAGCACCCGCAGTTCGCCGGCGCCGTCGACGCGGGCGGCGTCGAGGAGTTCGTCGGGCATGGAGCGCAGTGCCTGCCGCATCAGGAAGATGCCGAACGGGGTGACGAGACCGGGCAGGATGATGGACTGGTAGGTGTCGATCAGGCCCAGTTCCATCATCATCTGGAAGATCGGGATGAGCATCACCGTGTCGGGGATGACCAGGGTGCTGAGCAGCAGGACGAAGAACAGGTTGCGCCCGCGGAAGTCGAACTTGGCGAAGGCGTAGCCGGCGAGGACCGAGACGACGACGGCCCCGACGGTCTGGACGCCGGCCACCACGAAGGTGTTGAGCAGGACGCGGGCGAGGCCGACGGAGTCCTGGAGCCCCTGGAGGTTGTCGAGGAGGTGGCCGCCCGGCACCAGCTTCGGCGGCCAGGAGAACACGTCCTTGTCGTCCTGGGTGGCGGCGATCGCGAGCCAGTAGAACGGGCCGACGCAGAGCCCGAAGGCGCCCGCGAGCAGAACGGTGAGGAGGGGGCCGCGCATCTTCATCGGCGCTCTCCCATCAGGCGGACCTGCAGGATCCCGAGGACGGAGACGATCAGCGCGAGTGCGTAGGCGAGGGCCGAGGCGTAGCCGAAGTCGAAGTACTTGAAGCCGTTGTTGTAGAGGTACATGGTGACCGTGAGGGTGGAGTTGTCGGGGCCGCCGCCGGTCAGGACGTACGGCTCGTCGAAGAGCTGCAGGGTGCCGATCGTGGAGAGCACGACAGTGAGGAGCAGGATCGGCCGCATCTGGGGCAGCGTGATGGCGAAGAAGCGGCGGACGGGGCCCGCGCCGTCGACCATGGCCGCTTCGTACAACTCCTTGGGGATTCCCTGGAGTGCGGCGAGGTACATCACCGCGTTGTAGCCGGTGTAGTGCCAGGTGATGACGAGGACGACGCCGACGCGGGCCCAGAAGGGGGTGCCGAGCCAGTTCACCGGGTCGACGCCGACGAGCGAGAGCACCCAGTTCATGAGGCCGGCGTCGCGGTTGAGGATCACGGAGAACATCACGCCCGCCGCGACCAGGCCGGTCAGGGACGGGACGAAGACGCCGAGCCGCCAGAGGGGCCGCAACCACACCTTGGTGGAGTTGAGGCCGAGCGCGACGAGCAGGGCGAGGCCCAGCATCAGCGGCACCTGGACGACCAGGATGAGCGCCGTGTTCTGGAGCGCGGTCCAGAACAGCGGATCGGCCACGAGCCGAAGGTAGTTGGCGAGTCCGGAGAACTGGGTGGCATCGCCGTTGCCGGTGGTGAGGCTGATCCAGAACGACGCGGCGATGGGGTACGCCTTGAAGACGGCGAAGCCCAGGACGGCGGGCATGATCAGGAAGTACGGGAAGGATCTCCGGGTCAGTAGTCCGCGGCGGGCGGGGCCGGCGCTCGGGCGGCGGGCGGGGTAGGCGGCCGCTTCGCTGCTGGGCGTCGCCTCTTTACGGGAAGTCGCGCTGGTACGGGAAGGCGCCCCGTCGCGGGAGGTCGCGCTGTCGCGGGCGGCGTCGTCACGAACGCTTGCGGGGCCCGAGGGGCCGGTGCCGGCACCGGCCCCTCCGGTGGCCGCGGCCCCGCTGTCGGGAGCTCGGTCGGGAGGTGCGAGGGACATGGTCAGGCCGCCTGCTGCCGGCCGGTCTGCTGGGCGAGCTGCTTCGCCGCGGCCTTCAGCGCCTCGGCGGGGTCGGCACCCTTGACGAGGACTTGGCTCTGGGCGTCGCTCGCGAGCTTCAGGGCACGGCTGTAGTCGCCGGTGAAGTTGGTCGCGTCCGACCCGGAGGCGAGCGAGTCGACGAAGGAACGCAGCACCTTCTGGCCGCCGTAGAAGGGGTTCGGCGCGCTGAACTTCGGGTCCTCGTAAGCCGCCTTGAGGGCGGGGAAGACGCCGCCGGAGGCGAACATGCGGTTGATCTCGGCCGGCTTGGTGAGGGCGTACTCGATGAAGCGCCAGGCGGCCTTGCGGCGCGGGCTCGTCGCGGAGACGGTCAGGTAGGTCGAGTTCACGATGACGCTGCGCTTGCCGCCGGGCACGGCGGCGGGCGGCTGCATGACACGCCACTTCCCGCTCTGCGCCGGGAACTTGGTGGCCAGGTACTCGATGGCCCAGGCCGGGTACGGGGCGGTGGCGAGCTTCCCCTGGCTGAGCAGGCGCTTCCCGGTGCCCGTGCCGGCGGTGTCGGCCATGAGGCCGGCGTCGTTGATCCGCTTGATGACGGTGAGGGCCTGGATCGCCTCCGGGGAGGCGAGCGTGACCTTGCCCTCGTGGTCGAAGTAGAAGGCGCCCTGGAGCTGCATCAGATTCTGGAAGAAGTCCATGTCCTGGGTGGTGCCGGGCTTGTCGAGGCCGATCAGCTGCGCGCCGGTGGCGGCTCGGATCTTCGGTCCTGCGGCGATCAGGTCGTCCCAGCTGGTGATCGAGGCGGGGTCGACGTCGGCCTTCTCGAAGTAGTCGCTCCGGTAGAAGAGCCCGAGGGGGTTGACCTCCCAGGGCAGGGCGTGGACCGCTCTGTCCTTGCCTATGACGGTCGGCCACAGGCCCTCGACGAAGGCGTCCTTGTGCTTGTCGGCGCCGAGCCTCGACAGGTCGGCGAGGCCCTGGGGGAACTTCTCCATGTAGCCGGGCAGGTAGTCGACGCCGATGTGGAGGACGTCGCCGAGGCCCTTCCCGCCCGCGGCGAGACCGACGGTGATCTTGTCCCAGATGGCGGGGTTGCCGAGATCCTGGACGTCGACCTTGATGCCGGGGTTGTCGCGCTCGAAGGACGGGACGACTCCGCGCAGGGCCTCGGCCGCGGTGGTCCAGCTCCAGACCGTGATGGGACCGCTGTCGCCGTCGGCACCTGCGGAGCCGGCGCCCGAACCGCCGCCTCCGCAGGCGGTCAGGCCGAGCCCGGCGGCGGAGGCGGTGGCGAGGTGGAGGATCTGGCGGCGGCTCAGGTGGTGGGACATGTCGGCTCCTGGCTACGGGGGGTATGGGCGTGGGTGTCGGGGTTGACGGCTCTGCTCGCGCTGCTGGTACTGCTGGTGCTCGTTGTGCTGGTCCGGAGGTGGCTCGTGCGCCGGGTGAGCGCGTGCAGGGCTTCGGCGAAGAGGTCCACCGCGGAGGGCGGGGTGGAGACGTGCGGCGAGAGCCGGATCCACTCGCCGCGGCGCGTGGTGATCACGCCGGCCGCTTCCAGGACCTGGTGGACGGCGAGGGGGTCGTGACCGGGGAGCCGGAAGGTGCCGATGCCGGCACGGTCCCGCTCCCCCAGTCCGTCCAGCAGGACCTCGGCACCCGCCCGCCGCGCGCGGTCGAGCAACTCGGCGAGGGTGGCCCGGATGCGGGTGCCGGCCGCAGCGGGACCGCCCCGTTCGAGCAGACCGTCGACGGCGGCGCCAATGGCCGCCGCGGCCGGGAAGTCCGGGTTGGTGGCGAGGTGCGCTGCCGCGCCCGACAGTGGCGGTGCTGGGTGCCGCGCCGCGAAGGGGTCCGTGACGCCGGCCCAGCCGCCGAGGCCTGGCCCCAGTCGCTCGGCGCACCGGTCGCGGATCAGCAGGAACGCGGCGCCCCAGCCGGCTCGTAGCCACTTCTGGCCTCCGCTGACGAGGATGTCGGCGGCGTCCACGTCGAGAGGGACGGCCCCAAGACCCTGGATCGCGTCGACGACCAGCAGTCGCTCCGGCCCGAGGATCTCCTTGAGGGCGGCGAGCGGCGCCACATGACCGGTGAGCGAGTCGACTGCACTGACGGTGAGTGCGGTGACGTCGGGGGTGAGGTGCCGGCGCAGCAGGTCGGGCGAGATGTGCCGCGACCCGTCCGGCTCGACGAGACGCACGTCGGGGCCGCCCCGGCCGGCGAAGCGGATCCAGGGGTAGACGTTGGCGGGGAACTCGTCCCGGGGCACGAGCACGGTGCCGGGCCCGCGCAGCGCGGCGGCCACGGTGATCAGGCCGTTGCTGGTGGACGGGGCGAGCGCGATCTCGTGTGGCCTGGCATCGAGGAGCCGGGCCGCCGAGACGCGGGCGGCGTCGCTGCGGGCGAAGAGCCGGTCGAGGTCGGCGGGCCCGGAACGACCGGCCAGCGCGGTCGCGTCGGCGAGCGCGGTGGTCGCCTCCGGGGCGAGCGGACCGACGCGGGCGTAGTCGAGGTAGCCGACGGTCGGACCGCCACCCAGGGCTGCACCGGGGGCCGTTTCGGAGGCCGGTCCCGGGGCCGGTCCGGGGGCGGCCCGCCTGCTGGTCTCCGGCGCCCGCGCAAGAATTTGATCGTTCAAAGTCCATCCCTCAAAGAGCCAGGGGCCTGGGTTCCCTGGGATTTGAAGGTTCACAGTAGAGACGAGAAGACGCCCCGACAAGAGGTCGGGAGGACGCGACCGCTGCGGCCGACGGCCCGAGCAGAGGAGACCGCAGCGATCGCAGAGACAGTGGATCCTGATGATCGTAGAAGGACTGTCCGTGACGCGTTGATTCTGGCGTGAGCGGCTCGGATGGAACAGAGCATGCGGTGGGATTCCACGAGGCTCCGTCCGCCCCTTGAATCCCCCAGGTGTCGGTGGTCTGTTCCTCTCCTGGACCCGGGCCCCCTTCCGCCAACGCCGGCCCCAGGGTGGTCACATTATGTAGTCGGCTTCGCAGGCAAGAACGGCCGCACTGTCAGCAGCTCGACCCTCATAATGCGGCATTTCTTGGGGAGGATCTGGGGGGGAATCAACGCCGCTGGGGAGCGGCTGGGGAGAATCGACCACGCAAAATGACGTCACAGTGAAAGGTCCGGGAATGAGTAAACTCGCAGGTCAGCAAGCCTCACACGGCCATCTGCGCAGATCAGCGCCCCGCGGGCGAGGACTTCTTGAAGATCTCCCCGTGGGCCGCCATCCTCTTAGTTCCCACACTCGCGGGAACTATCTACGGCATGAACTTCGACAGCATGCCGGAGCTGCACTGGACGGGCGGATACCCGTTCGCGATCGGCCTGATGGGGGTTGATTGCACCGGTTTATACGTAATTCTCAAGCGGCGGGACTGGCTCTAGAGAGCAATGAACCGCACTCATGCCGCGCGCACGGTTCACTCCTGCACCCCTCCACAAACCGCCTATTTCGGGCTCTGGGGAGTCCTTGGGGAGAAGTGATGCGGGTAATCTCCTCGCCCCTCCCTGCACAGGCCCTCTGACCTGGCCTTTTTAGGGATCCGGAAGCGCTGGGGAGAATCTGGGGAGAACGGAGCCGTCAGCAGCGCCTCGCACCTAACTTGACTCTGTCGGGGATCTTGGAGTTGCCCGGTGCACCGGAGTGATCGGTGGGCATGCTCGGGGTGTTCCGAGAGCCCATGCAGTTGTCGAGGTGTCCGTTGTCGCTCCGTCCTCGTTCCGGTGAGCAAGTCCCACCTCTGACCGTGCAGATCGCGCGGGCGAGCAACCCGGGTGGTACGGCGGCGATGTGGGTGAGAGACCGCCTGGACGGGCTGTGGTGTGACGAGGACTTCGCCGACTGGTATCCGCGGGACGGGCGTCCGGGTCTCTCTCCCGCCCAGCTGGCCACCGTCTGTGTGCTGCAGTTCGTGCTCGGCATGTCGGACCGGCAGGCCGCCGAGGCGGTCCGCTGCCGCATCGACTTCAAGTACGCCATGGCCATGGAGCTGGATGACCCCGGTTTCCACCACAGCGTGCTGGCCGACTTCCGCAGCCGTCTCACCGAAGACGACCGCGCCGACCGCCTCCTCGACCTCGCGCTGGCCCGCCTGAAGGAAGCCGGTCTGGTGCGCGAGCGCACCACCAGCGCACCGGCTCCACCCACGTCCTGGCCGCGGTCCGCGACCTGACCCCGGCTGGAGACGGTCACCGAGGCGGTCCGCGCCGCACTGGAGGAGGCCGCCGGCACCGCCCCGCACCTGCTGGACGAACTCGTCGACGAGGACTGGGGGCGCCGCTACGGCCGCCCCGTCCGGCTGGGCAAGAACCCCACCAAGCCCAAGACCAGGATCCTCGCCACCGGAAACGACGCCGCCCGGCTCCTGGAACACCTCTACCGGCACGGAGCGGACCGCGCGTCGGGCCCTCGTGTCCAGGCCCTGCGCCAGATCATGGTGCAGAACTACCACCGCGACGCCGCAGGGCACCTGCGCTGGCGCACCGCCGAGACCGAAGACGGACCCGGGCTGCCGCCCTCGTCCCGGGCGATCGTCTCCCCCTACGACACCTCGGCCCGCTATGCCCGCCACGGGCACATCATCAGCTGGAAGGGGTTCTCCGCCCATCTGACGGAGACGTGTGCTCCTGATGGCCCCAACGTGATCACGGACGTGGCCACCACCGCGTCCACCACCCACGACAGCAACGTCCTGCCCGGCATCCACATCCGCCTGCACCGCCGCGGCCTGCTGCCCGACGAGCACCTGGTCGACGCCGGCTACACCTCCCTGCCCCATCTGGAACAAGCCGCACGCGACCACCAGGTCACCATCTCCGGGCCGCTGCGGGGCAACCCCACCCGGCAGCACCGTCGAGGCGAGGGATTCGCCCGGGACGACTTCCACATCGACTACGACCGCCGACAGGTCACCTGCCCCCAGGGACAGGTCAGCCAGGGCCGGCACGACCCCTACCCGACCTCCTCGCCCACCGCGGCCCCGCTGATCGTGGCACGTTTCACCAAGAGCCAGTGCCAGCCCTGCCCAGCCCGCGCACAGTGCACCACCTCCCGCGAAAGCACCCGCACCATCGGCTTTCCCCCGCGAGAACTCCGCGACCTGCAACTCCGTATCCGTGCCGAGCAACAGACACCCGAGTGGAAGACCCGCTACGCGGTCCGCTCCGGAGTGGAAGGAACAGTCAACGAGTTCGCCCACGGCCACGGCATGCGCCACTGCCGCTACCGAGGACAGAGCAAAACCCACGTCCAGCACGTCCTGACCGCCATCGCCATCAACATCGAGCGCCTCAGCGGCCTCCCACCGACCGAGGAAGCACCCTCTCCCCGCCGGCCGACCGCCTTCCAGAACTACCTCGACCAGCGCGAGATTCCCCGGCCAAAGTCCTGGCGCACCCTGGGCACCTGACCTCGACAGCTCCAAGATCCCCGACAGAGTCAAGCTAGCCGCCTGGCTCCCCCACCCCCACATGCTGGCCTGGTGCGGAGTCCCCCTCGTGCAACTGAGAGAGGAGAGGGAGAAGTACTGGTCTTCGACCGGGACGGCGTCCTCCACGACTCGCGTGAGCGGGCCTGGCGCGCCTACCAGACCGCACGGACGGAGATGGGGCTGTGGGAGCTCCCTGACCTCACCGGCCCCCACGAACTACCGCTCATCTACCAGGGCGTGCTGAGCCAGTCGCTTACCCGCTGGATCCCGTACGAGGCAGCCGAGCGGTTCTGGCAGCGGCACGCGCGGTTGACCGACGTCACCGCGGACGAGTCGGCGCACGGCGTCATCCCCGAACTCGCCGACGTCCTCGACGAGCTCGGCCGTGGTCCCGGGTACGGCATCGTCACCGGCAGCCACCGCATCGCGGTCGAGCGCCTGCTGCAGCGGTCCCTCGACGCGAACGCGATGCCAGGTGTGCTGCTCTCGCGGGACGAGGACGGCAGGAAGGAGCTCAAACTCCGGCTCCTGCACCGTCAGCACGGCGCAACCGCGTACGTCGGCGACACCGGCAGCGATGTCCGCCACGCACGTGCCGCCGGCCTTCGGGCCATCGCCATCAGCTACGGATACGCCGATATCGACGACCTGATCGCGGCTGGCCCTGACTTCGTACTTCACACCCCCGCCGGCCTCGACGCCTGGTGACGATCCCAGCTCACCGTCGGCACCACCGGTGCAGCACCGTCGCCTTGGCGTACCTGGTGAACGCGCTGCGGACGCGGAGACGGACCTGCCCTCGCCGGCGGCGTTCGCTCTGGCCGAGTACCTGACCGGCGTCGCCGTCGCTCCCGCGCTGCTCCAGGACACGACGTTCACCTGCGCCACCGTGAAGATTCGCTGACCGCTTCCCGGTCCGTGGCGGCAGGCCCGGAACGCGATTCCCGTCGCGCACCGGGCCTGCACCGTTGCCGTAAAGGCAAGGTCAGATCGGCCTGCACGAGGTCAGGCCTGCCTCCACGGCGTGGGATCCGGGCGGCGATGCCACCACCAGCCGACCGAGGTCTGTTCAGTCGCCCCGGTCAGCTCCCTGCGAAGGCTCCCCGACGCGTCTTCAGCTGTTGCCGCAGCAAACCGGCTGTCCAGTTCCTCCAGAGCCTTGTCAAGCAGCTCGGTGACCTCACGAGGCAGCCGGGCACCGATGCCAGCAAGCTCGTCGCGGGCTTCCAACCGTTCTCGATAGAGGTCGGCCGGATACCACCCTGATGGCGCCCACCCGGATTCCAGCTGCCTGATGACTCGCTCCCATACGACCAGGTTGTCCTTGGCGGACCAGACGGGACTGCCCGTGTCGTCGTCCCAGGCAAGCCGCGCCAGGCCCGAGGCTGCTTCCCGCACCTGCTCAACCGATGCCGCAAAGGCCTCGGCCACCGGAGTGTCCGGCTTTTGTTCCCGCACGATCTCGGCAAACCTCGTCACGATCGCCCGGGGCAGCTGCGGCACCGGCGCCTCGACGGCGGTGACCTCGTAGAGAGGGGGCTCGTCGTCGGAGAGTTCGAGCCGGACACGCGTGAGAAGGCCGTCCGGCGTCACTGCCCAATAGGCGCTCGGGATTGCTTCGGCTGCGGGGTACAGGACGGTCGTCGTGGCCGCCTTCGCAAACGCCGCGGCGAGCTCGGACTCGAGCGGCTGATCAGCCGCTTCGCCCTGGACGTAGATGTCCAGCGACCACGCGACATCACCGTGGACTGCGCGGTGTTCGCACGAGACGGGCGCATCCCAGTTCCGCAGGTCGGGGTCGCCGTCGGGATCGGCCACATCCACGTCACCGACCGCGATACCAAGGCTTCCGGCAAGTGCGACGCCCATGGCCTCGGGGCTGACGGCGCCGACGGTAAGGAGGTTGTATGTCACGGATACGTCCCGTTGTAGATGGCCAGGGCTTTCTCGACGATGCCTGGGTTGTTGGTGAAACGCGGGTTCCTGGTCAGCTGCGGTGCGGCGCTGATGTCCCCCTTCGCCTTGGCTACCTGCTGCAGGGCTGCGTACTCGTTTCTGTCGAGCTTCACGATGCCTGGACCGGAGTCGGGATAGACCCTTCCTGAGTCTTCTACACCATAGGTCCGCCCGTTCACCTCATAGCGGTCGAGTTCCTTGACGTACGTCCCCTTACCGCTGGCGAGGTCGGCTATGTCCTGGGAAACAGATTCCTGGTGGCCCCGCAGGATGACACTGTTGTTCTCTTTCACCTCACCACTGGCCGACCCCGAAACGGTGTGGCGCGCGTGGGGCGGTTTGAGCTCCTTGCCTGCGGCCGGCCCCTTCAACTCGCTCGATGCCGGCCAGGGACCTCGCCCAGGCCCCGAGCCTGCGCCGGAGGGTGCCCCCGTTCGAAAGGTGTAGGGGTCGCCGGCCGGGAGTCCGTCGGGCAGCCCGGCAAACGAGGTACGGGGTCCACCCATACCACTCGCCAGGCCCGGAAACAGCCCAGCAAACCCGCCGCCTTCCTGGGCAAGCTGAAACGCCCTTCCGGCGCCGCCGAGGGCTCCGCCGGTAAGGGCTCCATAGAATCCGGCGTCCCGGGCCTCGTCCAGGTTGAGGCCACCGGTCTGAACGCCCGCAGCGATTTTGAGCGGCTGGGCGACAGCAAGGTCGACGGTGACGGATTCGATGCCCGCGATGGCTGCGGTCGCGAAGACGGTGCCGGCGATGGTGGCGACCTCTGTCGTCAGAGCTACTCCCACGGTCGCGGCCAGCTCGACGATGGTGGCAGTGGCTGCCGCCGCGGCGACCTCGGTGGCGCCGAGGGTGAAGAACGCCAGGGCCGTACCGGCCACGATGACCGCGCCGGCGATCTCCAGCTCATGGTCGAGTTTCTTCTTCGCGCCGGCCACAGCGTCGGCGTACTTGTCGATCCCGTCCGCCAGCGAGCGGGGGCCATCGACGAGGTCCTGCAGCCACCCCTTCTTGTCGTGGTAGTAGCGGGCCCAGAAGGGGTCAGCGAACGCGGAGATCGCCTCGCCGGAGTTGTTGTGAATCAGCGTCTGCGCCGCCTTGTTGGCAGCTGTCGCTATGCCCTCCATGTCGTCGGCGAACGTGCGCCAGGCGTTCGCGATGTCGCGCAGTTTGCCGACGTTGCCCGCGGGCCACTCGATTCCGGTGACGTCAGTGACGATCTCCCGGACTTCGTCACCGGCACTCACTCCTGGCGCCCCGAGCCGTCGGGGCCTCCATGGGCCGCGGGCACGGCCTTGCGGAACATCGCCTCGATCAGAGCTTCGTTCTCTATGTGCCCGTCCGCCATGTCGGTCATCGCCGTGTGGATGCTCGCCAAGCCCTCCTTGATGATGCCTGCGGAGTGCTGGATCCGTTCGACGATCGGCCCGTACGTGTCGTGGAACTGCTGTCCCGGTTCATCGTCCCCCCAGGCCGCCCCAGCTTTCGCCAGCGACGCGCGAAGCGCGCCCAGAGCCGTTCCGAGCGCCACGCTCTGGTCGTGGAACGTTGGCGCTGTCGCCTTCAGGTCAGCCGTCTTGATCTCAAGAATCTTGCCCTTGTCGCCCACTCGTGCCCCCTCCCGTTGCACTCGCGGCCGTATAACCCTAACTACGGCCGAGTGTTCACAACTGCAGAGGACGCAAAGAAAAAGCAAAGGTCAACTCGCACTGTCCGAGGCAAGGACGGGGACTGCAAATCGTTCAACTCTGGCCCATAGCGGGTGGCGACGCTGGGTGCTCATCCCGCCAGGATCGCGTTCTCCCGCCGCGTCCACCGCTCCTTCGACCGGCTGACCACCGCCCTCGACCCGCACCACTGCGGCCGGCGACGCCGGCGATCGGCGGAAGAGGCTGCGATCGTGGCCGCTTCCTGGGAGGACCCGATTGCCGAGCACAAGCGGCGGCGGGAGCTGCTGCAGGAGATCAGTGACCGTCTGGTGCTGATCACTATCCGCCTCGCCCACCGTCAGAGGCCTGTTCAAGGGCCATGGCGCCCTCCTCGTCGACGGATCCCTCTCCTGCCCCGTCGTGTCGGCCCATGCGGCCACCGGGCTCGACGAGAAAGCCGTACGCGGCTTGGACGACAGCGGCGAGTTCCGCAACCTGATCGCCAGCCGGGAACCGCACTTCCTCAAGCTCAAAGAGCCCGCGGACGAGCGGGGCGCGATCAGGCTCCAGCGCCCGGTCGGCGAGCCCTCGCCGCCGTGACGTGTCTCCGCCCCCACCAGGCCCACCGCGTCCCGGTGCCCCGCGGCCGTTGTGGACCTCGTCAACAGGCAGGCCACCGCTTTAGGCCGTGTCCTATGTGGTGAGGCAGTCGTTGGGCTGCTCATGGGGCGGGGTACGTGGAGTTGGATTGTTCCGGACGGGTTGTGGGAGATCGCGGAGCCGCTGATCCCGCCGTCCAGGGTGCGGCCGCAGGGCGGTGGGACGCAGGACACCCCTGATGAGACACTGTTCGCCGCGATCGTCTACGTGCTGGTGTCCGGATGCGCCTGGCGTGCTTTGCCGCCGTGCTTCGGGATATCGAAGTCGACGGCCCATCGCCGGTTCCTGACCTGGTCGCGGGCCGGTGTGTGGGGCCGGCTGCACGAGGAGATCCTGCACCGGCTCGACGACGCCGGCCTGCTCGACCTGTCCCGAGCGGTCCTCGACTCCGCCCATGTGAGGGCGAAAAAGGGGGTGAACTCACCGGTCCGAGCCCCGTGGACCGGGGCAAGGCGGGTTCCAAGATGCACGTCCTGTCGGACGCGAACGGACTGCCCCTCACTGTCGGCGTCTCGGCCGCCAACACCCATGACAGCCAAGGGCTGAAGCCCATGATCATGGGTCTCCAAACGAAACACGACCCCTATCGAGGCCGGAATTTCAAGCCCCAGCGCCTGCATGCCGACAAGGCCTACGACATACCTGAGCTGCGGAAATGGCTCCGCGGGAAACGTATCGGCGTCCGCATCGCCCGCAAGGGCATCGAGTCCAGTGAACGACTCGGGCGTCGCAGGTGGGTGATCGAGCGGACGATGTCCTGGCTGACCGGTTACCGCCGGCTCAACCACCGCTACGAACGACACCCCCGCAACTACCTGGCCTTCCTCGGCCTCGCCACAGCGATCTGCTGCTACAAGCGGCTCGTCCACCTCACCACATAGGACACGGCCTAAAAGTGCACCCGCCGACTGCGCGACTGTGGGAGGGGCTGCGATGCGCCCCCTCCCACAGTCGCGGCGACAGCCACAGGCGCAGCCGGGCGCCTCTCGTCCCTCCATCGGCTCGGCAGAGAAAACCTCAGGTCAGCGGTGCGCGGGGTTCCCGCGCGGAGCGATGCGGGCGTGCGGGAGGGCGGGGGCGGGGAGGCGGGCGCCCGGGTAGCCGTCGACCTCGCCGAAGCGGTCGGAGGCCTTCTCCCACTCCTCGCGGGCTTCGGCGATCTCCTCGTCCGTGCGGCCCACGAAGTTCCACCACAACCCGAGCGGGCATCGCATCACCCCAGGTCAAGCACCCTATCTCCAAGCAAGGGTCAGCAAAAGGTCAGCATCGGAGCCTGGAGAGTCCGCAGACGTCCGGCCTGCGCGTGAGGGGGTGCGGTCATCCGTCGATCCCGGCCGGAGAGATCGGCTGGGCGCGTGCCGATCCAAGCTTGCCACCGGAGGACGACCCGGACCCGTACGCGCTCCGTCCAGCGGGCCTGACACACCTCGGTAACATCGGCCCGGGCCCTGGCCGAGGATGCCCCTGCCGGTGCCGTCCGACGCTATATTGCGAGGGTGGATTCCGGATGGCCGCGACCGAGCCGACGTACTGCCGAACTGATGCGGGACGTCGCCGAGTCCCTCCTGGCTTCGACCAGCGTGGCGGTCGACGGGGTCGTGGCCGCCGCCCACCGGGAGGCCGAGTACCGCGCCCTGTTGGACGACCCGCAGTTCGCGGCGGCCGACCGTCACATGGGTAAGGCATATTTCAGGCATTGGCTGTCGGCCACCCTGCATGACCCCGGTATGCGGGTCGGGCCGTGTGTCGACCCCGAGGTTCTGCAGTTCGCACGCGACCTGGTGCGACGCGGCCTGGACACGCACGACCTCGGTTCGTGGCGGGGCGCCCAGCACGGGGCGTGGGAGCTGTGGGTCGATGCCTGTTTCGCCGCGACCACCGTCGTCGACGAGCTCCGTGACGTGATGAAGGTGTCCGAGCGGTCGATGGCGACCTTCGTCGACGACTCGATCGCGGCGCTCGACGAGTACGCCGAGAAGGAACGGGCCGACCTCGCGCGGGGCGCCAGCGCCGAGCGGCACGCCACCGTCCAACTCTTGCTCGAAGGTGCGCCGATCGGCCGGGCGCTGGCCGAATCGCGGCTCGGGTACGCGCTGGCGGGCAGTCACCTCGCCGCGATCATCTGGAGCGACTCCGCCGACGAGGCCGCGGGACTCGACGCGACCGCCGAGGCGGTGATGAGGATGTGCGGAGCCTCCTGCAGACTCACCCTGAACGCGAGCACGACCGCGCTGTGGGTGTGGGTCCCGGCGGACAAGGTCCCGCCGGCCGAGACGGCGGTGGCCGCCCTGGCCGGCCACCCGGGAACCCACGTCGCGTTCGGACGTTGCGGGCGGGATGTCGACGGTTTCCGCCGGAGTCACCTGGACGCCTCCGCCGCGCAACGACTCCTGGCGCGCATGGGCTCGGCACGCCCGGTCGTCCGGTACGAGGACGTCGCGCTGGTGTCGGTGCTCACGGCCGACATGGCGCAGGCCGATCAGTTCGTGACCGACACGCTGGGCGACCTCGCGACTGCCGACCCGGTGCTGCGGCAGACCGTGCTGACCTACGTCCGAGAGCGATTCAACGGCTCCGCCGCCGCGGAGCGGATGTTCACGCACCGCAACACCATCGAGCGACGGCTGGCCCGCGCCGACCAGCTGCTGCCGGTGCCGCTTGCCGACAACGCCGCGAGCGTGGTCGCAGCACTCATGCTCGTGGAGTTGCGGCACTGAACCCCTCACGTCCGGCGGCGCTCGTGAGGGGCTCGGTCTCCTTCCGGGCCGGTCACAAGGGCAGATCCGGCGAATCGACCCCGACGACCCGGTCTCCGCAGAACACCCGCACCGACTCCGCGGGCCCGTGGCCGCCGATGCCGGACGGGCCCCAGAAACTCTGGGCGGAGTCGTCGCCGAGATCGGCGAGCTTGGCGCCGTTGACCCGCACCTCGCCGGACACGATCCGGGCACCGATCGCGATCGCGCGGTCGGTGTCGGTGCCGAACACGTAGGCGTCCAGGCCCGACGGGTGCGCGTTGGCGGCGCGCAGCGCGTCCTCGTCCGAGTCCACGCCGTGCAAGGAGACGATGGGCCCGAACAGCTCGGCGGTCGTACGTTCCGGGTCGGACCCGGTGGCGAGCGTGGGAGACAGGAAGAAGCCCGCCAGGCCGGGCAGCTCCCCGGGCTGGTCGATCTCGGCACCGAGCCCGCGCAGGCCCTCGATGCGCTGGAGCAGGTTCCGGTGGTGCGGTTCGTTGGCGATGGGTCCGATGTCGGACTCCTCGTCGAGCGAGTGCCCGATCCGCAGCCGCGCGATGCGCTCCGCGAGGGCCTCCCGCAGGGGCTGCACCAGCCGGTGCGGTGCCAGGACCTTGCCCGGCCCCTCGCACCACTGGCCGTTCAGGTTCGTCATGCCGGTCAGGATGCCGTCGGCGGTCACGTCGAGGTCGGCGTCGTCGAGCACGAGCACGGGGTTGTTGCCACCGAGTTCGAGCTGGAGGACCTTGAAGTCCTCGGCGGCGGCGCGGGCGATGGCCCGCCCGGCGCCCGGGCCGCCGGTGAAGGACACCACCTTCACCCGGCGGTCGGCCGTGAGCGCGGCGCCGATGTCGCCCGTGCCGTGGACGAGCTGCAGCGCGCCCTCGGGCAGGCCGGCGTCGACGAAGCACTCGACGATCACCTGCGCGCTGGCGGGGGCGTGCTCGGACGGCTTGAGCAGCACCGGGCAGCCCGAAGCCACCGCGCTGGCGACCTTCGCCGCCGGGATGAAGCTGGGGCCGTTCCACGGCGTGAGGATCGCGGCGGGTCCCCAGGGCACTCGGTGCAGCCGGACGTCGCGCCCGCCGGCGGCGAGCGCGGTGACGCGGGGGATGCCACGGGCCTCGTCGGCGGCCGCCCGGATCCGGGCCGGGAGGAACGCGGCGAGTTTGCGGGTGGCGGTGATCGCCGTGCCGCTCGTGATCGCGTCGGTGCGGGCGATTTCCTCGAGCCGCTCCTCGACGTTCGCCGCGGCCCGTTCGAGCGCCTCGGCCCGCATGAGCCGGAAGTCGTCACCTGCCCAGTCCAGCGCATCGTAGGCGCGCTGCGCGTGCTGCAGCGCTCGCTCCAGGTCGGTGGGCGATGTGGTCACCGTGCGGTGGACCGGCTCCCCCGTGTTCGGGTCGACGTTCCACGCGTCGAGCTCTTGGCATCGCACCCACTCACCGGCGATGTAGCTCACCGGCTGCGCAAGAGACGTTGTTGGTGTCGTGGTCTTCATCGGGTCTCCTCCGCGGCGGGGTTGCCGGAACGGATCGGCATGGCGAGGACGATGCGGGTCACCTCGCCGGACTTCATCGCCTCGAAGCCCTCGTTGATCCGGTCGAAGTCGATGACGTCGCTGACCATCTCGTCGAGCAGCAGCCGGCCCTGCTGGTACAGCCGGGCGAACTGGGCGATGTCCTCCCGCGCCTGCCCCGACCCCATGTACGAGCCGATCAGGCGCTTCTCGCCGAAGAAGAAGTCGGACGCGGGCAGGGTCAGCTCGGTGCCTTCGGGAGCGATGCCGACGATGCAGGCCGTGCCGGTGGGGCGCACCACGTCGAGGGCGGTTGCCGCGGTGCGGGCGGACCCGACGGCCTCGAAGGAGTAGTCGACGCCGTCGCCCAGCAGGGCGCGCACCGCAGCGGGCACGTCGTCGACGCCGCCGTTCAGGGTGTGGGTCGCGCCGTAGCCGCGGGCGGCTCGCAGCCGCTGCTCGTCGACGTCGATCGCGACGATCGCGGACGCGCCCGCGAGCCGCGCGCCCTGGATGATGGCCGAGCCGACGCCTCCGCAGCCGATCACGGCCACGGTGGAGCCGGGCCGCACCCGCGCACCGCGGAACACGGCACCGACGCCGGTGACGACGCAGCACGACAGCAGGCAGCCGACCTGGGTGGACACGCCGTCGGGCAGCTTCACGGCGGCGTTCGCGCGCAGCAGCATGTGCTCGGAGAACGCGCCCAGGTCGCCGAGTCGGGCGACCGCTGTCCCGTCGGGCAGGGTGTACGCGGGCCGCGGGCGGCGCCGGATCTCGTCGAGCCGCCGGCACTGTGTCGAACGGGCCGCGTTGCAGTTCGCGCACTGGCCGCACGACGGGGTGAGCGCGCCGGTGACGTGGTCGCCGGGGCGCAGGTCCGTGACGGCCGGGCCGACGGATTCGACGACGCCGGCCACCTCGTGACCGACCACCACCGGCAGGTCGGTGGAGACGGCGCCGGTAACGTAGTGCAGGTCGCTGTGGCACAGCCCGACGTGTGTGACGGCGATCCGCACCTCGTGCGGCTCGGGCTCGTCGACGTGGATGTAGGTCAGGCGCAGGGGTTCGCCCACCTTCGTGAGCACGGCCGCGCGGGTGGTGATCATTCGTTCTCTCCGGTCGTGGTGGCGGGCTTCTTCGCGTTCCAGAAGCCCGCGATGCCCGCGGTCAGCGCGCCGCTGTTCCACGACGCGTCGGCCGCGGCGTCCTCCAGCACGAAGGCGCGTTCGATCTCTTCGGACGAGGGACGCAGCAGCGACAGGTGCAGGGCGGTGTTGTTGCCGCCCTCCGGTGTCCAGGCGTGGACGAGGTCGATCGCGCGGTCCAGCAGGTCGTCCTGTTCGACGATCTGATCGATCAGACCGATCCGCAGTGCTTCCTCGGCGCCGATGCGCTCCGAGCCCAGGACGATCCGCATCGCGTGATTGCGGACGATGCGGGTGAGGAGCACGCTGGACGCGTTGGAGATCGTG
The DNA here is from genome assembly GCF_041053105.1 of Streptomyces sp. R44. Taxonomy (NCBI): domain Bacteria; kingdom Bacillati; phylum Actinomycetota; class Actinomycetes; order Kitasatosporales; family Streptomycetaceae; genus Streptomyces; species Streptomyces sp. R44. The sequence continues at coordinate 7,755,740 of NZ_CP163444.1, read as the reverse complement.
AGGCCGCGGGCATTCTCCGGCTGGAAGAACGTGGTCTGCGGCGTGCCGAGCCGCGCGTCGCAGCACAGCGTGATCTCCGAGGCGCCTCCCACCGCGATCCCGTTGATCGCCGCGACCACGGGGACCCGGGTCTCGATCACCGCCCGGGTGACGTCGTGGAAGGTCTCGAAGGTCTCGCGCATCTCGGCGAACGTGGTCGGCGGAGCGCTGAGGTCCTCGCCCGCGCTGAACGCGCGGCCCGTGCCCGTGATCACGATTCCCCGGGCCCGCTCACCGGTGCCGTGTTCGCGGATGAGCGCGGCGAGGCGCAGCCGCATTCCGACGGTGAGCGCGTTGAGCTTCGACGGGCGCCGCAGGGTGATCACGGCGACCTCGCGGATCACGTCGACGAGCACGTGTTCGGCCGCCGTGTCCGACAGGGCCGCGTCCGACGACGCCGCGGAGGTCGATGAGGTCCGGTCGCGCAGGTCGAAGGTGGTGCCGGGGGCTTCGGCCGCCCGGGCCCTGAGCGCGGGCTTGGACACCCGCTCCGACGGGGTCCGGGGGAAGTCCGCGACGAATTCGACGTAGCGCGGCACTTTGAACCGCGCGAGCCGCTCCGCGACCCGGGCGATGATGGCCTCGGCCGTCGCCCGGTCGCCGGTGCCGCCCGCCGCGAGCTGGACGAATGCCTTGAGCTCCTCCCCGAGCACCTCGTCGGGCTCGGCGACGACCGCGGCCGCGACGACGCGGTCGTCGGTTTCGAGCGCTGCCTCCACCTCGGCGCTGGCGACGTTCTCGCCGCCGCGCCGCACCATGTCCTTGATGCGGCCCACCAGGCGGATCTCGCCCCGGTCGTCGGCGACCGCGAGATCGCCGGTGCGCAGCCATCCGTCCCGCAGCGCCCGCGCGGTCTCCTCGGGACGGTTCCAGTAGCCGAGCATCATCGGCGCTCCGGACACGGTCAGTTCGCCGGGTGTGCCAGCGGGGACCTCGGCGCCGTCGGCGTCCACGATCCTGACGCGCTTGGTGGGCACGGGCCGCCCGATGCCGCCGCTCCCGACGACCGCGGGATCGGCGAGTGGGCTGATCAGGTCGATCCCGCTCTCGGTCATGCCGTAGAGCTCTCGCCACGGTGCGCCCCAGCGGTCCTCCAGCTGGGCGTGCAGCGCCGCGGGGATCGCGGAGCAGAACACCGCGCGCAGGTGGTTGTCCCGGTCGTCGGCGGTGGGCGGCTGCTTGAACAGCAGGGTGGGCATCGCTCCGAGGACGTAGCAGAAGGTCACGCGGTGGCGCCGTACGTCGGCCATGAACCCCGACGCGGAGAACCGCGGCAGCACCACCAGCGGGGCGCCGGCGGTCAGGGCGAGGACCGTGTTCCACTGCGGGTCCATGTACGAGAAGGGCTGCGCCGTGAGCAGCACGTCGTCGCCGCCGAGGCCGGCGGCCGCGGCGCAGTCCCGAGCGATGCGGGTCCAGTAGTCGTGGGTCAGCATGCACGCCTTCGGGAATCCGGTGGTGCCCGAGGTGTACTGCAGGTTGGCCAGCGTGTCCGGGGTGATCGGGACATCCGGGGCGGTGGCCGGGATACCCGTGTCGGGGATGTCGGCGACGTCGACGATGCGGAGGCCCGCGAGGGCGTCGTCGCCGGATGCCACCTCGCGCACCAGCGGGAGGTGCTCGGTGTCGGTGACGATCACTTTCGCGCCGCAGTCGCGCAGCACGAACGCCAGGTCGGCCGCTCGGTACGCCGAGTTGACGGGCACGGCGACGGCGCCGGCCTTGAGCACCGCGAACCAGGTGAGCGGCCACTGCGGGACGTTCGGCAGCATGATCGCGACGCGGTCGCCCGGCGCCACGCCGTCGGCCTCGATGAGGCGGTGTGCCAGCCGCGACGACGATGCGTCAGCCTGCTCGTAGGTCCACGAGGCGTCGCCGAACCTCAGCAGCTCGGCGCCGGGAGTGCGGGCGGCGCCATCCGCCAGCAGGCCGGTGACGGTACGTACCCGGGGCGTCTCCCCCATCAGGTCGAGGGCGACGGCGGGACGCCCCGGTGTTCCGTCCCTGGGCGTGGTCGCGGTTATCGGGTCAGCCGGCATGCTCCGGCCTCCTGTCGTTGTCTCGATTCGTCGACGATCCAGGCCATGGCCGGGTCGTCCCGTTCCATCCACTCGGGGTGCCACTGCACCCCGAGGATCGGCGCGCCGGGCGCCTCCACGGCCTCCGCAACCCCGTCGGGCGTGCGGCCCGTGACGACGAGCCCCGCGCCGCACCGGTCGACGGCCTGGTGGTGCCACGAGTTGGTGACGGCGCTGTCGCCGAAGAGCCGCGCGGCCGTCGAGCCGGGCTCGAAGGTCACGAGGTGCTCGGCGTCACCGTCGGTGGGCGCAGCCAGCGGCGACAAGTGCGGCACGGGGCCGGGCGGCAGGTCCGCGACGAGCGTTCCGCCCAGCGCCACGTTGAGCAGCTGCATCCCTCGGCACACCCCCAGCACGGGGATGCCGCGGTCGATGGCGGCGCGGGCCAGGGTGAACTCGTAGTCGTCGCGTTCCGGATCGTGCGCATGGGGATCGAGCCGAGGGTCGACATCGCGGACCACGGAGGTGTCGCCGCCCCACCGGGCCGGGTGCACGTCCTGCCCGCCGGTGATCACCACCCCGGACACCCACGCGCAGACGTCCAGCGGATCAGCGTCGTAGGGCAGGAGCACGGGAACCCCGCCGGCCTGCGCCACCCGCGTCGCGAAGGCGGACATGAACGAGTCCACGCACGCCGTGGCGTGACGGTCGTCCGTTCCTGCGATCAGGCCCAGCTGGAACCGGCGGCCGGTGATACCGACCAGTGGCTTGCCGCTCACGGGAACTCGAAGTAGCGACGGGTCTCCCACGCGGAGAGCTCGGCGTACGGGTCACCACCCTTGGTGTGGAACTCCATCCATTCCCACCGGCGCGACGCCACCCAGAAGTCGACGAACTCCTCGCCCAGGTACTCGCGAAGTATCTCGTCGCCTTCCAGCGCGGCGATGGCCTTCGTGATCGTGTCCGGGATCCGCTCGACCCCGCTGTCGTCCGGTAGGCTCCACGCCATGTCGTCGACCTGCGGCGGTGCCTGCATCCGCCGTTCGATGCCGGCCACGACCCCGGCCAGCACACCGGCCAGCGCGTAGTACGGGTTGACGTCCGAGCCGGGAAGCCGGTACTCGAGCCGCGAGTACGTGGGGTGCCCGACGATGGCCCGCACCGCCGCGGTCTTGTTGTTGACGCCCCAGCTGATGGTGGTCGGTGGGCCGCTGATGTCGACCAGGCGCCGGTACGAGGTAATCTGCGGCAGCGCCAGCAGGGTGTTCCCCGCCATCGTGGCCATCAGCCCACCGACGGCCTGGAGCATCACCTCGGACGGTCCCTCGGGTGCGAAGAACTGGTTCTCTCCGTCCCGGTGCAGCGAGAGGTTGATGTGCGCGCCCTGTCCGAATCCGGCGGTCGGCTTGGCCATGAAGGTCACCGACCGGCCCTGCTCGAACGCGACTTCGCGCATCACCTGCTTGGTACGCACCCAGGAGTCCCCGAGCGACACCGGATCACTGGGCGCGAGGTTCAACTCGGTCTGGCCGGGGGCGGCCTCGTCGGTCCACGCCTCCCAGGTGATGCCGAGCTCGTCGAGCCGGTCGGTGACCGCGTCCATGTAGTCGACCCAGTCCTTCGACCTCGCCAGGTGGTACGTGGCGCCGGTGTCTCCACCGAGCGGGGTGAGATCGCGGTACCCGCGGGCCCGCGCCTCCTGGACGGACTCCGCGAACAGCGTCGTTTCGATCTCCACCGCGACCTTGGCGTTGTAGCCGAGGGCCTGGAGGCGCTCGACCAGCCTGCGCACCATGTTCCGCGGACAGATCGGCACCGGCCGCCCGTCCCGTAGCCAGTAGTCACCGATGACGGCTTCGAGGCCGGGCTTCCACTGCACCAGTGTGGCCATGTCGGGGATCATCGAGATGTCGTAGAGGTTGCCGCGCCAGTCCGGGAACGCGTCGCCGTACACGAACGCGTTACCCAGGTCGATCGCGAACAGGATGTCGGCGAAGGCGAAGCCCGACTCCTTGCCGGACGCGAACTTCGCCGGCGTGATGGTCTTCCCCAGGAAGCTCCCGTCGTGGCCGGTGGCCTCCAAGCGGATGGCTCTCGTGGGTGCTGTCCGAGCGGACCTGGTGGATGCCGACCGGGTGAGTTCAGACATCGAATCGAACCTTCCACGAGGCAGCCGTCATGACCGACAACTGCGAGAGCGTCCCCTGGACCCGCAGGCCGGACTCCAGGGAGGTGAGGAGGTAGTCGGCGCCGGTGAACACGCCTGCCAGCGCCTCGGGCGTGCCGACCATGCGGTACGTGCTGGGGCCCGCACCGAATCTGGCCTCCTGGGGGCCTTCCGGTTCCCCCGCCACCGCGACGAGGACGTCGGGGATGCCGTGGATGCCGCGGGTCACCTCCCAGAAGTGCTCGGCGGCCTCGCGCCACGGAGGCAACGGGGGCCGTAGGGCGCGGAGCATCCCGCCGGCCAGTTCCGCGTCATCCTCCGGGTCCTGTGTGGGCGCGAAACGGGATTCGAGGTCGACGACCAGCGTGGCGTCGGTCGGCGCGAAGACGCCGCCGGTCACGGTGACGACGCCGCCGTGCAGCGTGACGGTGGCGGCCTGCGGGGTGTCGTGCGAGCGGACGGCGACCGTCCCTGTGCCTCGGCCGAGTACTTCGGGGGCGTGACCGGTCCGGGCCGCGTCGCGCAGGGTCCGGCCGAGCAGCCGGACGACGGGCGTGGCATCGTCGTCGATCTCTATCCGGACCGGCGCACGCTGGTCCACGAGACTCCTCGGGGCCGTAGGGGTTTCCGTCACTCTCGTACCTTTCGATGGTGTATATGGTGCTGTGGGACCGTGGGGGCGGCGGTCATTCCAGGGCGGCGTAGGTGTCCGGTCGGCGCCGACGCAGCAGCGCCGCCCACGCGAGGCCGCCGACGAACGCCGCGACGATGACCGCGAGGAAGACGTTCGCTCCGGTGCTCGACCCGATCAGGAGCTCGAAGTTGCCGATGACGAGTACGAGGATCGTTCCGAGCGCGCCGAGCGCCAGGGCGGGGGCGACGGTGCCCGTCCATGCGGTCGCCGTGCGGACCCTGCGGAAGTGCACGACGATCGCCGCGGAGGTCAGCGCCAGCAGCACGATGAGCCCGAGGGTCCCGGCACCGCCGAACCAGGCGTAGACCTCGACGACCGGATCGAGGCCGGCGATCGCCGTGGCCGCGAGCAGGGGGCCGATCAGCCCGGAGGTCAGCAGCGAGGCCACGTGCGGCGACCGGTGCGCGGGGTGCACGGAACCGAGCGAGACCGGGAGCGCGCCCTGGCGGCCGAGGGCGAAGAGGTAGCGGGCCACCACGTTGTGCGCGGTGAGCACACAGGCGAAGAAGCTGGTGACGAGGAGAACCTGCATGACGTCGTGGGCGGCTTGAGACAGATAGCGGTTGGCGAGCCCGGGTGCGAGTCCTTCGGGGTCGCGCGCCGCGAGATCGACGGCATGCGCGATGCCGAGGCCGTTGATCATGGCCCAGGACGAGAAGGCGTAGATCACGGCGATCAGGACGACCGCGACGTAGGTGGCCCTCGGGATGGTCCGGTCGGGGTCCTCGGCCTCGGACCGGAACACGGCGGTGGCCTCGAAGCCGACGAACCCGAAGACGGCGAACATGATCCCGGTGCCGCTGGCGCCGCTGGCGAACGCGTCCCAGGTCAGCGGGTCCGCGGAGAGACCGTGGTCGCCGCCGCGCAGCACGATGGCGAGGTCGACGAGGGCGACGATCCCGACCTCCGCGATGAGCAGCGCGCCGAGTACTCGCGCGCTGACCTCGACGTTGCGGTATCCCAGGTACCCGATGGCCGCGAGCCCGGCCCCCGCGAGGCACCACCATGGCACCGAGACGCCGAAGAAGGTCCCGATCACGTTGCGCGCGGCGGCCCCGAGGTACGCCGAGACGGCGACGATGAGGAGGGTGTACGTGACCAGGGCGAGCATGGCGGCGCCCAGCCCGGTGCCGGTGCCGAGGCCGCGCTGGACATAGGAGTAGAAGGCACCCGCGTTGCGCACCTCAGGGGTCATCGCCGAGTACCCGATCGTGAACAGGACGAGCACGACTCCGACGATCGCGAAGTCGACCGGCGTTCCGATGCCGTTCCCCGAACCGAGCATCAACGGGATGAGTCCGGCGAAGACCGTCAGCGGTGCGGCCATCGCCACGACCATGAAGACGATCTGAGGGACGCCCAGGGTCCGGTCCAGGCCGGTGGTGAGCTCTTGCGCCCGCCCTTCGCGCTGCTGACTCATGACGACTGCTCCCTTCAGTGGTGCTCTCCGTGCCGGCGTCTCCGACGCGGCAGCTTCCGACGGCGAGATCCCGCGCTCTTCTCGCCGTGCTCGGGCGTGAGCGAGTGGTACCGGCCTGCAGGCGACGGCGCGTCGATCTCCCACGGATGTGCCCGCATAGGCGTTTGCCGCGGGGCGCGCATCGCAACGGCGGTGAGATATCCAGGTGGGCGTCCGCGCGGCCCGCTTCATGCCTACGCGGCGGGTCGGCTGGAAACCCTGACGGGATCGAAGTCCAGCACCTCCTGGACGGCGCGCTCGGCGGCGCGGACCGCGCCGTCGAAATAGCCCTGGTTGACCGTCGCGGTCTCTGTGCCGGCCCAGTGGATCCGACCGACCGGCCGGCGATCCGCATCCGTGTACTGGGTCAGCGTGCCCGGGGCGCGGGAGCCGACGCAGCCGTTGATCCACGGCTCGTGCGTCCAGTCCTTCTCGAGGTACGCGGTCGGATGGGCCGCTTGCGGCCCGAACAGCACAGCCAGGTCGGCGAGGAAGGCAGAGCGTCGCACCGCGGGGTCGTCGAGGACCGCGTCGGGCCAGTGCTGGCCGTACCCGGCCCCGGCGGTGCCGAGGAAGGTCAGCAGGATCCCGACGCTGCCGTCCGGCGGGGAGTTGTCGACGACGTACCGGGCCACCGGCAGGTCCGTGACCGCCTGGCCGCTCAGGCCCTGCTCCCGCCAGAACGGGCGGTCGTAGACGGCGAAGAGCTTGCTCTCCGCGCCGCTGCTCCAGCGACGCTGCAGCATCACGCGGCGGGTGGGCAGGCCGGGCGTGACGCGGATCCCGGCGGCATCCGCCGGCGACATCGCGACGATCACCCGGTCCGCGCGGACGTCGACCCGCGCCGACCGGACCGAGACTCCGTCGGCGTCCTGCGCGATCTCGACGACGGGCGAGTCGAGCACCACGGCGTCCCCCAGATCCTCGGCCAGACGCTCCGCGATCCGGACCGTGCCGCCGACCACCCGTGACTCCTGCGCCCCACCGGTGATGTTGAAGGCGTGTTCGATTCCGCCGGAGCCCCGGATCCGCGCGAGCTGCACCAGCAGCGACGTGGAGTGCGGGTCCTCGGCGTTGGTCACCGAGAAGCCGACCGTGAACATCTCCCTGGCCTCCGCGGTCGTCGCGTTCGCCTCGAGCCAGTGCCCGAAGGTCCTGGCGTCCCAGGAGCGGGCGCGGCGCGCGGTCCACGGGGCGTCGAGCGGCACGGTCCTCGCCATCCGCTCCAGCCGCAGCTGCAACTGGGCGAAGTCGGCGAGCGCGAGCGGGCTCAGCGGCGGGACGAGGCCGTCGTACCGCTTCGAGCGGCCACGCCGGCGGTAGATCGACTTGCCGGCGACGTGGGTCTTGAAGGTTTCCAGCCCCAGCTCGTCCAGGAGCGAGAGGACCCGGTCCTGGCCTGGTCCGACCCACTGTCCACCGCCTTCGGTGATCACGCCGTCGGCGACGTCGAGGTTCATCGTGCGGCCGCCGACCCGGTCACCGGCCTCGATCACCACGACCGACCGGCCGGCCTGCGCCAGCCGCCGCGCCGCGGTCAACCCGGAGACCCCGGCACCGATGACGACGACGTCCGTGGTGCGTGTCTCGGTCATGCTGATGCCCTTTCGAGGTGTCCGACGACGTGGTCGGTGACGAGGAGCGCGAGCGCGTCGGGCAGGTGGTGCCCCATCCCGGGAATCACCACGTGCCGCGCATCCGGGATCGCGGCCGCGGTGGCGTCGCCCCCGGACGGCGCGACGATGAGGTCACGATCGCCGTTGATCACCAGGGTGGGAGCCGTGATGCGGGCGATCTCCGCCGTCCGGTCGCCCGAGGCATGGATCGCCTGGACCTGGCGCGCGGTCCCCGCCGCACCGTCGCCGGCCGTGCGGCTCCACGTCTGAACGGCGTGGCCCGCTTCTTCGACCTCGTCGATCGGGAACCCGGTGCCCGCGAGATGCGCCGTCATGCGAAGGTGCGCACGCACGGCCTGCACCCGGTTCCGCGGCGGCGGGGCGGCGAGCAGCGCCATGGTCGACGCGGCCGGCTGCCCGACCTTCGGATTGCCCGTGGTGGAGTACAAAGAGGTGAGCGACGTGGTGAGTTCGGGGTACCGCGCCGCGACGGTCTGCGCGATCATCCCGCCCAACGAGCGCCCGACGAGGTGCACCGGCCCCAGACCGAGGTACTCGATCAGCTGCGCGGCATCGGCCGCCATGTCGGCCAGCGTGTACGCGTCCCGACGGGGCCGGGCGAGCAGTTGCCGGAGCGTGCTCGGTGGTGGAGTGGTCGCGTAGGTGGAGCGGCCGCAGTCCCGGTTGTCCATCCGGATCACCTGGAGGCCGGTCGCGGCGAGGGCGGAGACGAACCGCTCGGACCACGTCGTCAAGTCCTCCGCGAGGCCGGCGATGAGCAGGATCGGCGGGGCGCCGGACTCTCCGTCGATTCGGTAGCAGACACGCGTGCCCCCCGGAAGGGTGCAGAAGCGGTCCTCGGTGTCGTCAGGCACGCATGGCCTCCCGTGCTGTCGAGGGTGCACTTTCGTCAGTGGTGGAGCCGAACTTGAGCGCGTCGTCCAGCAGGGGGCCGCGCAGCAGCTTGGCGTCCTGCGGGTACGACATCGACATCTGCCACGTGCCCGTGCCCTGCTTCGGGGTGGTCTCGCGGGCCCGTTGCGCGTAACCCGCGCTGAGGTCCATGACCGGCCGCGTCTCCATGGCGGGATCGGCCTCGACGACGACGCTGTCGTAGCCGAAGGCGTCCATGTGTCCGACCAGCTTGCAGAAGTAGCGGCACAAGATGCCGATCTTCAGCGTCCACGACGAGGTCGTGTAGCCGATGGCGATGGCGAGGTTGGGAACCCCCGAGAGCAGGGTGCCGCGGTAGACGACGCAGTCGGCGAGGTTCACCGGCGCACCGTCGACCACCAGGTCGATGCCGCCGAGCAGGCGCACGTTGAGGCCGGTCGCGGTGACGATCACGTCGGCGTCGAGGTGCTCGCCCGACTCGAGCCGGATCCCCGACTCGGTGAAACGCGTGATCCGGTCGGTGACGATCGAGGCGCTGCCGTCGCGCAGTACGGCGAAGAAGTCGCCGTCGGGGGAAAGACACAGGCGCTGGTCCCACGGGTCGTAGGGCGGGTTGAAGTGGGTGTCCACGTCGTAGCCCTTGGGCAGCGACTTCTTGTTGATGCGCCGGATGAGTGCGCGGCCCAGGCGTGGGAACGTGCGGAGCGACTTGACCACGCCCCGATCGATCCAGATGTTGTTGAACCGGGTCATCGCGTAACCGCGGCGTTCGCCGAAGAGCCGGGTGAGCAGGAGCGCGAGGGAATCGACCTTCGGCCAGGGCATCACGTACGTGGGGGTGCGCTGGAGCATGGTCACGTGGGCGGCGGCGCCCTCGCCGGTCAGCAGTGACGGGATCAGCGTCACGGCGGTCGCGCCGCTTCCGATCACGACGACCTTCTTGTCCGCGTAGTCGTAGCCCTCGGGCCAGTGCTGCGGGTGAATGATGTCGCCGGCGAAGTCCTCGCGGCCCTCGAAATGCGGGGTGTAGCCCTCGTCGTAGCGGTAGTACCCGGTGCCTGCGAAGATCCAGTTGGCGGTGACACGCTTGTCGCCGTCGGCGGTGTGCACGTCGATCGTCCAGCGCGCGTCGGCGCTCGACCATTCCGCGCGCCGCACGCTGTGCCCGAGGCGGATGAGACCGCCCAGATCGTTCTCATCGATCGTCTCGCGCAGGTAGTTCAGGATCTTGGGGGCTTCCGCGATGGCGGCGCGGTCCCTCCAGGGCTTGAACTCGTAGCCGAAGGTGTGCAGGTCGGAATCGGATCGGATGCCGGGGTACTTGAAAAGGTCCCAGGTGCCGCCGATGTTGTCGCGCCCTTCGAACACGACGACGCGTTTGCCGGGAAACGTCTCGACGAAGTACCGCGCGGCTCCGATGCCGGAGATGCCGGCACCGATGATGACGATGTCGAATTCCTCGGGTCGGTGCTTCGATGCGTTCATCGCGCCGCCTTTCCGTCTTTGCGTGGTGATCACGTCGGTGTGTGATTCCACGGTGCCCGCCGCGGCGGCCGTGGCTCTACACCGCAATGCCCCGTCCTGCGTGACGGCGTGGTGCACAGTGCACTGCCCGAGTCATTGCGGTGCCGCACCTATGGCGTAGTCGTGGTGCAGTGTGCTGCGGCAGTCGCGACACATGGGTGCACGTCGGCGTAGCGGGCGTCCTCGCAGGCACGCCACTGTGGAAGCCACACCAGATCACGGTCACCCGCAAGGAGGCGCTGCCATGCGCGACGTACTGTTCGCCGCGTCGGACATCTGGATGGTCGCCGTCGGATTCATCTGCGGTGTGAAGTTCATCAGAGGCCATCACAACTATTTGATCGGCCTCGAATGGATCATCATGGGCGTATCCGGGACAAATTTCCTGATCTATGGGGTGACCAAGGCCGGTCCCCATTCCCCGATGCACCACATCGCCTTCTTCCTGGACGCGTTCTCGCGCTCGATCGGGTTCACGCTGATCCTGATCCTCGGATTGCTGGCCGTCACCCACAGGTACAAGCCCACAGCCCGAGTCGAGGTAGGCGCCTTCGCCCTGGCCGCGATCCTCGGGGTCCTGCTCTCCGAGTTCGCCGAGGAGATCGGAACGCCGGGCAAGGTGTTCTTCCTGATCACCGCACTCGCGGCCTCTGGCTTCCTGTGCTATTTCGCGTGGCGTCTCTGGAAGTTCGGCGAGCGCGCCCACGCCGCGTGGGTGGCCGGCGCCACCGCGCTGAACGTGGTCGTCGCGTCGGTCTACGACTTCTGGCGAATCCCCGGCGACGACGCCGACCACACCCGGTTCTACATCCTCGCGCTGTTCACCTGGGGCCTGGCGATGCTCGTCATCTACCGGGCGTATGCCGCCTTCGCTGCTCACGACGAGAGGATCGACGCAGGCCACGTCCCGGTCGCCCCGACCACCGTCACAGGAGTTGACATCGCATGAGCGCCACCGCGAACACGACCTACACCACGTTCACCGGATGGGTCGATCCGCCCACCGACGTCCGCCCGTCGCTGACGGAGAGCCTCACCTGCTCTGTCGCGGTCATCGGCGGCGGACTCGCGGGCATGGCGACCGTGCTCCGCCTCGCGGAGCACGGCGTCGACGCCGTCCTGCTGGAATCGGAGTTCTGCGGATACGGCGCGGGCTGACCGCGGTCTTCTACCTGCTCCTGATCACGACCGGCTTCGCGGCGGCCGCCGTGGTCGGCAGCGGACAGATCGGCGCGGTCGACGCGAACGGCCAAGCGGCCCCGATCCTGCTCGCCTCCGGCCTCTTCGGAAACGGATCGACCGCACGCGTCGTGATCATCACCGTTGTGGCCTGTGTCGCCTTCCTCGCCGTGTTGACGGTGGTGACCAGCATGACTTTCGCAGCCGCGGTCTCCCTCACACACGATGCCCTCGCCCGGGCGGGGCGCCCCCTTACCGACACCCAACAGGTGTGGGCGCTTCGCTCCGCTGTCGTCGTCCTGTGCGTCGCAGGGCTGTCGCTCTCCACCGCCTTCCACCGCTATCCCGTCGAGTTCCTGATCACGTTCTCGCTGGGCGTCACGGCGACCTGCGTCTTCCCTGTGCTGATCTACTCCTTCTTCTGGCCGGGGTTCAACCGCCGGGGGCTGCTGTGGTGCGTGTACGGGGGTCTGTCCCTGTGCACCGTCCTCACCCTCTTCTCGCCCACCGTCTCCGGCAGCACATACGCGCTGTGGCCAGACGTGTCCTTCGACTGGTACCCGTTCCACACCACCGGCCTGATCTCGGTCCCGGCGGCGTTCCTCCTCGGCTGGCTGGGCAGCACGAGGCCGCCGGCCCGCACCGGACAGAGTTCCCGGCGGGCCGCGTACGAGCAGGCGAAGAGGTAGTGCGCGGCCGGCCTGCAGGGCCGTTCCCTTCGTCCCGCCCGGCAGACCTGTCCTCACCAAGCCAGTAAGCCCGATCCGACCAGCACGAGAGCCGCACCAGAAGGAGCACCGACCATGACGAAACCGGGGTACACGGAAGAAAAGTACGACGGGGTCACCGTGCTCGTCGGAGCCGAGCGGGGCGCCTACCCGTACGCGAATTCCGTCCTCGTACGCGGCACTGCCGAGACGCTGGTCATCGACCCGTCGCTGTCGCTCGTCGGAGCGGCGCCGCCGGCGGACGCGGTCCTGGTGAGCCACGCCCACGAGGACCACGTCGCGGGCCTCGGCGGCTACGAGGTGCCCGTCCGCATCCACGACGGCGACCTCGCCGCACTGTGCTCCCGCGAGGTCATGGCCACCGGTTACGGTCTCCCGCCGGACGCCACCGCGCACACCGACGCGATACTGCGCGACCGATTCCACGTACGGGACCGGACCGACGCGACGGGGTTCGCCGACGGAACCGTGTTCGACCTCGGCGGCCGCACCGTGACCGTCGTCCACCTGCCCGGTCACACGGCGGGCCACTGCGGTTTCCTCATCGAACCGGACGGCTTCCTGTACGTGGCGGACATCGACCTGACGTCGTTCGGCCCCTACTACGGAGACACCGGCAGCAGCCTCGCGGACTTCGAGGCTTCCATGGGCCGCTGCCGGGAGATCGACGTCCGGTGGTACGGCACGGCCCACCAGAGGGGCGTGATCGAGGGCGCGAGCGAGTTCTCCGCACGGCTCGACGCCTTCGCCCGAGTGGTGGAGAGGCGGGACGCGGCACTCTTGGCGTTCCTCGACGAGCCGCGCACCGTCGAGGAGATCGCCGGACACCGCCTCGTCTACCGTCCCGACGTCGAGGGCTCCCACGTGGGACCGGTCGAGCGGCGGACCGCGGTGCAGCACTTGGAGCGGCTGATCGGTGCGGGACTGGTCATGGAGGTCGAGCGGGAGCGGTTCCGCACCACATAGCGCTCGCACGCCCACACCGGCCACCGGAACAGTCCGTCGTCGGTGCTCCGCGGTCGGTCAAGTGACTGCGAGCGCTGACGAACTGGCGTGTGACGGCAGCTGAGATCTCCCCGCCGGTGGTTACGAGTTGGTGCGTGATTGCGGTGGGGACGCGCTGGCCTGGGCTGGGGCCTGGTTCAGGTGTGGAGGCGCGGTCGGAGACAAGGCCGGCGATGGCGAGGTAGGCGTCTGGGAGGGTTCCGCCGGGCGGCGCAATCCCGCCGGAAGCCCAAATACCCTTCAGCAAGTAGAACTTGAACGTCGAAAAACTGGCGGAAGCGGCCGTCGACGCCTTCGCCGCGGATGGCGGTGGCGTCCTGCATGCGTCCCGGGCGGAGGTTGCCGGCCCACAGGGTGCGGCCGTGTCCGTCCGCGACGACGGTGGCCTTCATAGTGTTCCGCTTCCTCTTGCCGGACACGAAGGCCCGCCGCCAGCCCCGGTGACCGACCGGACGACGGACTGGAAATCGGTGGCATCCAGCCGCAAGGCCGCGCCTTCGGCCTGCGCGTAAGCGAAGACGTCTGCGAGGGTCCGCAGCCGTAGGCCCGGACGGTCCGGCACCGCAAAACCGCGGCGCGCGAGCAGAGCACGCATCTCCGCCACCGCCCGGGTGATCGTGGAGCGGTCGATCCCGAACAGCGGACCCAGAACGGCTTGGGGGAGATCGCATCGCAGATGGGTCAGTGTCGCGACCACCCGATCGGTGAATACCAGCCGGTGCTTGGCGCCCGCACCCGCGGCCCGGCGACGCACGCGAGGCGCCCGCGAACGGGGCCCCGGAAAGCGTTGTGGAGCAGAAAAGTACGACGCCTACGGCAAGGAGCACCGTATTGACGACCAGAAACATTCGCCGGACGCGCCGTGCAGCACCGTCGGGGCCGTCGTCACGTGTTGGTGCGGGCGGACCTCTGGGCGGAGCCGGGATGAGAGGGACGGAGCGAGAGTGCCCGGAAGCCTCTGGGCAGCGAGGGTACGGATGGGGTGACAGCACCGGTCCCACCGTGGCCCGCGTGAGGCTCTGCTGGTCCCGGGTGGCTCCCGCAGCCGGCCTGTGGGGCCGGGGCGTCGGAGAGGCGGGCACGACAGACGGTGCGAACAAAGCCAACGTGGAATCAATTTCGAACTTACGCACGATTGGTCACGAACTGCAATCGCCCCGGGGGTCGGAGCCTGCCCCTCCCTCACCCGGTGGCAGATGCCCGCTGGCTTCCGGACAATGCCCGTATGGGGACCGATGTCGACGCCTTCTTCCGCCGTCTGGCTCTGGAGCTCAGGCCTCGGACGGACGAGGCGGTCGACGCCATGTTGCGGTTCACCCGCAGCGAGCTCCCCGAGCTGTGGCGGTACGAGGACATCGCCGCTTTCGCGTCCGAGGAGACGGCCGGGCACGTCACCGCGCTCCTGGCAGTGCTCGAGCACGGCCCGGAAGCGGTAGAGGTCGCGCCCCCGCCCCAGTCCGTCGAGCTCGCTCGGAGGTTCGCCCGCAACGCGGTGCGGGATCACGTCGTACCAGTCGCCGCCCACGCCGGCGCGGGATCCACTGGGCAGGTAGCGGGAGGCCGCGACGACGGCGGACTGTTCCACCGCGTGCCGCGGCAGCAGGCTCCGCTACGACGGGATGTTGCTCTCCCTGGGGTGGTCATGGCCATCGTGCTGCTGGCGCTCCTGTCCTCGGAGCCACCAGAAAATGGCCGACCTCCTCCAGCACCGCCTGGACGAGGCCCACACCTGCTACGCCAACGGCGCCCATGTGGACGCCATCGTCATGCTCGGCAGCCTCCTCGAAGGCGTCCTCGTCCACGTCGTTCACGAGCGCGACGCCTCCCTGCTCGGCCGCACCTCCCCCGACAGGGTGAGCCTGGATTCCCTGATCAAGACCTGCCACGACGCCGGCTGGATCGGGGCCGACGTCGAACGCTTCTGCCACGAGTTGCGCAAGTACCGCAACTTTGTTCATCCGCGCGCCGAGATTCGGGAGGCTCACGCCCCGGACCGCGACACCCTGGACATGTGCTGGCCCGTGGTCAACGCGGTCCTGAACGACCTCGCCGACTCCCAGCCCAAGGCAGCCTGATCATCCGAACCGCACCGTCCCGCGCACAGCTCGTCAGACGAGTCTGAGCACGGGGCGGCCGTCCGGCACCCCCAGCAGCTCCCAGCCCCGGAACGGAGCAACGCCGCAGGCCAGCACCCCCTAGACGTCTACCTGCGCAGGTCAGCACCCCGCGGGCGAGGACTTCTTGAAGATCTTCCGAGGAAAGCTGGACGAGTGGGGGCTGCACGCTGCGGCGTTCGTCTCGGAACCATGGTCGATCTAGGACGCCGCGGCGGGCACGCGCCGGCCGTTGCGCACTCGCGAGATGAGCACGGCGACCACGATCAACATGGCCAGGCCGACCGAGATCCAGTAGCCGGTGCCGTAGAGGCTTTCCGCGGCGACCTCGATGTCCGTTCCGGGAACGGGGACGACAGACGCGCTCAGCACCCCGGTGATCAGTGCCGACCCGAAGGCGATGCCGATCGCCATGGCGGTGCCGACCACGCCCGCGGCCATCCCGGCTTTCTCCTCGGATACCGCCATCTGGGCAATGCTGAAACCGGCCGCATATCCCATGCTGCATCCGAGGCCGATCACACCGGCGCCGACGAGGTAGTGCCACGGGCGGTCGTGGGCCAGAGCAAGCCAGCCGAGCCCCGCGGCGGTGAGGAGAGCACCCATCACCAGCACTGAAGCACCGCGCCCCTTGGCGACCAGTCGATCGACCACCTTGCCACCCACCACGAACATCACCGCGAAGGGCACCATGAGCCAACCCGTCTGCAGCGCGGTACGTCCGAGGCCGTAGGCGTCCTTCGACGGGAGGTACGCGGGAATGACCTGGCTGTAGGTGCTCAGCAGCAACAGGAACGCCGCGTTCACAGCGCCGAACAACGCCACCGACAGGGACGCCGCGGTGACGAGGGGCGACTTCAGCATCGCCACGTCGAACACCGCCACCGAGGACCTGCGTTCGACACGTACCCACAGGACTCCGCCGACGACGCCGGCGATCAGCGGAATGACGGCCGCATTGCCCCACACCAGCCCCTGCGTCAGCGTCAGCAGCACCGCCGCGACCCACGCGATCATCCACACCGTGCCGAGCACGCCGATGCGGCCGACGGACTCGGCCGGCGGGGAGTGCGGGATGACCACGAACGAGACGATCGTCGTCGCGGCGAACGCCGCGGCGAGGATACAGAAGAAGGTGCGCAGGGACAGGTTCTCGACGATGACCCCACCGCCAATCATGCCCACGACAATCCCGACTCCTGTGGCGATGACCAGCACGCGAACCGCCGTGACGATCCCCTCTCCCGCCAGGTTCCGCCGCAGAAAGCCCAAGGGCAGCAGCTGGGCCGCGGTACCGAAGCCCATGATCGCGGAACCGATGAGCAGGGCCGGATACGAGTCACCCACGGCGGGGATGAGAGCTCCGACGGTGAGACACCCGGAGGCGAACACGGACGCGTTGCGGTCGCCGGACACATCCGCGAGTCGGGGAAGCAGGATGTAGCCCGCGCCTCCTCCCAACGTGAGCAGAGTGAAGATCCACATGGTGGCGGAGACCGTTGTGAGTCCGTACTGCGCCTGGATGACCGGCAAGAGCGGTGGCAGGATGAACATGATCGCGTTGGTCAGGATGACGAGCAGGGCACCCACTCCGATGAGCGCCCCCCTCCGCGGCACTTTGGCCGCCCTCAACTCCCCCGCCAGGCCGCTCAGTTCGCTGTGCTCAGTCATGTTAGTCTCCGAGTGATTGTTTGCGGGACCACGCATGCATGAGTACGGCCTGCCGCCGAAATCGGCGGGCCGTACGTGCGGACAGCCACCCGGCTGGGAACTGCTCCCCTTTACGCCTGGGTGGCGTCTCCTGATACGGCGGTGGACCTGCGGGCCCACCGCCGTACGCTGTTCTAAGCCGTCGTGAACGGCCACCTGTTGCGGTTCATCTCGAACCGCCCTCGCCGACCGACGCTGCCCCCACGGTCACGGCGTCGTCGTTGCAGTGTCGGCCGGAACGACGGCCGTCCCTCGCGCCCGAGTGGCCACGATGGGTTCGGCGAGCACCTCGGCCCGGCCACTGTCGTCGACGGACCTGCAGATGATGCGCAGCTCGAAGTCGACGGTCCGGCTGCGCCTTCCCTTCGACGCCAAGCGCGCCTCGACCTCGACCACATCGCCGCCGCGGACCGGGGCGAGGAACTCGACCGACGCATACCCGGCGAACAGGCTCTCGTGGCCGTCGATGGTGATCGCCAGGTGCGTTCCGGCGTCCCCGAAGAGCTTCAGCCCGAAGGCCCCGTCGACCAGGTTCCCCGCGTAGTGCGCGTCGGAGTGGGCGACGTAGCGCTGGTGCACCACCTTCATGCGATCTCCTTGTGGATGCGGCCGAGGCGGCGAGCGACGGTCTCGCCGTCGAACTCGATGCCCGGGTAGCCCCGCTTGGCGAGTTCGGTACACATCCGGCGGTACTTGCCGACACCACCCACGTAGCCGAGGAAGGTCGTCGGCTTGCCGGACACGTTCGAACCGCGGTACCAGGAGTCGGTGGTCGCGTAGAGGGTCTGGTTGACCGTGTCCTCGGTGATCTTCACCCAGTCGTCCTGAGCCTCTAGCGTCGGCTCGACGACCTCGGCGCCGCCGGCCTTCGCGTGCCCGATGAGATCGGTGATCCAGTCGACGGCCTGCTCGATCGTGACCACGACATTGCTCGCGAGCGCCGGACTCTGCGGTCCGGCGATCATGAAGAAGTTAGGAAAGCCGGCGGTCATGATGCCCAAGTACGTCCGGACGCCGTCGCTCCACGCGTCCTGCAGCCTGCCGGACTCCGGGGTGGAGACGTTGAGCGCGAACAGCGGCCCGGTGAAGGCGTCGAATCCGATCGCCAGCACGATGGCGTCGACCTCGTAGGAGCCGCCCCTGGTGACGATGCTGTCGCTCGTCATGGTGTCGATCGGCTCGTCGCGCAGGGAGACCACCGAGACGTTCGGACGGTTGAAGGTCTCGTAGTAGTCGGTGCCGAAGCAGCTGCGCTTCGCGCCGAGCGCGTGGAAGCGGGGCTCGAGGACCGCGGCGGTCTTGGAGTCATGGACGATCTGGCGGATCTTCCCCCGCACGAACTCCGCCGCGGTCTCGTTGGCCCTCGCATCGGTCAGCAGGTCGGAGAACTCGCCGCCGACACCGTTGAATCCGCTCCGTACGTAGGCCCGCTCATAGCGCTCACGCCGCTCCTCATCGGAGACGTCGAAAGCGGCGGCGTCCGGGATGCGGTCCGGGATGCCACCGAGCGAGTGGCGGCACTCCTCGCGGATCGCCGCGTAGCTGCCCTTGATCTCGTCGACGTAGTCCGCCGACAGCGGGGCGTTCCGTGCGGGAAACACGTAGTTGGGCGTGCGCTGGAACACGGTGAGGTGCTCGGCGACCTCGGCGATGAGCGGAATGCACTGCACCGCGGACGACCCGGTACCGATCACGGCGACGCGCTTGCCCGCCAGATCGCTCAGCGGAATGTTCCACCGGCTCGTCGAGACCGTGATCCCGGTGAAGTTCTCCAGGCCCGGCACGTCGAAGTCCTTGGGCGCCGAAAGACCGCCCGAGCCGGCGAGCAGATGGCGACCCCGCCGGGTCTCGCCGGAGTCGAGCGTCACTTCCCAGAGCCGCTCGTCCGGGAGCCAGGTCGCGGAAGTCACCCGGGTGTTGAAGCTGAAGTGCCGGCGCAGGTCGAAGCGGTCCGCGACGTGGTTGATGTACTTGAGGATCTCGGCCTGCGGAGCGAAGCGCTCGCTCCACGTCCACTCCTGCAGGAGCTCCTGGCTGAACGAGTAGGAGTAGTAGATGCTCTCGACGTCGCACCGGGCGCCGGGGTACGTGTTCCAGAACCAGGTGCCGCCGACGCCGGGCGCGACTTCGAACCCTGCGAAGGTCCAGCCCTTCTCGGCGGCCTTGTACGCCGCGTAAAGGCCTGAGAATCCCGCGCCGACACAGAGGAGGTCGACGACGGGGGCGGTGGGTGGAGCGGTCTCAGTCATGCGTGTGCCTTCGGGTAGTCGAAAGGTGGGTGACATCTGGCCGTCAGGGCTTCGCCTCGGCGGGGGCCGTTCGCCCCTCCGCCCATCGGCGCGCACGTCTTAGTCATCCGACTTAGTCGTATGACCAACGGAATCTAGCCACGGGCCCGAGTGCCGTCAATAGCCGAACGCACGTCGAGTCGGCTTACGTGTGCGCGCTCAGCTGCCGGCAACGTCTCGGAGGTGCCGCGCCACCTGCGAGATCGCTTCGTCCGTCCTGGCGAACACGCCCACTTCGGTGAAGAAGCCGTGGAACACGCCGGCACAGCGGGTCGCGGTGACCTCCACACCGTCACGCCGCAGCCTCTCGGCGTACGCCTCGGCGTCGTCGCGAAGCGGGTCGACCTCGGCGGTGAGAACCAGTGCCGGCGGGAGATCCCGCAGCGATGCGGCGTGCATGGGGGCCGCGTAGTGATCGACCGTTCCCTCGTGGTCGGGTCCGAGGTACTGCTCCCAGAACCAGCGGGCATCCGCGCTGGTCAAGAGGGGTGCGTCGGCGAACTCCGTCCAGGACGGGGTGGCGAACGCGTCGTCGACAGCGGGGTAGACGAGCACCTGGGACACAGGCCCGGGCAGCCCGGCGTCCCGGAGCTTGAGGCACAGCGCGGCGGCGAGACTTCCGCCTGCGGAGTCGCCTGCGACGGCGATCACCTGCGGATCGAGGCCGTACGCGGAAGCCGATCGGCGCAACCAGGCAAAGATGTCGAGACAGTCGTCCAGGGCTGCCGGATAGGGATTCTCCGGTGCGAGTCGGTACTCCAGGGAGAGCACCGCCCACCCGGATCGGGCGGCGATCGCGCGGCAGACCTCGTCGACTCCGTCGAGGGTGCCGAGGACGAAGCCGCCACCGTGCAGATAGAGCAGCACCGGGCGCGGACCGGCGGACAGCGGCGTGCCGTCCGGGTGATAGAGGCGCGCGCGGAGCTCACCGGAGCGGGCAGGCAGGGTCAGCTGTTCGACCAGGTCAAGAGGGGTGAGGGGCCGCTCCGGCGGCGAGGTCGCCAGGATCTTCCGTGCGGCCTTCACACCCAGTTCCCGTACCGGTCTGGTGAGGGTTTCGGCGATGAACCGCGCCGCATGCTGCGCATCGGCATCCAGCTGGTCCCAGTACGCGGGCTTCACTTCATTCACTGTCGGGCCTCTCCGAAGTCATTGACAGGTCGCGAGCCGTACCCCACCATCCTAGTCACCTGATCTAGTCATTTGATCGAGTCATTTGGCCAAGATGATCACGGTCCATCCGAGATCCGCGGCGACCGATTCGCGGCGCGTGTGATCTCCCGAAGTCGAAAGGACTGGAGGATGACCGAAACCACGACGGCCCCTGCGGTGTCCCGCGCAGCGACGGCCACAGAGGTCGACATCAGGATCGAGGACGATGCGACTCCGCTCGTCCGGTTGATCGGCCGCACGCTGCGGGATGCCGCCCGCGCGGGCCATGTGCTTCCGGCCCCGCAGGAGTCGGCCGCCACGGTGGCGATCCGGTCCCACGACACCCCGCAGGCGGCGACGATCACCTTCGGCAGCGGCACCGTCGACGTGTCGAGCGGAGTCCTCGTCGAACCCGATGCCACCCTCACCGTCGACCTGAACGCCCGGTTCGCACCCACCTCCGATCCCTCGGGCGACGCGGACCTGGCCGCGGGCGCGCTGCTCGCTCTGTCGCCGCCGGTGCCGGACTGGCGGACGGCCGCCGAGCACTTCTGGAATGCCGGGCGCTCCGTACCGGGGTTTCCGGACGTGCTCATCGCGGTGACCGAAGGCCCGGAGGGTCTTGAGCAGGTCGTCCTGGGCGACGGCGAGACGCACTACCTGATCGCCGGCGCACCGGAGACGCTGGCCGGCGTGTTCTCCGGATCCGACGACCTGCTCGCCGTCCTGTCCTCGGGTGTGCTCGGGATTCAGGGCACTCTCTCTCAGCTGTCGGTCATGATCGGCGCATCCTGGAAGGTCCGTTACGATGTCTGAACTCATCAAGCCCGTCACCGGAGTTGACGTCCGGGACACCAGCGTTCGGGCTGTCCGGATCGAAGCGACGAACCACGAGGGCTCGTTCCTCGGCAAGACGCTGGCACCGAAGAAGTTCGCCTCCGGCGTGGACTCGGGGTTCGCCTTCGCCGACCTCCTGTTCGGGCTCGACCTCGGCAACGCCCCGGCCTTCGGCTTCGCGTATCCCGCTTGGCGCGGGCATCTGGACGACGTCTACTTCCGCCCCGACCTCTCGACCCGGGTCGAGTGGGAGCCGGGTCTCGACGCCGTGATCGGCGACTACTGGCTGAAGGACGGCACGCCGGTCCCCCTCTGTCCGCGCAACCTCACGCGCAGGATGGTCGACCGGCTCGCCTCGCTCGGCTTCGCCGCGACCGTTGCCGTCGAGATCGAGGCAACCGTCTTCGAGGAGTCCATCCACGAGGCGCGCGCACGCGGATACCGCGACCTGACTCCGCTCGGCGGGAGCGCGGGTACGGCCTATCACCTGGCGAAGTCCAAGGACTGGACCGGTTACATGAACGCCGTCGCCGACCGGCTCGACGCGGTCGGCATCGAGTGGGAGGCCTGGAACGACGAGGACGCCGCCGGCCAGATCGAGATCAACCTGGCGCCCGGTGATCCGATCGCGGTCTGTGACGCCTGGGCGCGAACCCGCCAGATCATGCGCGAGGTCGCGTTCGACCTCGGCCACACGGTCACCTTCATGGCCAAGCCCACCGCGGGCTACGGGCAGGCCTCGCACATCAATCTGTCCCTCCAGCGCGACGGCGTCAACGCGTTCTACGCGGAGGAGGGGCCGTCGGAGGTGATGCGCCATGCCGTCGGCGGTCTGCTCGCGACGATCGAGGGCAACACCTCGATCGTGCTCCCGCAGATCACCTCGTACCGGCGCCTGGTGGACCTCAGCGGCCCGCCGGTCACCGCCACCTGGGGCATCAGCAACAAGACCACCGCGGTCCGGGCAGTGTGCGGGCACCCGTCGTACTCCCGCCTGGAGTACCGGGTTCCCGGCGCCGACGCGAACCTGTACCTCGCGCTGGCCGGCGTGCTGGCCGGTGTGATCGCGGGCGTGGAACGCAAGATCGAACCGCCGGAGCCGGTCGCCGAGATGGCGTGGTGCATGCCGCCCGGCGAGATCACCCGGCTGCCGGACACCATCACCAAGGCCGCCGCCGCGCTCGAGGCGGACCCGATCCTTCGTGATCTCCTCGGTGCCGAGTTCGTCGACTACTGGGTCGGGTCGCGCCGGTGGGAGTGGATGCAGTTCCACACCGCGGGCGGGGATCCGTTCGCCGAACTCTCCGAGTGGGAGTCCGCCCGATACTTCGAGCTGCCGTGAGCGCGACGGGCGACACGCCGACGGCGATGCGGCCGCTGATCGGCATCACCGGCCGACGGATCCGGCTGGAACTGATCAGGGGTGGGGACCGCCGGTACGGCGATCGCTGCACCGACAGCTACATGTCCGACTACGCGATCCGGATCGCACAGGCCGGCGGTCTCCCCGTGAACCTCTCGTACGAGACGGATGCGGAGGCGGTCTGCCACTGGCTGGCCGGCGTGGTCATCACCGGTGGGCAGGACCTGCACCCGGCGTGCTGGGGAGGGGACACGTCGGTGGTCCGCGACGTCGACCCGCGGTCGAATCCGATGGTCCACGACGTCGAGCGGGACAGGTACGAGCTCGCGCTCGTACGTGCCGCGCTCGACCGGGGGATACCGGTGCTCGCCGTGTGCCGGGGCATGCAGGTCCTCAACGCCGCGCTCGGTGGCACGCTCATCGCCGACCTTCCGCCCGGTGCGGTGCGGCATCTGTCCCCGGAGGCCGCACCCACCGACGGCACGGACGATCACGTCGTGACGTTCGAGCCCGGCTCGATCGTGGCGGGACTGTTCGGGGCTCGGGCGGTCACCAACTCCTGGCACCACCAGGCTGTCGACCACTGCGGCACGGGGCTCGTCGTGACGGGACGGACGGCCGACGGTGTGGTCGAGGCGGTGGAGTTCCCGGGCGCACCCGTTCTGGGAGTCCAGTGGCATCCGGAGTGGATGGAGAGCGACGATCCGACGATGACGTGGATCGTCGAGGAGGCCGTCAAGCGCCTGTGACGAGGCGACCCGGGTGTCCGCCTGCGGGCTCGCCGGCAGGCGGACACACACCCGGGTTCGCCGGTCGCCGTCCACCGGCCGGTCCGGGCGAACTCGGCGGCGAGGCGTGCACAGGGCTTCTTGCGATCAGGCGAGCTTCGCAGTCAGCCACGCATCGAGCACGTCGACGATGATCTCTGCCTGCTCGGCGGCCCGGGAACGATCGGCATACGTCAGCCAGTTCACGACGAAGCCGTCGGAAAGCGCACCGATGACATAACCGATCTGATCGATCGTCTCGGGCGTGATGTCCTGGCCGGAGGCCGCTCTCGCGAGGATCGACCGCACGACGTTGAACGCCTCGTTGTACACGGTCACGGCCGGGTGCGACTCCTGGCGTTGCGCCCAGCTGATCAGCTCCACGGTCGCGGACGCGAATTCCGAAGAGGACTCGAGATACCAGTTCGTCAGGCCGCGGAGGATCGCACGCGCAGTCGCGGCGACGTCGCCGTGCACATCGCTCTCGATCAGAACCTCACGGTACCGCTCCGCCAACCTCTCGAAGACGGCTGCGAACAGCAGCTCCTTCGTCTGGAAGCAGTAGTGCAGCGTCGCCAGCGGGGCCTTCGCCTGCTCGGCGATCCGGCGAGTCGTCGCACCGTCGACGCCGTGGGTCGCGATCACGTGGATGGCGGCGTTCACCAGATCGTTGCGTCGCTCGGCCGTCGGTACCCGTGCCACCTGATGCCCCCTGTCGAAGTTGGACGTTTGATCAAGTCGACAACCAGGCTAACAGGCGACTCTGCCCCGATCGGCGCACGCAGCGACTCCCCCACACAAGAACTTAGTCATTTGACTTGATCGAGCGACCATGATGCAGCAGCATGACCTCACCGCATTGCGGAGGCGTGATGTGGTCGCCGGTCCTGACTGGAAGGAATTGCCATGTCGACCTCAGGACTCTGTCGGATCACTGCCGACACGACCCCCGAAGAGGCGGTCGAGATCATCCTGCGAGACGGCGGGGTGATCGTCGAAGGGCTCTTCGACGACGCGACGATCACGGGTCTCAAGAACGACCTGGATCCCGTGCTCGACGCGGTGGACACGGGGCACGACGAGGTGTTCGCCGGCAACCGCACCCGCCGGGCGGGCGGCCTGTTCGCGAAGACCGAGCACATGGTCACCGTGGCGCTGAACCCGCTGTACCACCGGGTCGCCGAGCTCATCCTCAACAAGCCGCTGAACGTCTTCTTCGGAGAGGAGGCGGTGCCGGCCCCGGCGGGTATGCACATCGGTGCCACCATGGCCATCAAGATCGGCCCCGGCCAGGGCGCGCAGCCGCTCCACCGCGACGATTCCGTCTGGCTGTGGCGGCATCCGGACTACCAGCGCGAAGCTCGGGTCCAGATCATGGTCGCGGTCAGCGACTTCACCGCGGAGAACGGCGGGACGCTGGTGATTCCCGGTTCCCACCTCTGGGACGACCACCGGGCGCCTCGGTACGAGGAGACGATCCCCACCGAGATGAAGGCGGGCTCCGCGCTCATCTGGATCGGATCGACCTATCACGGCGGCGGCGAGAACACCACCACGGACGGTCACCGATTCGGTCTTTCGATGGGCTGGGACCTCGCCTTCCTGCGCACCGAGGAGAACCACTTCCTCACGTACAGCCTGGAACAGATCCGAAAGCTCCCGGAAGAGATCCAGCGAGCCCTCGACTGGTCGTCGGAGCACTACCTCGGCTGGGCCGAAGTCGCCGGCCAGATGTCCGACCCCTCGGACCTGCTCAAGCGGGACGACTACACCTCGA
Organism: Streptomyces sp. R44; assembly: GCF_041053105.1. NCBI lineage: Bacteria > Bacillati > Actinomycetota > Actinomycetes > Kitasatosporales > Streptomycetaceae > Streptomyces > Streptomyces sp. R44. The sequence continues at coordinate 7,730,409 of NZ_CP163444.1, read as the reverse complement.
TCGACGCCGGCCTGCCCACCACGCTCTGACGAGGATCAAGGAACCGAGGAAAAAATGGCATTCAGAGACCTGCTTTTTCTGCTCGCCGACGTCTGGATGATCGTCGTCGGATTCACCTTCGGATGGAAATTCATTCGGAATTTCAAGAACTATCTTCTCGGCCTCGAATGGATCATCGTCGCCACCTCCGGGTCGAACTTCCTCGTCTATGCGCTCGTGGGCGCCGACGAGAAGAGTCCCATGTACACCGTCGCGTTCTTCTTCGACCAGTTCTCCCGGTCGGTCGGCATCACGCTGATCCTCGTCATGGGCCTGATGCAGGTGACACACCGGTACAAGCCGTCCGTGCGGACGGATGTCGGGGCGTTCGTGTTCGCCGCCGCGGTCGGACTCTTCCTGCTGTTCTTCAGCGGGCGGCTCGGCGTGGGGGTCGCCATCTTCCTCATCGTGGTCAATGTTCTGACCACGTTGTTCCTGATCTACTTCGCGAGGCGGCTCTGGTCGATCGACGCGAAGGGAATGGCCGCCGGCGTGATTCTGGCGACCGCCGCCGGATGCGCGATCGCCTGGACATACGACTTCGTCCACATTCCAGGTGACGACGCGGCGCACACCCTCTTCTACATCGGCGCGCTGAGCACCTGGGGTCTCCAGATGTTCACCTACTACTTCGCCTACCGCGTCCTGCACAGGCACAACGAGTCGGTCGATGCGGAGCCGAACCGACACGAGCAGAGCCGTGCCGTGGCCGGGGAGCAGTCGTGGTCGTGAAGGAAACGCCTCAGCGAGAGGCAGATGCGGCCTCTCGCCGTCCGCAGCCGGCCGTAGGGCCCCAGCAGATGGGAGAGGACCCGTCCATCGCGACGCTGACCGGGTTGCTGGCCGAGCGTGCGCAGCGATCACCCGATCGGGAGTTCCTGCGCTTCGGCGACGGATCCTGGACGTTTGCCGAGATCGACGACTGGACCTCCAGGCTGGCACATCGGCTGATCGAGGTGGACGGCATCCAGCCCGGCGACCGTGTCGCGATCATGCTCCCGAACATCGTGCACTGGCCGGTCGTGTGGCTGTCCGCGCTGAAGGCCGGGGCGGTGGCAGTGCCGGTCAACTCCTCGTACAAGCGGGCTGATCTCACCTTCCTCCTGCGGGATTCGGGAGCCCGGGTCGTGTTCACCGACCACGAGCGGGCAGGTCTCCTGAAGGAAGTCATCGACGCCGAAGCCGAGTTGGCTGACCTGCGCATCGTCGACGTCGCAGCGGACGGGTCCGCGCCGTTCCCGGCGACCGCTCCGGCGGTGAGCGCCGCCGCCGAGACCTTGGCGAACCTGCAGTACACGTCGGGCACCACCGGCTTCCCCAAGGCATGCATGCTCACCCACGACTACTGGGTGCGGCTGGGCTGGACCTGCGCCGCGCTGACCGGCCTCGGGTCCGACGACGTCCTGCTCACCGCGCAGCCGTTCTCCTACATGGATCCGCAGTGGAACACCGCGCTCGCCCTGACGATCGGGGCCCCGCTGGTCGTGTTGCCCCGGTTCTCCGCGTCGGGCTTCTTCCCCGATGTCCGCCGCCACCGTGCCACTTTCTTCTACGTGCTCGGGTCCATGCCGACGCTGCTGTTCAAGCAGCCGGCGAGCCCCGACGACCTGGACAACCACCTGCGTCTGGTGCTCTGTTCGGGCATTCCGGTAGGGATCCACGCGCAGCTGGAGGAACGCTGGGGAGCGCCGTGGCGGGAGATCTACGGCATGACCGAGTCCGGCGTCGACCTGTTCAGTTCCGTCTCTGACGAGAATGCCGTGGGGAGCGGGAGCCTGGGGCTTCCGGTGCCGACGAAGCAGGTCCGGGTGGTCGATCCGCAGGGCGACGACCTGCCCGACGGCGAGCCCGGTGAGCTGATCGTCTCGGGCAGGCCGCTGATGCGCGGCTACTGGAACCGTCCGGAGGACACCGCCAAGGTGCTGCGGGACGGCTGGCTGCACACCGGCGATGTCGTCGTCCGCCGGCCGGACGGCGGCGTCCAGCTCGTCGGTCGGATCAAGGACATGGTGCGCCGGGGCGGCGAGAACATCGCGAGCGCCGAGGTCGAGGCCGCCATCGAACGTGACGAGGAGGTCATCGCCGCCGCCGTCGTCGCCGAACCCGACGAGACCTTCGGTGAAGAGGTCAAGGCCTTCGTCCAGCTCGCCGCCGGGGTGCCGGCCGACCGTACGACCGCCGCACGGATCGTCGACCGGGCCGGCCGCCAGCTCGCCCGTTTCAAAGTGCCGCGCTACGTCGAGTTCGTCGTCGACTTCCCGCGGACACCGTCCGAGCGCGTGTCCAAGCCAGCCCTCAAGGCCCGCGCCGCGGCCGAGCCCGGTGTCACCTTCGACCTGGGCGCCCGGCGCGGCTCTGCGGGCGCACCCACCGTCCCGTCCTCTCCCCCGTCCACGGACGTCCTCGACGTCGACGTCGTACGGGGCGTGGCGGTACTGACCCTGCGCCGTCCGGAGAAGCTGAACGCCATGGACGTCGTCACGCGAAGGCGACTCGCCTATGTCATAAGGAAGTTCGGGGCCGGCGACAACGTGCGCGGAATCGTGCTCACGGGTGAGGGCCGGGCGTTCTCCGCCGGCGAGGACCTCCAGGCGCCGCCCACCTCGTACGAGGAGATGCGGGAGGCGTTCGAGACCTTTCACGACATCACCCGCGCCATCGTGGAGACACGGGTCCCCGTCATCGCGGCCGTGAACGGTCTCGCGGTGGGCGGTGCCTCGGAGATCACCCTCTGCTGCGACGCACGGATCGGAAGTCCGAAGGCGGAGTACTACCAGCCGGAGAACGGCCGGGGCATCACGATCTCGAACGCGTCCAGCATGCTGCTGACCAGGCTTGTCCGGAACCACGCGATGCGCATGGTCCTCGGCTCGCCGCGGATCGGCGCCGAGGATGCCCTGCGGATCGGCCTCCTGGACGAGATCGTCGCGCCCGACGAGCTGGTCGACCGCGCGGTCGACCTGGTCGTCGAGTGGACGCCGGAGAACAACACGACGGCGCTTCATCTCGCGCTGCTACGGCCGCGGCTCGACGAGATCGAGCAGGCCTTCGCCCGAGAGGACGCCGCCGCGCGCGAGACCTGGGAGAGCGGCGTGTTCAGGGCCGGCATCGAAGGCTTCTGGACCGCGAAGGGCACTGGCAAGTAGCTCGGGACAGGGGTCGGTACGGCCCCTTCTGCAAGGAACGACTGAGGAGAAGACGTGATCGACACAGAGGCCGCGGTGCTCACCGCGGTGAACGAACCGCTCGAAATGACCGCGATCCAGGTCGACGATCCCGAGCCCGACGAGGTGCGCGTCGCGGTCTCGCACGTGGGCCTGTGCCACAGCGACCTGCACTACATGACCGGCACGGTGCCGACCGACCTGCCGGTGGTGGTGGGTCACGAGGTGGCCGGAGTCGTCGAGGCGACCGGCTCCGCGGTGACCGGACTGCGGGTCGGCGACCGCGTGGTCGGGGCGCTGACGCCGTCGTGCGGCCGCTGCGTCAACTGCGAGGCCGGCCGTTCGACGCAGTGTCAGCGCGTGGCGGAGGTCCGTCGTCGCCCGCGTCCCGCGTTCCAGCTGACGAACGGCGAGCCGGTCGAGCGGCTCGGCGACGTCGGCGCGTTCTCGCGGCACACCCTCATGCGGGAGAACGCGCTGGTGAAGCTGGACGACGCGGTGCCGCTGCACGTGGGGTGTCTCCTGGCGTGCTGTGTCATCACCGGCGTCGGCGCCGTCTTCCGCGGCGCCCAGGTGCGTCCGGGAAGCACGGTCGCCGTGATCGGCTGCGGTGGCGTCGGGTCGGCCATCATCCAGGGGGCCAGACTGGCGGGGGCCTCGGCCGTCGTCGCGATCGACCTGGACGAGGCGCGACTTGAGGCCGCGCGCGGCTACGGCGCGACGCATGTCGTGAACGGGGGTGCCGAGGACGTCGCCGCGGAGGTTCGGAAGCTGCTGGGCGACGGCGTCGACTATTCGTTCGAGGCCGTCGGCTCGGCGCGCACCGCGGCCACGGCACTCTCGGTGGTGCGGGCGACCGGCACCGCGTGCCTGGTGGGCATCGCCCCGGAGGGCACCGAACTCAAGGTGCCCGCGTCGGACTTCTTCTTCGGCGAGAAGCGCCTCATCGGCTCGTACATGGGATCGGGGCAGGTGCGTCAGGACATCGTCCAGCTCGCGCGCCTCTACCAGCAGGGGCGGCTGTTGCTCGACGAGATGGTCACGCAGGTCATCCCGTTCGGCGAGATCAACGAGGGCTTCAAGGCGATGCGCAGCGGTGACGTGACGCGCGTCGTCGTCGACCTCAAGGCCTGACCAACAACGGATGCAGAGGTGACTCACATGTCGAGCGGCGAGACGACGATTCCCCAGCCGGTGAACTACATCGCGGACGCCTGGAGCGACTGCGAGACGATCCAGGGCGAATGGAACGTCGACCCCAACACCCGGGAACCGGTGCACCGCACGGTCACGACCGGATCCGAGGACGTCGAGCGGGCGCTGCAGCACGCCGAACGCGTGTACAGCGTCGGCCGGTGGGACGACGAGGCCCGCCAGGAGCGCGCCGACGTGCTCGAACGCGTCGCCGCGCTCATCGAGACCCGAGTCGAGGACATCGCCCGTGCGGATGCCCTGACCAGCGGTGTGCCGATCGGCGTCACCCGGAAGGTGGCGGCGTTTCTGCCCGCCAGGATACGGGCGACGGCGGCGGACCTGCTGAACATCCCGCGGGTACGCGCTCTGGCGGCGGACGGTCGCGATGTCCGCCTGTACAAGGTCCCGTGGGGGCCGGCCGCGATCCTCACGCCGTGGAACGGCCCGAGCTTCATTCCCGCGGCGAAGGTCGTGAGCGCGGTCGCGGCGGGCTGCCCGGTGATCCTGAAGCCGTCGGAGCACGCCCCGGGCAGCGCGCAGATCGTCGTCGAGTGCTTCGTCGAAGCCGGGCTGCCCAGCGGCGCGCTGCAGCTCGTACACGGCCGGGGCGACGTGGGTGCCGCACTGACCGGTGACCCGCGCATCAAGGTCCTGTCGTTCACCGGTGGTCCGGCCGCCGGCCGGGCGATCGCCCGGGCCGCCGCGGAGGACTTCAAGGTCCTGCAATTGGAGCTCGGCGGCAACAACCCCGCGCTCGTCCTGGACGACGCCGACGTCGAGGTCGCCGCCGACGGAATCTTCGAGGGCATGACCAAGCTGAACGGCCAGTGGTGTGAGGGGCCGGGCAAGGTGCTCGCCCACAGCAGCCTGGTGGGGCCGCTGCTCGAAGCGCTGACCGAGCGCATCTCCAAGATCGTGATCGGTCATTCGCTCGACGAGAGCGCCGAGCTCGGTCCGATCTCGAACGCACCGCACTTCGCGACGCTGGAGAGCCGGATCGAAGGACTGCGCGCCCTGGGGGCGAGCGTCCACCAGCCGGCCCGGCTGCCCGAGCTCGACGGGTTCTTCCTCTCGCCGACCGTCGCCGCCGGGGCCGACCCGGCGAAGGCCACTGCGGAGCTGTTCGGTCCCGTGGTGTCCCTGCACGCCGTCGATTCCGACGAGGAGGCGCTGCGCATCGCGAACGCCCACCCGTCGGGACTCGATGCCTATGTGTTCGGCGGCGACACGGAACGCGCGATCGAGGTCGGCTCGCGCGTGCTGTCCGGCGAGGTGCGGGTCAACGGCGCCAAGCTCGCCGACCTCGGCGACGATTCCGCGCAGAGCTTCTGGGGACCGTCCGGCCTCGGCGGTCACGGCCCCGCCGAGTCGGTGCGCGTGTTCTGCGGTGACCGGGTGGTCGGAGTCGACTCGCCGGACCTTCCGCTGTGAATCGCGCCGCTGTCGTGTTCGGGACACGGGTGAACGACGCAGCGGCTGAGGGCTGACGCCTTCGACTCAGCCGTCGAGATCACCCGATGACCAACCCAGAGCCGCTGGAGAACCACCTTGCTGAACCTCTCGATCCTCCTCGAAGACTCCGCCCGCACGTTCCCGGACCGGGACGCGCTCGTGCTCGGCCCGACCCGGCTGACCTACCGCCAGGTCGACGCGGCGGCGAACCAGGTCGCCAACCTGCTGGTGTCCCGGGGCATCCGCCCCGGTGACAAGGTCGCCCTCAGCTGCCCCAATCTGCCCTCCTTCCCCGTCGTCTACTACGGCGTGCTCAAGGCGGGTGCCGTCGTGGTCCCGCTCAACGTGCTGCTCAAGGGCCGCGAGATCGCCTACCACCTGGGCGACGCGGACGTCTCGGCGTACTTCTGCTTCGAAGGAACCCCGGAGCTCGCCATGGCCGCAGAGGGTCATGCCGGCTACCTCGAGGCGAAGACGGTCGAGCACTTCTTCGTCATCACCGCCGACCAGGAATCTCCCAGCCCGATCGCCGGTACGGAGACGCTCGGTCAGGCACTCGCCGGTATGAGCACCGTGTTCGAGTCGGTGGTCAGGGAGCCGACCGACACCGCGGTCATCCTCTACACGTCGGGAACGACGGGACAGGCCAAGGGAGCGGAACTCTCCCACGCGAACACGATGATGAACGTGCTGGCCAGCAACCGGTTGTTCCGCAACGAACCGGCCGCCGACAGCCACGTGGTGTGCCTTCCCCTGTTCCACACCTTCGGCGCGACGGTGCAGATGCACGCGGGGTTCTCGGTCGCGGCGACCTTGCACCTCGTGCCGCGCTTCGCCGCCCGTGAGGTGGTCGAGCTCATGAGCCGCGAGGTCATCACGTTCTTCGCGGGTGTTCCGACCATGTGGTGGGGGCTGCTCAACGCCCTCACCGACGACGTCGACGTCCGCCGGATCGCCGACAACCTGCGGATCGGCATCTCCGGTGGGGCGGCCCTGCCGGTCGAGATCATCAACCGGGTCGAGCAGCGCCTCGGTGTCACCGTGCTCGAAGGGTACGGGCTGTCCGAGACGTCGCCCGTCGCCACGTTCAGCGACCCCCGGTTCGAGTCCCGACCGGGCTCGATCGGCGTCCCGATCTGGGGTGTGCAGCTGAAGCTGATCCGACCGGACTGGACGGAGGTCACCGAGGCCGGAGAAGTCGGCGAGATCGCGATCAGGGGCCACAACGTCATGAAGGGCTACTACAACCGCCCGGAGGCGACGGCCGAGGCGATCCGCGACGGATGGTTCCGCACCGGGGACCTCGCGCGACGCGACGAGGACGGCTTCTACTACATCGTCGACCGGGCGAAGGACCTCATCATCCGCGGCGGTTTCAACGTCTACCCCCGCGAGATCGAGGAGGTGCTTCACACCCATCCCGCGGTGAGCCTCGCGGCGGTCATCGGCGTCCCGCACGACAGCCATGGTGAGGAGGTCAAGGCGTTCGTGATCCTCGAGCAGGACGCCTCCCTCACCGCCGACGAGCTCATCGCCTGGGGCAGGGAACAGATGGCCTCCTACAAGTACCCCCGCATCGTCGAGATCGTGTCGAGCCTGCCGATGACCGGCAGCGGAAAGATCCTCAAGCGCCGGCTGGCCTGAAGTCGAACCTCTGCCACTGACAACACGAAGCAAGGAACGTGTGATGAAGACGGACAACGTCGAGTACACCAACTTCAGTGGATGGGTCGACCCTCCCAGCAACGTCCAGCCCGCCCTGCAAGAGGACATCACCTGTGAGGTGGCGGTCGTGGGCGGCGGACTGGCCGGGATGTCGACGGCGCTGCGCCTGGCCGAGCGCGGCCAGGACGTGGTGCTGTTGGAAGCCGAGTTCTGCGGTCACGGCTCCGCTTCGCGCAATGCCGGGCAGCTGGCAGGTGCCCCGGGCGGCGACATCCAGTTCCTGAACATCCTCTACCCCAGGAAGTTCCCCGGCATCGTCCGGTTCGCCGAGAACTCCGCGCACTTCGTGGAGCACCTGATCGAACGGCTGGACATCGATTGCGACTACGAGGCCACCGGCAACGTCTGCGCCGCCGTGTCCCGTGGGCAAATGGGCCGCGTGCGTCGCGTGACCAAGATCCTGCGGAAGGCCGGCGGGAAGGTCGAGCTCGGCACGAGTGCGGAGCTGGGCATCCCCCGCGGATTCCTCGGCGGTTTTCGCGAGTCCGTCGGCGGGATGATGAACCCCGGCAAGTTCAGCCTGGGCATCCGCCGCGCCGTCCTCTCGTCGCGTGCCCGGGTCTTCGAGCGCACGAGGGTCACCGACATCACGCGGGACGGCCATCACATCACCGTCATGACACCCGGTGGTGAGGTGCGCGCGAGGAAGCTCGTGCTCGCGACGAACGCCTTCGGCGGCGAGCTGGCGATCGCTCCGAAGCGACTGTCCGTGCCGATCTGGGTCACCGAGGTGGAGACCGAGCCCATCGATCCCGCGCGGCTGGCAGCACTCGGCTGGACCAGCCGTTCGGGAGTGGTCACCCAGCACAACTTCATGGAGAACTACCGGCTCACCTCGCGCAACACCATCGTGTTCGGCGTGCGTCGGATCCAGCGGGGGAAGAGCTACCCGCTTCCCCTGAGGAAGCCGGACGAGGCAGTCGTCGCCGACCTCGCACGCGGCTTCGAGACCCGCTTCCCCGCGCTGGCCGACGTCGCGGCAGCGCGCGCCTGGGGCGGATGGATCGGGATCACGACGTCGTGGCTTCCGCTCGCCGGCAACATCGACGACAACGTCTTCTACTCGGTCGCCTGCAACGGCCACGGCCTGGCCCAGGCGCCGTACCTCGGCTCGCTCATCGCCGACCACATCGTGGACGGAGAACAGCACGAGGACCTGAAGGCTCTCTGGGTGAAGAAGCCCAAGTTCGGACGCCCCGTGATGATGGGGGCTCCAGGACTGCGGACCATCTGGACTGTCGACCGGATCAACGACCGGATCAACGGAAGCCGGCGGAACGCCCGACGCGGCGCGGCTCCGGTGAACTGACCGGGCCATGGGGCAGAGGGGGCCTCGGGACTGCCGTTCCTATCGGCAGGTCCGCGGGGCCCCTTCCGCATGTGTGCACGACTGTCACCGACGGGCTGGGGCCGATGACGAGTCGACAGGCTTCGTCGCCGGCCGGGACCGGCGGAAGGCGCTGTCAGGACCTGCTGCGTCGGCCGGGGCGCCGCGACCGCCTGCGTCGGCGACTCGCCGTCGGAGCAGCGGTGCGGTCCGAGGTGACCGGACCCGGCGCCCGGCAGTCCGCCGCCTCTTACGTGAGAACGGGCACGGCCGGCGAACCGATCACCACCCGGTTCTCTCTGCCTCCACCCGGTCGTGACCGGGATTTCGAGAATCCCCCTCCTCCCGCCGGGACGGCCTCCTGCTGCCGAGCCTTCCGAGGAGGAAAGCCACCGGGACGGAGAACAGACCGGGAGTGTGGAAGGGGTACCAGTCGAACGCCGCTTCCGGCCACAGTGCGTAGTCGGTGCCGGAGACCACGGGTGAGCAGAACGTGAGGACCGTGCAGAGGAACAGCCCGCCGTAGACCGACCACGACAGCCCTCGGCGGTTGAACCCCGGCCAGTAGAAGGAGTAGACGAGCGCGGGGAAGACGCACGTCGCCGCGACGCTCAGCGAGAAGGTGACCAGGAACTCGACGGGGTACTGGCTGACGGCGACGGACAGCGCCAGCCCGCCCACACAAAGGGCGACGACGACCGAGCGAAGAGCCCGGATCTCGCCCTGATCCGTGAGGGGGCGGCCGTTCCTGACGATGACGTCACGCGTGAGGGAGACGGCGGCGGCGAAGGTCACGCTGGTCACCGCTGTCAGCACGGCGAGGAAGGCGAGGCACGCCATCACGGTGATGAGGACCACGCGTGCCGTCGACGCCCGATCGAGGACGCCGGAGGCGAGCAGGATCGGGGCCCCCTGACCGTTCGCGTCGACCCCACCGATCACCTCGCTGCCGACCACGGCCGCCGCCGCGAATCCCACCGTGATCAGGAGGAGGTAGAAGGCACTCGTGAGACCCACCGCGATGCTCGTGGACCGGCGTGCGCACCACCCGTTCCGCGCGGCGGCGACACGGAGGATCAGGTGGGGCATCATCGCCGTGCCGAGGACGACGACGACGTGGTCACTGATCGTGTTCACAGGGCCGAGGCCCGCCGTGTGCGCCCAGAGCCCCCTGCTCAGATACGCGTCCGGATCCGTGCTCTGTTCCACCGCGGCCGAGAGCAGGGCGCCCGGGCTCCACGAGAACTTTCGCAGGGCGAGCAGGGCGACCACCGCGAGCGTCACCAGCGTGACAGGTACCTTGACGACCTGCACGAAGCTGGTGCCCCTCAGGTCCGCCACCCCCGCGAAGCAGGCCACGAGGCAACCCATCAGCACCGTGCAGAGCACCTGGGCCGCGTTGCTCGACATGCCGAGCAGGAGGGCCGCGCTGATGCCGGCGGCCCGTAGCTGGACGATGAGCAGGGGGATCGTGATGACGAGCGTCACCACTGCTGCCGCCGTGCGCGGTCCCCGGCCCGACGCGCGCAGGGAGAACAGGCCGCCGAGCGTGTAGTGCCCGCTGGCACGGATCCTCCCCGCGAGGAGGAGCAGCGCACCGAGCGCGAGGACGCTGTCGACGGCAGAGGCGAACCCGTCGTAACCGAAGAGGGCGATCGCCCCCGAGATCGCGAACAGGGCGACGACCGTGATGAACTCACCTGCCAGGGCGAAGCCGTTGAAGACCGGCGAGAGGGACCGTCGGCAACGTAGAGGTTCTCCGGACGGTCATCCTGGCTCGCGAGGGTGAAGACCCACAGCAGGCACAGGCCGATGAAGACCAGGAAGGCACTGATCACGGAAGCCCGGGCGGCCGAGCCGACGGGGTCGAGTACGCCCGAACTCAGGAGGAGCGGAGTCGTCACCGGGTCACCGCCCGGACTCTCGCGTGGATGACGTACTCACAGGACCGGCGTGGGGCCGGCCGGAAGCCAGGGGCTGCTCGGCGGGATCGCACAGCCGCGTCGACCGGTCCTCGTACCACCCCACGGCAGCGAGGAAGACACCGAGTTGCAGGATTCCCCCATGAGGCCGAGCGTGAGCCGCCCGTACACGTGGGTCCCGGAAAGGGTTGTGGAGCAGGACAGGACGACACCTGTGGCGAGGGGCACTGCGTTGGCGACCAGGAATGCTCGCCGGACGCGCCGCGCGGCACCGTCGGCGTCGCGTGTCGATGCGGGCGGACCGCCGGGCGGAGCCTGAACGAAAGGGAAGCGCACGGAAGCCTCCGGGCAGCGAGGGTGCGGGTTGGGGTGACGGCCCGGGTCCCACCGTGGCCCGCGTCGGGCGTTGCTGGTCCGGGTGGCCCCCGCAGCCGACCTGTTGGGCCGGGGTGCTGGAGAGGCAGGCGCGGCTGACCGTACAATCGAAACCGATGCCGAATCGATTTCGAGTTTACGCATGGTTGATCGCGGTCCGTCAATTGCCCCCGCCCCCTGACCGCCACCTCACCCGGTGGCAGGCGGCCGCACCTTTCCGGACAATGCCACTATGAGGACCGATGTCGACGCGCTCCTCCGGCGTCTGGCTCAGGAGCTCAGGCCTCGGACGGACGAGGCGGTCGACGCCGTCTTGCGGTTCACTCGCGGCGAGCTTCCCGAGCTGTGGCAGTACGAGGACATCGCCGCTTTCGCGTCCGAGGAGACGGCCGGGCACGTCACCGCGCTCCTGGCAGTGCTCGAACACGGCCCGGAAGCGGCAGAGGCCGCGCCCCCGCCCCAGTCCGTCGAGCTCGCTCGGAGGTTCGCCCGCAACGGGGTGCCGATCAGCACCCTCCTGCGCGCCTACCGGCTCGGTCACGTCGGCCTGCTGCGGCTGATCCAGGCGGAGGTACCGCGGTTCACCGACGACCCGGAGCTGATCAACGCCGTGGCGGTCCGGCTCATCGAGACGGGCTTCGAGTACGTCGACCGCAGTTCCGTAGGCGTCGTCGCGGCCTACCAGGAGGAACGCGACCGCCGGCTGCAGCGGCGGCTTCTCCTGGCCAACGAGGCAGGCCGGCGCATCGGAACCACGCTCGACATCGGCCGCACCTGCCAGGAACTGGTGGACGTCGGCGGCGAAGGCTTCGCCGACTTCACCACCGTAGACCTCCTCGCCTCCGTCCTCGACGACGAGGACGCGTCGCCACCGTCGGAGCCGTCACCGCTCCGCCGCGTCGCCCAGCGGTCCGTACCGGACGACGGCACCACGGAGTTCCCCGTACCGACCGGACGGACACACAGCTACCCGGCGGAATCGGAGCCGGCCCGTGCACTGGCGACCGGCACGCCCGTACTACGCCGCGTCGGGGCATCCGACGCCTCGTACGACGCAAGCGGAGGCCACCCGCGCGGTGAGTTCCACTCGGCCATGCTGCTTCCCCTGGCGGCCCGTGGGGAGACACTGGGCCTCGCCCAGTTCTTCCGTACGGGAAGCAGCGCGCCCTTCGACGAGGACGACCTCCTCCTCGCCCAGGAGATCGCAGCCAGAGCGGCGGTGTCCATCGACAACGCCCGCCGGTACACCAACGAACGTTCCACCGCGCTCACCCTCCAGCGGAGCCTGCTGCCGCGGCACACGGTGGAGCAGTCCGCCGTCGTCGCGGCCTCACGCTACCTGCCCAGTGGCTCCCGCGCCGGCGTGGGCGGCGACTGGTACGACGTGATCCCTCTGTCCGGAGCCCGAGTGGCCCTCGTCGTGGGCGATGTCGTCGGACGCGGACTGCGCGCCGCCGCCACGATGGGCCGCCTCCGCATGGCGGTGCGTGCCTTCGCCGACATCGACCTGATGCCCGACGAACTTCTCACGCACCTGGACGACGTGGTCATCCGCCTCCAGCACGAGGAGGGGGAGGATGCGGGCGAGACCAGCGCCACCTGCCTTTACGCGGTCTACGACCCCGTCTCCCGCGTGTGTTCGCTGGCCAGCGCCGGACACGTCCTGCCGGCCGTGGCCGCTCCCCCGGACCGCGAGGGCGACACCTCCGGCTCCCGGTCCGTCGAGTTCCCGGAGATGCCGATCGGCCCGCCGCTGGGCCTGGGGGGACTCCCCTTCGAGACCGTGCAGTTCGAACTGGCAGAAGGGAGCCTGCTGGTCCTGTTCACCGACGGCCTCATCCAGAGCCGTACACGCGACGTCGACACCGCTCGCGAGCTGCTGCGCGACGTCCTCACCCAGGAGTCCGAGTCACCGGACGAGGTCTGCGACCGACTGATCGCCGCACTGTTGCCCCAGCGCCCCGTCGACGACATCGCCCTCCTGGTGGCCCGCACCATGTCGCTCGACGCGGACCACGTGGCAACCCTCGACCTCCCCTCGGACCCGGCTGCCGTGGCCGGGGCGCGCCGCTTCGCCTCCGACACGCTGACCGCTTGGGGCCTCGACGAGCTGTCCTTCACCACCGAGCTCATCGTCAGTGAACTCGTGACGAACGCGATCCGCTACGGCAAGAGCCCGATCCGACTGCGGATGATCCTTCAGTCCACGCTGACCTGCGAGGTCTTCGACGCCAACAGCACCGCCCCACACCTACGACGCGCCCGTACATACGACGAGGGCGGCCGCGGACTGCTCCTCGTCGCCCAGTTCGCCAAGCGCTGGGGCACACGGCACGGCCGCGAGGGGAAGGTGATCTGGGCGGAGCAGGCCCTGCTCGTGGACGATCTTTGAGGGCGCCTTGGAGCACGGTGGGCGAGGGGCAGGGATGCTCGCGGGGAGGGGCAGCATGTCCAGTGGAAGTCATGACCGGCGGGACCTTGACGGAATCCGCCCTAGAACTAAACTCGAACTCAATTCCACATTGAGTCTTGCCGCAGCCTTCGAGCCAGACCGCGACAGGGATCTCGCCCGCTCGAAGGCGTCGGCAAGACGGAGAATGCGATGACGCGCCGCACTCGCGGGCTCATCGCGCCGCCAAGTCGTCGAGTCGGTGCGCCAGGGACGCCCCCGGCTCGACCCCGACCAGGGCATCGCCTCGACCTCGCACCTGGGAGGTCAGGTCATGGCGATGCCCTGGTCACCCACCGACACCGCACCTGCCGATACGCGACCGTCACGATGCCGTCGGCGGGCACCGAGCGCATCGATGGGTCGGATCCGCTGGGCGACATCGAGGCGGCCATGGCATGCGACACCCCGCCGGAGGGTCGCCCGAGCCGGCGAGCACGCCGAGAAGGAGCCCGACACGCCCCTAACGGAGGGCACAAACAGCCGCCACGCCCCGTCGTCACGCGGCGCGACTCGCTCGCGTGACGCGGATCGCCCGATCAGACGGCGTAGGTCTCGAGGTACGCGGTCACCATGCGGCGCGCTTCGTCGATCGTGACGTCGTCGCCAGTCGGCGATTGCCGATACGCGATGTCGAAGAGACGGTTGCCCACCTCGAAGGCGAGGTGCAGGACGAGCCGGGGAGTGTCGGCCGACAGCAGCCCACGCTCCACAAGAAGGCGCCAGAGCCGGTCAGCCTGCGCCGCGTCGAATTCTCGCACCAGGTCGCTGACCATCTCGTTGCGACCCGCGAACCACAGCTCGACACAGCTGCGATGGGCGCGGAAATAGTCGCGCATCGGGTCGATGACGACGTCAGCGGCGTCTCTCAGCGTGGGTAGCTCGGACTGTTCCAAGGCGGTGGCGATGAGCTCCTCGACCGCCTGCAGATGTCGACGCAGGAGCTCGGCGTCGACCTGATGCCGGTCGGAGAAGTAGTGGTACATCGAGGCGATCGGGATGCCCGCCCGCTCACCGACCGCCTTCAGGGTGGCCGCCTCATAGCCCTGCTCGCAGAGCAGCTCCTCGGCGGCGTCCAGGATGGCCCGCCTCCGTTCCATGCCGCGACGCTGCACAGCCGGACGAGCCGCCGCCTGGGCTGTCAACTTTTTCTCGAACACAATTCGAGATCGTATCAGCCGCACCTGCCGATCGCCCTCGCGCGAGGGCGGCGGCACGCGGGAGCAGGACCACTCCTTACTCCACAACCTCAATCCCGGCTTGACCGCGCACGAGCCTAAAATTAAAGTCGAATCGAGTTCGAGTTTTACCTCGACAGAGACCCCCTCCGGGTCCCTGTCACCACAGCCTCGCTCTCAGGTCCTCGCCCTCGCTGCCGTTCGGCAGCCACGAAGCGGCCGCAAACCCGTCTCAGGGCCTGTCCAGAAATGAGATGAACACGAATGACTACCCACACCGAGCGTGACGTTGCGGTGATCGGCAACGGGCTCATGGGATCGTCGATCGCCCGAGCGTTGGCACATTCGGGTTGGACGGTGACCGCGTACGACCCGGACACGGCACGCGCTCGGGCCCTGGCCACCGAGCTGCCGGGAATCGAGGCCGAGGCGGACCTTGAAACGGCGGTCGCGTCCGCCCGTCTGATCCTGACCTGCGCCCCGTCCTACGAATCCGTGCTCCAAAGCCTGGAGTGTGTCGGGGACTGGAAAGGCAAGACACTTCTCAACACGGGAACGAGTTCGACGGACGAGTCGAAGAACGCCGGTTCATGGGCCGTCGAGAAGGGCGTCCCCTACCTGGACGCCGCGATCCTCTGCTTCCCCCAGGACATCGGCACCGAACGCGGCTACGTGCTCTTCTCGGGGAGCCCCGAGGCCTGGGCGGAGCACGAGAAGCTGCTCGCCGCACTCGGTCCGGCGATGCGGTTCGTCTCCGACCAGGTGCAGGCCGCGAGCGCGGTCGACCTCACGATCGTCGGCGGAGTGTACGTTGCCGCGCTGGCCGCCTACGTCGACGCCGTGGCCTATGCCCAGAGCCAGGGCGTTCCGGGTGATGTCCTCGGCGAGGCCACCGACAAGGTTCTCGCGGCGCTGAAGGACGCGGCCGGGGAGGCCGTGGCGGCGATCGGCAGCGGCGATTTCACGACGGACCAGGCCACGCTCTCGGTGTTCACCCATGGAGGCGAGACCTGCGTCGACGGCATGAGGGGTGCCGGCTTCCACGCGAATGTGCTGGCGGCCGCCGTGGGCAATCTCAAGACGGCCGAGGCTGCGGGGCTGGGCCAGAAGAGCTTCTACGCCCTCGCGCAGGTCGCCACGGGCGACCCCGCCAGCCGGCAGCACTAGCAAAGAGCCTTTCGGGAGAGCACCTTCATGACCGACGACGTCTGCGGCTCTACCCGCCACATCCCCCTTCAGGGATATTCCGGCAGAGCACGGTCGTGGCAGAAGGCGAGCTGGAGCCGGGTTCTCCGTGAGGCAAGCGTGGGGAGCCTGATCATGCTCATACCCACCCTCCTCCTCGGGTTCTTCATGTCCTGGGAGATCGGCATGGCCATCGTCCTGGCGACGGCGACATCGGTGACCCTTTCCTCAATCTCGTTCTCCCTCAGGGGGCATACGTTCGAGTGTGCGGTCAAGAGGGGCATCATTCTGACACTGGGGTGGTGGGAGCGGATCTGAGGAACAGCCCGTCGCCCATGCAGGAAGGCCTCAGGTCGGCATTCCAGCCGTAACGTCGGGGCTCGGCGCAAGTAGCCGTGGCCGTGAGCGCACCCACAGCGAACGGGAGTTCCGACATGGCCTGACAGAGCGTCACGAGTGGGGTCATGAAGTGGGCTCTGGCCAAAGAGAGCTTCTGTCGGGGCCCGCTCTGCGGCATCCGGGCCGGGCCAGGGCGGCTGCCCGCCGTGGCGCGCCGCCAGAACAAGGCCTGGTGCTGGTCAGACACTGTCCAGAGCGGAGACGAGGCTGGCCACCGTGACGGTGTTGAAGACGAAGGCGATGCACGCGTTGACCGTCACCGTCCGACGCATCTCCCGGGACAGCACGGTGACGTCGGTCGTGCCGAACGTCGTCATGACGGAAAAGGCGAAGTAGACGTAGTCGCTCCAGATCGGGGTCTCCTCGCCGGGGACCTCCAGCGCCCGCTCACCCTCCAGGAGATTGTCGGCCTGGAAGGCGACCGCGAAGGACACGGCGACACAGATCCAGGCGACGGCGACCAGGGTGAGCGCCACCACCGCCCGAGCGACCGGTTCGAACGAGGAGCCGATGTGCCCGGGCCGCCACACCACGGCCACCACAAGCGCCGCGGCCGCGATGAAGATGGAGACTCCCGGTCCGGGGGCCGTCCCGTAGACGTACCGCTGGAGCCACGTACCCCGTGTCTCCCGGCCTGCCCAGTTGCGTACGCGCTCGGGAGAGGCGGTCGAGAAGGCGATCACCGTGATCAGGAGATAGGGGAAGAGATAGGCAAGCAGCAGCAAGACGCACACGTCCGCCACCGACATCTGCGCCCAGCCGCGGTCAAGGCCGAGGAGGAGCACAGCCGTGCCCACCGCAATGAGGCCGCTCACCGCCGACCGGCGACGCTCGGAGAGCCACTGATTCCGGCTACGCCTCTCGGACACAGACGAACTCCTCAGGAATCGCGGCTGCCGACCTGGTCGGAGCCCGACGCTACGGCATCGTGTCGCTCCGTCGACGCAGCGCTGTGGAGTGTCGTCGGGTGCGGGCGCCAGCGGTTCCGGACCGCCCTGCGGACGATGTCGATCGGCAAGATCCTCAAGCAGGGCCTTGCCCGACAGCCTCGATCCGACCGCGACGCTTACCACCGCTTCGGTGCGACGCAGCCGGCCATGCGGTCCGGTCGCCTGCTCATTTCGATCACTGCGCCACTCGCGGACAAGGAGTGCCCACTTTGCTCACGACGGGATACACAGAAGCGGAGTTCGGCGGAGTCACCGTACTGATCGGCGCCGAGCGAGGTGCCTACCCGTACGCCAACTCCGTCCTCGTACGCGGCAGCGCCGAGACACTGGTCATCGACCCGTCGCTGTCGCTCGTCGACTCGGCACCACCCGCAGACATAGTCCTCGTGAGCCACGCACACGAGGACCACGTCGCAGGCCTCGGCGGCTACGAGGTGCCCGTCCGTATCCACGAGAAGGACCTCGCCGCCCTGCGATCCCGCAGAGTCATGGCCGCCGGCTACGGCCTCCCACCGGAAGCCACTGAGCAGACCGAGACGATGCTCCGCGACCAGTTCCACGTCCGGGACCGCAACAACGCGACGGGGTTCACCGACGGAACCGTGTTCGACCTCGGCGGTCGCACGGTGACGGTCGTGCACCTGCCCGGCCACACGGCCGGCCACTGCGGTTTCCTGATCGAGCCGGACGGATTCCTCTTCGTGGCAGACATCGACCTGACGTCGTTCGGTCCCTATTACGGGGACGTCGGCAGCAGCCTCACCGACTTCGAGGCGTCCATGCGGCGCTGCAGGGCGATCGACGCCCGGTGGTACGGCACGGCCCACCAGCGGGGCGTGATCGAAGGTGCCACCGAGTTCTCGGAGCGCCTCGACGCATTCGCCGGCGTGATGGCGAAGCGCGACGCGACCCTCCTGACGTTCCTCTCCGAACCCCGGACCGTCGACGAGATCGCCGATCGCCGCCTGGTCTACGGCTCTCACGTCGAAGGCGCCCACGTGCTGCCGGTCGAGCGCCGAACCGCGGCGCAACACCTGAGCCGATTGGTCGGCGCGGGCCGGGTCGCGGAGGTCGAACCAGGACGGTTCCGCGCCACGTGACGCCCACACGTCCTCCGGGTGTACTGGCGCCGCCTGCTCGCGTATTCTCGAATACGAGTCGACTTTCATTCTTAGCGCAGTGAAGAACGGTACAAGGAGTCGCTAGTCATGGCCGCAGTGGAAGACAGTGACGAGGAGACCTGCGACGTCGTGGTCGTCGGCGCGGGAATGTCGGGCCTGATGGCGGCCACGACGCTCGCGGACAGGGCGGACGTCGTGGTACTCGAAGCGGCGGATCGGTCGGGGGGACGCGTCGAGACGGTCCGGAAGGGCGAGTACTGGATCAACGTCGGCACCCAGTTCACGGAGGGGACCGGGCCCTTGATCGACGCTCTCCATCGGCACGACATCGAGATGGGGTCCCTGGCCGACACGAGCGTGGCGCTTGTTCTCAACGGCGCACTGGTCGACACGTCCGACGTACTCGCCCTCATGTTCCGCACCCGCATGGGCTTCATGGATCGCGTCGGCATGGCCATGGTCGGTGCCCGCATCCTTGCCGCGGCCCCGTTCCTGGAATCGGACAGCCGCCTCGCGAAGAAGGTGCGCGCCGGGCTCGACGCGCGTCCCGCATCGGATCTCCTGCGCGGTGTCCGCTCCGAGCTGACCCGGACCATGGTCCGTTCGTGGTCAGGGCAGTGGATGGGGTGCGAGCCGGAGGAGACGGCGGCGACCCAGCTTGTGGTGTCGATCGGACTCGCTCTGACGGACCCGGCGAAGGTGCCGAACTTCGCCCTGCCGGCCGGTGGCAACCAGACCTTGACCGACATCCTGGCCGCCGACCTCGGCGAGCGTCTTCGGCTCGGGGCGACCGTCCGGACAGTGGAGAAGAGCGGGGACGGCGTCGTCGTGGACTACGTCGCGGCCGGCCGCTCGAAACGGATACGTGCGAAGCGCGCCATCGTCTCGGTTCCCAGCGACATCGCGCTGCAGATCCTTCCCGGACTTCCGACGACACATCGCAACGCGTTCGGCGACATCCGCTACGGGCGGTACGTGATCGTCGGATTCTTCACCGAAGAGGAGGGGCCTCAGCCCTGGGACGGGCTCCTCGCCGTGTCCACGCCGCAACTGTCCTTCCAGGCGATGTTCAACCACGCCGCCGCGCTACGTAAGAACGGTCCGCGGAAGCCGGGTGGTGCGCTGGCGTGTTTCGCCGGCGGCGCTTCGGCCGACGCGCTGTTCGACCTCTCCGACGAGGAGATCGTCGCCCGCTTCTCCAGGGATCTGCTCTCGGTCTACCCCCAGCTCGAAGGGAGGCTCGGCGACGGGATCGTACGACGCCACCGCCGTGTGGTGCCGTTCTGGGCACCCCGGGGACGTGAGTCGCTGCCCACACTTCGCAACCCTCTCGGGCCGATCCATCTGGCCGGCGACTATCAGCTCGACATGCCGTCGCTCGCCGACGCGGCCACGTCGGGCGAGAACGCGGCGAAGGCGGTTCTGTCGGACCTGGGCCGCTGAACTCCACTCCGGGGCAAGGAGAACAGAGCAGGCGTCCCGGCGCCAGGGCCGAGAGCGGCGCACGCGGTGTGTCCGAGGCCGACGATCACCCTTTCACCTGTGAGGATGTCACCGTCGGCCTCGGCGTCACCCCACCTTGTCCTGCCTTCTGTCCACTCCCGCTCTGCGAGTCGCCGTGATCGCTCTCCTCGTCCTGCTGTCCCTGCTGTTCCTGTGGACCGTCGTGTCCGACCGGCTGGCACGGTGGAGCATCACCGCCCCGATCACCTTCGCCGCGGCCGGCGTTCTCCTCAGCGGACAGGACCACCCGGTCGTGCCGCTCGACGTGGACACCCACACCTTCCAGCGGGCCATCGAACTCGTCCTCGCGGTCATGCTGTTCACGGATGCCACCGAGGCACGGGAATACGCCCGGCTGCGGGGTCCGGTCGGGGAAGGGCGGCTCCTCGGGATCGCCCTGCCGGCCTCCCTCCTGCTCGCCACCCTGGCGGGCGCCCTGGTCTTCCCCGGGAGGAGCTGGTGGCTCCTGGCAGTCGCGGCGCTCGTCGTCATGCCCATGGACCTCGCCCCGGTCCTGATGATCCTCCGGGACGAGCGCGTGCCCCTGCGGGTGCGGGCGGCGCTCAACATCGAGGGCGGGTTCAACGACGGACTGATCTCGCCGCTCTTCGTCTTCTGCGTCGCCAACATGGTCTCCGCCGAGGGCGACACGTTCGGCGACCTCCTCCTCAACGCCCTCAAGGGCGCGGTGTACGCGGCGATCATCGGCAGCGTCCTCGGGTTCCTGGCCTCCCAGGTGGTGCGCCGGGCGCTGGAGTCCGGGTGGGCCAAGCCCGCGAGCCTGCGCATGGCGGGGCTCGCCCTGCCCTTCCTGACGTACGCGGCTTCCGTGCTGGTCGAGGGCAACGGCTTCGTCGCGGCGTTCGTGGCGGGCCTCTGGTACGCGAACACCGTCTCCGTGATCGGGAGTGACTCCCTGACCCTGGTGGAGGACGTCAGCCATCTGCTGGCCCTGGCGGCCTGGTACGCCTTCGGCGCGCTGGCCGCCGAGGCGTTCGCCGACGGGATCGCGCTCCAGGTCCTCGCGTACGCGATCCTCGTACTGACCGTGGCCCGGTTCGTTCCGGTGATGGTGTCGCTCACCGGCACCGATTTCACCCGCCCCGAACGCGTCGCGATCGGCTGGCTCGGGCCACGCGGTGTCACCTCGATCGTCTTCGCGGTCCTTGCCTCCATTCAACTCCCGAAGGAAGAAGCAGACTTCGTGGTGAACGTGACCGCAGCGACGGTCCTGCTCAGCGTGGTCCTGCACGGGGTGTCGGCGGAACCGGTCGCCCGCTGGTTCGCCCGGCACCCGCAGCCCGAGGAGCGGGTGCCACCGCTGGGTCCCGGGCGATAGTCAGGCAGCCGTGTTCAGCGCCGAGACCACGCCTGCCACGGCGATCGAGCTGCAGACGAACGCGATGACGGGCGTTCGCGGCCACCGCCCGGCGTATCCCACTGGACAGAGCACCGTGACCTCGGTCGTCCCGGACATCCTCATGACCTTTGCGGCGAAGTGCACGTACGTCACCCCAGACGAGTTCCTCACCGTACGGAATCTGTAGGACCTGCTCGTCCTCGACGGGATCGTCCGCGTAGAGAGCCAACGCGAAGGCGACGAACTCGCTCGATCGCGCCGCAGACGCTCAGCGAGCGCATTCGGCCGGGTCCACACCGGAGTACAGCGAGTACGAGCTGCCAGCGTGCCTGAGATCGTAGGACCGCTTGGACACTGACCACCCTGCTTCTGCCGACCCGGGGCCTCCATGCCCAGGACCCACGCGCGCGCTCGGGGCCGATGACGATGAGTAGCGGTCTCGCAGGCACGAGGAAGTCAGCTCACCAGCGGTGATGTCGCCCCGAACTGGCTGCTGCTGGGGAGAATCTGGGGAGAATGAAGGCGCCCTGGGGAGCGGCTGGGGAGAATCGACCGGCTAAGACGGCGTCATCATGAAAGCCTTGGAAAGCTGCAAAGTCGCAGGCCAGCACACCTCGCACGGCCATCCGTGCAGGTCAGCGCAATGAGGGCGAGGACTTCTTGAAGATCTTCTCGAAGTCGAGGCGGGTGACGGCCTCGACGGTGGAGGAGCGCTGCGGCAGCTTGTACTCGGCGAGGGTGGCGAGGGTGCGCCGGTCGAGGAGCTTCAGGAGGAAGCCGCTGAAGGTGCCGCAGACGGTGACCAGGCGGCCGGCGGCGTCGAAGGTGACGGTGGCGCACTCGCCGCCGAGGGCGGCGATCTTCTCGCTGGAGACCTCGGGGTCGCGGCCGAGCGGCCCGGGGAAGGGGTGGGTGCCGCTGCCGGCGCCGTCGGCGTGCATGCCGCTGCGGCCGTTGGGGGCGAGGTACGGGTGCTGGGCGGGGCCCTTGCCGGGCACGGGCCGGGCGGTGGCGGGGGCGCCCTCGTAATGGTCGACGAGGCGGTGGCCCGGCGCGAGGGGGATCTCCTCGGCCTGGGCGACGGGTGCGGAGCCCGCCAGGACGGTCGCCGCGAGGGCGGCGATCAGCGCGAGGGCGCGTGCTCGTCCGCGGGGTGGTGGGGTGGTCAAAACGGCTCCTCGGATTCCTGGCATGTTCGCGCCTGTTACCGACGGTAGGCGGGGGTGCGTGAGAAGTACATGGAGCCGCCCCCGCTTTCATGCGCCGTTCACGAGCGGTCCGGAGGACGCCCCAGAACGGGGCCCGCACGGGTGGGCCGAACGAATAATGGCGGGGTGAACGAACGATCTCTGCGCGTGGTGCTGGCCGAGGACTCCGTCGTCCTCCGGGACGGGATGGTCGAACTGCTCGGCGCCCGCGGATGCGAGGTGGTGGCCACCGCGGGGACGGCGGACGAGCTGCTCGCCGCGGTGGACCGGCACCGGCCCGACGTCGCCGTGGTCGACATCCGGATGCCGCCCACCCACACCGACGAGGGCATCCGGGCCGCCGTCGAGATCCGGGCGACCAGGCCCGAGGTCGGCGTCCTCGTCTTCTCCCAGCACATCGAGACCGCCTGGGCCGCCCGGCTCCTCGCCGGCGGGGCGACGGGCGTCGGCTACCTCCTGAAGGAACGCGTCGCCCGTACCTCCGAGTTCGTGGACGCGCTGCGCCGGGTGGCGGACGGCGGCACGGCGCTCGACCCTGAGGTGGTCGACCGGCTGGTGCACGGCGAGCGCGGGGGCCGGGTGAACACCCTGACACCGCGCGAGCGGGAGGTCCTGGAGCTGATGGCGCAGGGGCACTCCAACCGCTCCGTCGCCGAGCGGCTCGTGGTCTCGGAGCGGGCGGTGGAGAAGCATGTCGCGGCCGTCTTCGCCAAGTTCGGCCTGCCGGCCACGGAGGCGGACAACCGGCGCGTGAAGGCGGTCCTCGCCTATCTGTCCGAGACGTCCGGGACCGGCGGCTGACCGGCCGTCACAGCCTGGCGGGCAGCTCGGCGGTGATCTCCGTCGGGCCGCCCGGCGGACTGTCCACCCGCAGGGTGCCGTCCACCGCCGCGAGCCGCTCGGCCAGACCGGCGAGACCGGTACCGCCGCCGGGGGCCGCGCCGCCGCGGCCGTCGTCACGGACCGTCAGCCGCACCCGGCCGCCGCGCACGCTGGCCGCGAGCCCGGCCGCGCGGGCCCCGCTGTGCCGGGCGATGTTGGTGAGCAGCTCGGCGGCACAGAAGTAGACGGCCCGCTCGATCGCCTCCTGCGGGCGTTCGGCGAGGTCCAGCCGGAGGGTGACGGGGACGGGCGAGGTGGCGGCGAGTCCCGGCAGGGCCTCGCCGAGACCGCCGTCCAGGGCGACGGGGTGGATGCCGCGGGTGAGCAGCCGCAGCTCGGCGACGGTCTCCTCGGTCTGGCCACGGGCACGGTCGAGCAGGGTCCGCAGCCGGGCGAGGTCCGGGCCGGACTCCGGGTCGAGCGCGTCGTCGGTCAGCGAGAGGGTGATGGCCAGGGCCACGAGCCGGGCCTGCGTGCCGTCGTGCAGGTCCCGTTCCAGACGGCGGAGCCGGTCGCCGTTGTCCGCGAGCAGCGCGGCACGGGCCGCCTCCAGCTCGCGGACCCGGCGCTGGGCACGGGCGGGCCCGAGGAGCCATCCGGCGAGCCGCCGGTTCGCCCCGGCCACGGCCCGCAGCGCACCGGGCACACCGGCGAGCAGGGCGAGACCGAGCAGGACGGACGTGGCGTCCAGCCAGGCGGCGGGCGGGGAATCGGGCTCCATCAGGCGCCCCCAGAGCGGAAAGCCGATCAGCCATCCGCACCCGAGGGGCAGCCCCACCGCGACGAGGAGCCCGAGCACGCCGAGCGGCAGCCGCAGGACCAGGTACAGCAGCGTCCGCCAGGCGACCGGATCGGCGAGGACGACCCGGCCACGGGCGATGAGCCCGTGGGGACGGGTCAGCCCGGCCGGAGCCTCGACGGTCGCACCGAGCAGCGCGCCGACGAGGCGACGATGCGGCCCGCCGAGACCCCGCGCGCCGAGCAGCGCGACGACCACGAACGGCAGCCCGAGCACGGTGAGCGAGAGCAGGGTCCCGGCGTACAGAACGGCGAGTGCGTAGGCGCCACAGACCAGTGCGAGGGGCATCCCCACGACCGCGAACACCCAGTCGCCGGCACGCACGGAGAAGTACCGGCGCCAGGCGGACGCGGACCCGGGCGTCCGCCCGGCGTCCGGGTCAGTCACGGCCGCCGCCCGCCCGTTCGGCCGCCGGGCCCCGGATCGCGCGCAGGCCCGCGCCCAGGGTCGCCGGGAACGTCAGCACCGCCGCGCCCGTGACGATCCAGGCGCAGGCCTCGGCCGGGACGGACGGCAGCGGCGATCCGGTCGCGGCCGTGCTGAAGGCGGACGTGGAGAGGGCGGCGACCGCGCTGCCGAGGAGGACGCCGACCGCGGTGGTCAGCGCGGCCTCGGCCGTGAGCATGCGCAGCAGTTGACGCCTGGTCGCCCCGACGAGCCGCAGCAGGGCGAACTCGCCATGCCGCTCCCCCGTGACCGCGATGAGCGTGTTGATCGTGGAGACGGCGGCGAAGGAGGTGAGCAGGGCCAGTTCGGCCTGGCGGAGCCAGACGTCGGTGGCGGAGGTGGCACCGGTCGTGCCGGCCGCGTGCTCTGCGGTACGTGTCATGATCATCATGGTCGCCGACAGACCGACGAGCAGCGCGACCGGCACCACGGCGGACGTCAGCCTCCGGGCGTACCCCCGCAGTTGGGCGTCCGCGAGCCAGCCCGTGCCGGGCATCAGCGCCCGTGCGGGCGCACCCAGGACGGCCACCAGGGCCCGCGCCGCGAGCGGCCCCGTCAGGCCGACCGCGACGAGCAGCACCAGCGAACCCAACAGCGCCGCCTGCCCCGCCTTGTCCAGCTCCCCCGCGGGCCTGGTCGCGGCGAGCCTCAGCAGCAGGCCGCCGCCCACCGCGGCGCAGATGCCCGCGAGCAGGCGCGGCACGCCGGTCCGTCCCTGCTCGGTGGCGGTCGCGGTGAGCGCGGCCGCGGGCGCGATCCGGGAGATCCGCCGGACGGCGACGGCCGAGGCGGCGAGCCCGACGGCGAGCGTGATCGTCACGGCGACGAGGGCGGGCAGTGGGGTGAGCGGAACCCGCAGGTCGGGCGCCGCCATCCCCCGCCGCCGCAGCGCGTCGAGGAAGAGGCGGGAGGCGGACGTCCCGGCGAGCGCGCCGGGCGCGGCCACCGCGAGCGCGGTGGCGGCGATCTGGACGCGGACGAGGCGTCGTACCTGACGGGGGGTGGCCGCGATGGTCCGCAGCAGCGCCAGCTCGCGGTGCTGCCGGCGCAGCGCGAAGCCGACCGCGTTGACGACGACGAAGAAGGCGACCAGGACGGCGATCTCGCCGAAGGCACCCGCGATCACCATCAGGCCGGGCCCCGCCACCGCCGTCCGGCGGACGGCGTCGGGGGCGGTGGCCTCGGTGGCGAACAGGGAGCCGAAGAGCGTCGTCGTGGCGACGAGGAGGAAGAGCGCGACCGCGAGTCCGGCGAAGGCGGCCGGACGCCGGCGCAGCTGTGCGAGGGCGAGGAGGGTCACGGCGCTCACCCGCCGAGCCGGCCGAGGCGTGCCGCGACCTCGGCGGGGGTGGGCCGGTCGAGTTCGTCCACGACGAGGCCGTCGGCCAGGAGCAGGACGCGGTCGGCGTATCCGGCGGCGACGGGGTCGTGGGTGACCATCGCACAGGTCTGGCCGTCCTGGTCGACGCCTGAGCGCAGCAGGGCGAGGACCTCGTGGCCGGTGGCCCGGTCGAGCGCGCCGGTCGGTTCGTCGGCGAAGAGGACGCGCGGCCGGGAGACGAGCGCGCGGGCGATGGCCACGCGTTGCTGCTGGCCTCCGGAGAGCTGTCCGGGGCGGTGCCGTTCGCGCCCGGCGAGGCCGACTCGGGCGAGCGCGTCGAGGACGCGGCCGCGGTCCGGCCGGGCGCCCGCGAGGCGGCCGGGCAGCTCGACGTTCTGGGCGACGGTCATGGCGGGCATCAGGTTGAACGCCTGGAAGACGAAGCCGATCCGGGTCCGCCGCAGTTCCGCCAGTCTCCGTTCCGGCAGCCGGGTCACCTCGGTGTCGCCCCACCACACGGCGCCGCGGGTGGGCCGGTCCATTCCGGCGAGGCAGTGCAGCAGGGTGGTCTTCCCGGATCCGGACGGGCCCATCACCGCGGTGAAGGTGCCCGGCGCGAGGGCCACCGACACCCCGCGCAGCGCGTGTACGGTGGCGGCGCCGCGCCCGTAGGAGCGGTGCAGGTCCTCGGCGCGTGCGGCGGTCGCCGCCCTCGTGTCCGTCGTCGTCTCAGCCATGCCCTCATCCTCGGCGGGCGGGGCCGGGCGGGTCGATCGTGCTCGCCCCCGAACCGGGGGTTCGGATATCCGAACCCCCGGCGCGGCGGGTCAGGGCCTGAGGCTGGAGACCACGTTCGCGGTGGCCGCGACGCCGTTGTGGATGGTGGGCGCCATGCTGGTGCCGGCGAGGAAGAAGCCGAGCAGGGCGCAGACGAGGGCGTGGGTGACCTTCAGGCCGCCGTTCCGCAGGAAGATCACGGCCAGCACCAGCAGCAGCACCACGACAGAAATGGAAACGGCCATCGCTCTCACGTCCCTCCGTCGCCGCACCGGAATTGCGGCGTTCGGCGGACAGTGTGACGGAATGCGCGGTCCGTCCGGGCGTATGGCGGGGCGGCCATACGGGTGAGATCCGGTCAGGGCGCGGTGGCCAGGCAGTCCTTCCATTCGACCGTGCGGTCGCACCAGCGGTTCAGCAGGACGCGGTCGTGGCCGACGGCGAGGAGGCCGGCGCCGGTCTCGGCGCGGTAGGTCTCGACGGCGGCGACGAGTGCCGCGGTGGTGGAGGCGTCGAGCATGGCGGTCATCTCGTCGCAGATCAGCCAGCGGGGGCGGAGGGTCAGGGCGCGGGCCAGGCAGGCGCGCTGGAGCTGGCCGTCGCTGACCTCGTGGGGGCGGCGGCCGAGGAGGTCGGGGGTGAGCCCGACGGCCGGGGCGAGGGCGGCGACCCGGTCGGCGGCCGCGGCGCGGCGGCCGGTGGCGCGCAGGGGTTCGGCGATCAGTTCGGTGAGGGTGAGGCGGGGGTCGGCGGCGGCGCGGGGCTGCTGGAAGACGACGCCGACGGCTGTGCGCTGCTCGCGCGGGGCGCGGTGCCGCCAGGCCCGTACCTCGGTGCCGTCGAGGACGAGTCGGCCCGCGTCGGGGCGGTGGAGGAGGGCCGCGACCCGGGCGAGGGTGGATTTTCCGCAGCCGCTGGGGCCGAGCAGTCCGACGGACTCGCCGGGGGCGAGGGTGAGGGAGGCACCGCGGAAGACGGGGGCGCGGCGCTCGTATCCGGCGGTGACGGAGTCGAGTTCAAGCACGGGGCTGCTCCGGGTGGTGGCAGGCCACTCCGGCCGTGAGGTCGGGGCGGGTGGCGCAGCGGTCGGTGGCGCGGGGGCAGCGCGGGGCGAAGGCGCAGCCCTCGGGCAGGGCGGACAGCTCGGGCGGCATGCCGGGGATCGGGGTGAACGCCCGGTCGGGCAGGGCGTCGAGCAGGCCGCGGGCGTAGGGGTGCCGGGGCCCGGTGGGGCCGAAGAAGCGGTGGGCGGGGGCGACTTCGACGATCCGGCCCGCGTACATGACGGCGACGCGGTCGGCGATGCGTGCGGCGGCGGCCAGGTCGTGGGTGATGAGGAGCAGGGCGCGGCCCTCGTCGGCGTGGCGGCGCAGTTCGTCGACGGTGCGGTCGACGAGGTCGCGGTCGAGGCCGGTGGTGGGTTCGTCGGCGAGCAGCAGCCGGGCGTCGCCGATGAGGGCGAGGGCGGTGGCGGCGCGCTGGGCGAGGCCACCGGAGAGTTCGTGCGGGTACCGGTCGAGGTGTCCGGCGGGGAAGGCGGCGCGGTCGGCGGCGGCCTCGGCGGCCTTGCGGCGCCCCCGGCGCCCGGTGGAGGTGAGGGCGCGGACGGTCTCCTCCAGGTGGGACCGTACGGTGCGGACGGGCGTGAGATGCGCCGCGGGGCTCTGGGGCACGAGGCCGACGCGCCTGCCGCGTACGGTGCGGGCGAGGGTCTTCTCGTCGGCGGCGAGGAGGTCCGTGCCGTCGAGGAGCGCCGTACCGGAGGTCTCGGCGTTCCCGGGGAGGAGGCCGAGGAGGGCGGAGGCGAGGACGGACTTGCCGCAGCCGCTCTCGCCGACGAGGGCGAGGCACTCCCCCGCCGCCAGGTCGAAGTCGGCGTCGCCGACGGCGGCGACGGTCCGGCCGCCGGGCATCCGGAACCTGACGGTGAGGCCGCGGACGCTGAGGACGGCGTCCTCGGCCCGCTCGGCGGTGACGGCCTGAAGGGCGCGTTCGACGCGGGAGTTCAAAGCGTCAGCTCCGATCGGCGGCGTGGGTTGAGGTGATCGCGCCAGGCGCCCGCGAGGCCGGCGATGGCGAGGGTCGGCAGGATGAGCAGGAGGCCGGGGAAGAGGGTGGGCCACCAGTCGCCGGCCAGGAGCGATGAGCGGGCGTTCTGCACGAGGTTGCCGAGGCTGGCCTGGTGGCTGGGAAGGCCGAGGCCGAGGAAGGAGAGCGCGGACTCGTGCCACATGGCGTGCGGGATCATCAGGACGGCGGCGAGTCCGGCCTGCGGCAGGACGGCCGGCAGCAGGTGCCGGACGGCGATCCGGGCGCGTGAGGCTCCTCCGGAGATCGCCGCGTCCACGAAGGGCCGGGTGCGCAGGGAGAGGACCTCGGAGCGGACGATCCGGGCGGTCGAGAGCCAGTGGGTGACGGCGACGGAGGCGATGACGGGCCAGACGCCGGGCCGGAAGAGGGCCACCACGAAGATGCCGAGCAGCAGGTGCGGCACGGAGGAGAAGGCGTCGACGAGCCGCATCAGGGCGCGGTCGGTCCGGCCGCCGAGCGCTCCCGCCGCGGCGCCGACGGCGGTGCCGGCGACGGTGGCCACGAGGGCGGCGACCAGTCCCACGAGGAGGGAGATCCGCAGGCCGTAGACGCAGCGCAGGAGGAGGTCGCGGCCGAGGTCGTCGGTGCCGAAGGGGTGGTCCCAGGACGGCGGGAGGAGCTTGCGGGAGAGGTCGACGGCCTGTTCGTCGAGCTGCGCGAGCGGGGGCACGACGAGGACCGCGAGGAGGATGGCGCCGACGGTGACGGCGGAGGTCCACAGCCGTACGCGGTGGGTGCGCGGGTCAGCCATCGAAGCCCACCCTCGGGTCGGCGAGCCCGTACAGCAGGTCGGAGAGCAGGTTGCCGAGCAGGACGGCGGCGGTGGCGAGGACGGTGAGCGCGGCGAGCAGGGGGAAGTCGACGGAGGTGGCGGCCGTGACGGTGGCGGCGGCGATGCCGGGCCAGCTGAAGACGGTCTCCACGAGGAGGGCGCCGGTGATGAGTTCGGGGACGCGGGAGCCGACGAGGGTGAGCATGGGGAGCATTCCGGAGCGGAGGGCGTGGCCGGTGAGGACGGTGCGTTCGCGCAGGCCGCGCGCGCGGGCGCCGCGCACGGGGTCCTCGTCGAGGGCGTCGCCGACGCCCTGGCGGACGTACAGGAAGAACCAGGGCAGCTGGGAGAGGCCGAGGACCAGGGCGGGCAGCACGAGGTGGCGGGCGACCTGGCCGGCGGTGACGGTGTCGCTGCCGGTGTCGGTGAGCCCGCCCGCGGGCAGCGCGCCCAGCTTCAGGGCGAAGAACCAGATGGCGAGAAGGCCGAGCCAGAAGGCGGGGGCGGCTTCCAGGGTGTACGCGGCGGAGCTGACGGCCCGGTCGAGGAGGCCGCCGCGGCGGCGTCCGGCGAGCACGCCGAGGAGGGTGCCGAGGACGAGGGCGACGGCGAAGGCGGTGGCGGCGAGGAGGACGGACCAGCCGAGGCGTTCGCCGATGACCTCGGCGACGGGGCGGCGCATGACGGCGGAGTCGCCGAGGTCGCCGGTGAGAGCCGAGGTGAGCCACTCCCACCAGCGGGTGAGGAGGGGCAGGTCGGCGCCGAGGTTGGCGCGGAGCTGGTCGAGGTTCTCCTGCGAGGCGGTGAGTCCGGCGGTGCCGGCGTAGGCCTTGACGGGGTCGAAGGGGGAGGCTTCGGCGACGGCGAAGACCGCGAGGGTGACGCCGAGGAGGACGGGGACGGCGGCGAGGGCCCGCCGTCCCGTCATCCGTGCCATGGCCCCCCAGGGGAGGCGGCGGCTCAACGCTTCGGCTTCCAGGTCTCGACGTTCCACCAGGGGCCGGAGGCGAGGCCGTGGTCGTGGGGTTCGGTCTGGGTGCTCAAGCCGTCCCAGGCGTCGTTCACGACGTAGAGGTGGTCGATGTGGGTGAGGAAGGTGTAGCCGGGGTTCTTCGCCAGTTCGCGCTGGACGGTGTCGTACGCGGCGCGGCGCTTCGTGAGGTCGTCCGTCCGGCGGCCGTCCTCCAGGGCGCGGTCGACCGTCTTGTTGTCGTACCGGGCCATGTTGTTGAAGCCGTCGCCGCCGAGGGTGGACTTCAGGAGCAGGTACTGGTCGAAGTCGGGGTCGCCGGGTGAGCCGCCGCCCGCGAGGACGGCGTCCGTCTTCATGCGGGGTTCGATGACCTCCCAGGGGCCGGCCTGGGTGGTGATGTCGATGCCGGCCTTCTTGGCGTCGGAGGCGTAGGCGAGGGCGTGGTCCTGGCGGAGCTTGTCGCCGGAGAGGTACCAGAGGGGGAAGGCGGCGCGGACGCCGTTCCTGACGCGGATGCCGTCGGGGCCGGGCTTCCAGCCGGCCTCGTCGAGGATCTTCTCGGCGCCGGCGAGGTCGTGGCGGCGCTCGGTGCCCTTCGCGAACCAGGGGCTGTCGGTGGGGACGGGCCCGTAGGCGGGCTTTCCGGCGCCTTCGAGGATCTTGTCGACCATGGCCTGCCGGTCGACGGTGAGGTCGAGGGCGCGGCGGACGGCGGTGTCGCCGGCGACCGGGTTGTGGGTGGGGAGGGTGACGGTGCGGTAGTCGAAGGTCTTCGCCGTCCAGGTCTTCTTCGCCCTGTCGCCCTGGAATCCGGCGGCGAGGTCGGGCGGCAGAATCGCGCCGTCGAGGTCGCCGGCGCGCAGACGGGTGGCGCGGACGTCGTCGTCCTTGATGATCGCCATGGTGAACTTCTTCACCCGCGGAGCGCCGCCCCAGTAGGCGGGGTTGGCCGTGAAGGTGAGCTTCTCGCCCTTGGACCAGCCGGTGAGGACGTACGGCCCGGTGCCGATCGGCCTGCTCGTGAAGGCGCCGGTGTTGACGTCCTGCTTCGCGGCGACGTGTTCGGGGGCGATGGCGTGGACGGTCCGCTCGGCGAAGGGGGCGTAGGGGTACCTGAGCCGGAAGACGACGGTGCCGTCGCCGACCGCCTCGACGCTGCTGAGCGCGTCGAGTTCGGTGCGGAAGGGGTTGTTCGTCCTCGGGTCGAGGATCGTCCGGTAGGTGTACACGACGTCCTTCGCGGTGAAGGGGACGCCGTCGCTGAAGGTGACGCCCTTGCGGAGGGTGTACGTGTAGGTCAGGCCGTCCGCGCTGACGCGGGGCAGCTTCACGGCGAGGGCCGGCTTCAGCCGCAGGTCGGCGTCGAAGGCGAGGAGCCCGTCGAAGATCTTCGCGTTGCCGTCCTTGCCGTAGCCGAGCAGGGGACTGAGGGTCTCGGGCTCGTAGGCGATGCCGACGACCGCGGAATCCTTGGCTCCGCCGGAGCCGCCGGCGGTGGATCCGGGGTTCGTGCAGGCCGCGGTCGCGAGGGCGAGCGCCCCCGTGAGTATCGCGGCGGTCGCTCGACGGACGGATCGGGCGGCCACAGTGTCCACACCCCTCTTGAAGATCAACTGTAATTGCGAACAGCTCGCAATTAAACAGTATGTAAAGGGGTACGGACACAGCGGCCCCTTACCTGGGCGCGGGGAGGTCCATCAGAGCGGCGATCGCGTCCTGGTGCCGGCCCGCCGAACCGAGGGCGCTCTGGTCCGACTTGGCCCGCTTCAGGGCCAGGTGCGCCGGGTGCTCCCAGGTCATGCCGATCCCGCCGTGCAGCTGCACGCACTCCTCGGCGGCGCGGACCGCGACCTTGGAGCAGTAGGCCTGGGCGACCGCCACGGTGAGCGGCGCGTCCGGGCTGCCGGTGGCGAGGGCGTCGGCGGCGGCGCGGGCCGCCGCCCTGGCCCCGACGACGTCCAGCCAGAGCTGGGCCATGCGGTGCTTCAGGGCCTGGAAGGAGCCGACGGGCCGGTTGAACTGGTGGCGCTCGCGGGTGTGCCGAACCGTCTCCTCCAGGCACCACTCGGCGAGACCGAGCTGCTCGGAGGCGAGCAGCCCGGCCCCCGCGAGGAGCCCGCGCCGGACGGCCGCGCGGGCCGCGTCCCCCTCGGCGAGCCGGATCCCGCCGCCGGGCGGCGTGCTGACGCGGGCGAGGGGGCGGGTGAGGTCGAGCGGGGTCTGCGGCCCGACGGTCGCCTCTCCGGCCGGCACGGCGTACAGGCCGTCGGCGCGCGGGACGAGCAGGACGTCGGCGGCCACGGCGTCGGCCACGCCGGCGACCTCGGGGGCGATCGGCGGCTCCTGGTCCGGTGCGGTCGACAAGGGCACGACGAGCACCGCGACCGTCCGGCCGCTCGCGAGCTCCGCCAGGAGCTCGGCCGCCGGGCCGCCACCCTCTCCCGCCAGGGCCAGCAGCGTCTCCGTGGCCACCACCGCGCTCGTGAGGTACGGCAGCGGGGTCACCGCGCGGCCCAGCTCCTCCAGGACCACGGCGGCCTCGCGGTGGCTCGCACCCAGGCCGCCGAGCTTCTCGGGGACGAGGAGTCCAGCGGCGCCGATGTCGCCCGCGAGGGACGTCCAGAGGCCGGGGACGTACGGGTCGTCCGTCTCGATCCGGTCGAGCAGGCTCTGGTGCCCGGCCCGGTCGGCGAGCAGGGCGCGGACCGTCGCCCGCAGGTCGTCCTCGGTCTCGGAGTACAGCAGATCGCTCTGCTCTGTCATCGGGTCAGGTCCTTCCATGCGACGTCCTTGTCGTTGCGGGGCTCCGGCGGCAGGCCGAGGACCCGCTCGGCGACGATGTTGAGGAGCACCTCGCTGGTGCCGCCCTCGATCGAGTTGCCCTTGGAGCGCAGATAGCGGTAGCCGGCGTCGCGGCCGGTGAAGTCGACGAGCTCGGGGCGGCGCATCTCCCACTCCCCGTACAACAGGCCCTCGTCGCCGAGGAGTTCGACCTCCAGACCGCTGATGGCCTGGTTCAGCCGGGCGAAGCCGAGCTTCATGGCGCTGCCCTCGGGACCGGGCTGTCCGGCGACGAGCTGCTGGCGGAGGCGCTCGCCGGTGAACCTGGCGACCTCGGCGTCGACCCAGAGGTCGAGGAGGCGCCGGTGCAGCTCGTGGGTGCGCAGCTCGGGACGCTCGCGCCAGGTCGTGGCGAGCTTCCCGATCATGCCGCCCTCGCGGGGGATGCGGGCGCCGCCGATGGAGACCCGCTCGTTCATGAGGGTGGTCTGGGCGACCCGCCAGCCGTCGCCGACCTCGCCGAGGCAGTGGGCGTCGGGGATGCGGACTCCGGTGAGGAAGACCTCGTTGAACTCGGCCTCGCCGGTGATCTGGCGCAGCGGCCGGACCTCCACGCCGGGGTCGGTCATGTCGCAGACGAAGTAGGTGATGCCCCGGTGCTTCGGCGCGTCCGGGTCGGTACGGGCGATGAGGATGGCCCAGCGGGCGATGTGGGCGCTGGAGGTCCACACCTTCTGCCCGTCGATCACCCAGTCCTCGCCGTCCCGTACGGCACGGGTGCCGAGCGCGGCGAGGTCGGAGCCCGCCCCGGGCTCGCTGAAGAGCTGACACCAGACCTCCTCGCCGACCCAGAGGGGCCGCAGGAAGCGGGACTTCACCTCGTCGGAGCCGTACGCCAGGAGGGTGGGGGCGGCCATGCCGAGGCCGATGCCGATCCGGCGTGGGTCGTTGTCGGGGGCGCCCGCGGCGGCGAGTTCGGCGTCGACGACGGCCTGGAGGGCGCGGGGCGCGTCGAGTCCGCCGAGACCCACGGGGTAGTGCACCCAGGCGAGTCCGGCGTCGAAGCGGGCCTTCAGGAAGTCGGTGCGGTCGGTCGTGGCGGGCGGGTGCTCGGCGAGCAACTTCCGGGTGAGGGAGCGGAGTTCCTCGGCGTCGGTCATGCGTGGGCTCCTTCCGGGAGGACGACCAGGCGGCCGGTGGTGGTGCCGTCGGCGACGCGCTGGACGGCGTCCGCCGCGAGGGCGAAGGGGACGCGCTCGCCGATGAGGGGCTTGATCAGCCCCTTCGCCGCGTAGGCGGTCAGGGTCTCGTGGCAGCGGCCGATCGAGCCCGGGTCCTTCGTCGCGTACAGGCCCCAGTGGAGGCCGAGGATCGAGTAGTTCTTCACCAGGGCGTGGTTGAGGGCGGGGGCCGGGACGGCGCCGCTCGCGAAGCCGACGATCACGATCCGGCCCTCGAAGGCGACGCACTTGGCCGACTGCTGGTAGGCCTCGCCGCCGACCGGGTCGTAGATCACGTCGGCGCCCCGGCCGCCGGTGGCGGCCTTGACGGCGGCGACGACGTCCTCGGAGCGGCGGTCGATCACCAGGTCGCAGCCGAGGGCGCGGGCGACGGCGGCCTTCTCGGGGCCGCCGACGACGCCGATGACGGTGGCGCCGGCCGCCTTGCCGAGCTGCACGGCGGCGCTGCCGACGCCGCCGGCCGCCGCGTGGACGAGGAGGGTCTCGCCCTCCTGGAGGGCGGCGCGGCGGTGCAGGCCGAACCATCCGGTCTGGTAGCCGATGTGCAGCGCGGCGGCCTCGGCGTCGTCAAGGGCCTCCGGGGCGGGCAGGAGCCCGGCGGCGTCGGCGAGGGTGTACTCGGCGAAGCCGCCGTGCGGGAGGGCCGCGGTGGTGATCACCCGGCGCCCGTCCTCGGTCTCGGCGCAGACCTCGACGCCGGGGGTGAAGGGCAGCGGGGGGCGCACCTGGTAGTGGCCGCGGCAGAGCAGCGCGTCGGGGAAGTTGACGTTCGCGGCGCGGACCCGGAGGAGGACCTGGCCCTCGCCCGGCGTGGGCGGTTGCACCTCCTCGCGGCGCATCACCGCGCCCGGTTCGCCGTTCTCGTACACACGCCATGCCTGCATCCGGAATGCCTCCTCCGTACCGAGCGGTCGGTGGCATACTAAGCGGTCGCTTGCTTGTGGCGGAACCGCTCAGCCGGACTTCTTGGGACGCGCCCGCACGTGCATGCGCTCCCCCTGCGGCCCGAACAGGCTCAGGAACTCGACCGGGCCGTCCTCGGCCGGCCCGAACCAGTGCGGGACGCGCGTGTCGAACTCGGCCGCCTCGCCGGCGGCGAGCACGACATCGTGCTCGCCCAGCACCAGCCGGAGCTTCCCGGAGAGCACGTACAGCCACTCGTACCCCTCGTGCACCCGGGGCTCCGGGGCCTCGCGCGCCTTCTCCTGGATCACCTTGTACGCCTGGAGTCCGCCGGGCTGGCGGGTCAGCGGGTACATCGTCCGGCCGTTGCGCACGATGGGCTTCGCCTTGACGCGGGGATCGCCCACCGGCGGGGCGCCCACCAGCTCGTCGAGGGGGACCTGATGGGCGCGGGCGAGCGGCAGGAGCAGTTCGAGGCTGGGCCTGCGCTGCCCGGACTCCAGCCGGGAGAGGGTGCTCACGGAGATGCCGGTGGCGGCGGAGAGCTCGGCGAGGGTCACCCCGCGGTCGCGGCGGACACGGCGGAGCCGGGGGCCGACCTCGGTCAGGACGGCGTCGATGCGGTCGTCTTCGGTCATGGTCCCAGTCTTGCAGAAACGGCAAGATTTCTTGCCCGAACCTCACAAGCGGAACGACCCTCTCACCATGAATGCGCACACAGAGAACACTCCCGGGCGGTACGACGCGATGGTGATCGGCGGCGGCGCCGCCGGGCTCAGCGCGGCGCTGATCATGGGCCGCTCGCGGCTGAGCACCCTGGTCGTGGACGCGGGCGAGCCCCGCAACGCCCCCGCCGTCCACATGCACGGGGTCCTCTCCCGGGACGGGACGAGCCCCGCCGACTACCTCGCGGCCGGACGGCGCGAACTCGCCTCGTACGGCGTGGACGTGCGCGAGGGCCGGGTGGCCCGGGCGGCAGCCGACAACGGCGACGGCTTCCTCGTGGTCCTGGCGGACGGCACACGCGCGCGTGCGCGAAGGCTGGTGGTGGCGACCGGCCTCGTCGACGAGCTGCCGGAGATCGACGGGGTGGCCGAGCGTTGGGGCCGGGACGTGCTCCACTGCCCCTACTGCCACGGCTGGGAGGTCCGCGACCTGCCGTTCGGAGTGATCGCCCACCCGGCGATGCCCGCGCACCAGGCGCTGATGGTCTCGCGCTGGTCGAAGGACGTGACGCTCTTCCTGCACACCGCCGGCGGGCTCTCCGCCCCCGACGCGGCTCTGCTCGACGCGGCCGGGGTCGAGGTCGTCACCGGCGAGGTCGCCGGGCTCGCCGTCGAGGACGACCGGCTCACCGGGGTCCGGCTCGCCGACGGGCGGATCGTGCCGCGCTCGGTGGTCTTCGTCGGGGCGCGGCGGCTCGCGGCACGGGACGACGTGCTGCGGGAGCTGGGCGCGGAGCTGCGCGAGACCCCGTTCGGGGAGTTCGTCGCGGTCGACGAGACGGGCCGGACGAGCCTTCCCGGCGTCTGGGCCGCCGGGAACGTGACGGGCCCGCAGGAGCAGGTCGTCAACGCGGTGAGCCGTGGCTACCGGGCCGGCGTGGCGATCAGCAACGAGCTGCTGTTCGCCGATCTGGAGGCGGCGGCGGCCCGTCGGCCGGCCGGATGAAACGCGGCGCCCCGGGCTGCGCCACGGGGGCCCGCGGGTGAGGATCGGCCATGGTGACCACATTCGGCCACGGACGACGCAAGGACGGGACACCACCCATGCTCGGTACGCAGTTCACCAAGGGCTCCCCCAACTGGATCGACCTCGGCAGCCCCGACACCGAAGCCGCCGCAGCCTTCTACGGCGCCGTCTTCGGCTGGGACTTCCGGTCGGCGGGCCCGGAGGCCGGGGGCTACGGCTTCTTCCAGCAGGACGGCGCCACGGTCGGCGCCCTGGGACCGCTCGACGAGGGCGCGAAGAGCGCCTGGACGGTGTACTTCCAGACCTCTGACGCGGACGCGACCCAGGAGGCCGCCAAGGGGGCGGGCGGCACCGTGCGCGTCGAGGCCTTCGACGTCATGGACGCGGGCCGCATGGCCTGCCTCACCGACCCGGCGGGCGCGGAGTTCGCCGTCTGGCAGCCGGGGACGGTGAAGGGCCTGGATCGGACCTCCGCCACCAACACCCTCCTCTGGGCCGAACTGCACGTCCCCGACCCCGAGGCCACCCTCGGCTTCTACGAGAGCCTCTTCGGCTGGCGCTGGTCCCGGATGGAGGCGCCCGGCATGACCTACCGGGTGATCTCCACTGCCGAGGGCGACCAGGAGGACACGTCCTTCGGAGGCGCGGCCGAGCTCCAGGAAGGGATGGACGCGGCCTGGATCCCGTACTTCACGGTGGAGGACCCCGACGCGGTCTCCCGCACGGCGCAGGGCGGCGGCGGCTCGGTCGTGATGCCCGCCGCCGACGTCCCCGACGTGGGTCGCATCGCCTGGCTCGCCGACCCCTTCGGTGCGGTGTTCGCGGTGATGAAGCCCAACCCGAGGGCGTAGGCCGGCAGCGCCTCAGCGGCGGTGCGCTTGCGCGCGCAGCCGCTGTGCGCCGAGCAGCAGCGCGTCCCAGCCCGCACCTTCGGGCACGGCCAGCAGCTCCGCGATCTCCTGGTCCCCGTGGTGGACGAGGAGCAGACTGCCCTTGACCGTCGACAGCCGGACCTCGGACCAGGGGT
The DNA here is from genome assembly GCF_041053105.1 of Streptomyces sp. R44. Classification (NCBI taxonomy): domain Bacteria; kingdom Bacillati; phylum Actinomycetota; class Actinomycetes; order Kitasatosporales; family Streptomycetaceae; genus Streptomyces; species Streptomyces sp. R44. Next base: position 7,692,152 of record NZ_CP163444.1, on the reverse strand, counting down.
GGCTCCAGAGCCGCCGGGTGCCGTCCCAGAGCTGGAGGCCGCAGTCGGTCACGCGCAGTGCGAAGCGGTCGTCCGACGGCTCGGTCGGCCGTCCGTCCACCACGGGTGGGCGGACGCCGTACTGACTGAGCACGGTCTCGCCCGGTTCGAGCCCCGCGTCGCGGGCGCCGCTCTCGCGACCGGCCATCACGCCGAGCCAGGTGCCGAGGCCGCCGCACGCCACCACGACGGGCAGACCCAGCCACCCCAGGGAGGCCAGCAGCTCGGGCGGGACGAGGCTGACCGCGCCGACCGGCGCGGCCACGACTCCGGCGAGCCCGCCGACGACCGCGCCCTGGACGGTCCTCCGGCGGATCCGCCGGCTCCGCTCCTCCGCCGGCAGCTCGGCCGGCTGCCGCGAGCTCACGTACCCCATGTGTCCCCCGTCCCGCGATCGCGCCCCAACCGACCTTATCTGGCGAAGAGTTCGAACGTCACCGCCGGGCGGTCGCCGAAGCGGGCCGAGGCGCGGGACGTCGCCATGGTCAGGAAGTCGCGGACGTACTTCTCCGGGTCCTCGTCCGTCAGGGCCTCGATGTAGGCGCGGTGACACAGGAGGGAGCGGATCGCGCGTCCAGGCCGGGGGCGGCGTCGATCGCGTGGGTCGGGGTGCTGGAGGCGGCGACGGCGACCCAGCGGACGCCGTTCCAGGGCTCCAGGCCCTGCTCGGTCAGCTCGGGGAAGATCCAGCGGTTTCCGGCGTCGGCGGCCGCGTCGAGCGTGGCGCGGCCGACGGCCAGGTGGTCCGGGGTGTTCCAGGGGGCACCGGGGCCGCCGCCCCAGGTGTCGCGGTGATTGAGGGTGATCACGAGTTCCGGCCGGTGGCGGCGGATCGCGGCCGCGATGTCGCGGCGCAGGCCGAGCCCGTACTCGATCACGCCGTCGCGGTGGTCGAGGAACTCGACGGTGTCGACGCCGACGACGGCGGCGCTGTCCCGCTGCTCCTGCTCGCGGACCGGGCCGCAGACGTCGGGGGCGAGGGTGTCGATGCCGGCCTCGCCCCGGGTCGCGAGGACATACGTGACCTCCTTCCCCGCGTCCGTCCAGGCGGCGACGGCCGCCGCGCAGCCGTACTCCAGGTCGTCGGGGTGGGCGACGACGGCGAGCGCGCGCGTCCAGTCGCCGGGCATCTCCAGGAGGTCCTGGGCATCCGTGTCGATCATGAGCGCAGGATACGGGTCGCCTCCGACACCGTCGGGCGGAACGCTCCGGCGAGGATGACCGAGCGTGAGATGTGGCGCGGCCGGTCGGGGTTGAGGCCGCGCCGGTCCGCGAGGGCGACCGCGAGCCGCTGGGCGCGGACGAGCGCCGCGACCGGGTCGATGGCGTCGGCGGCGAACAGGGCGCCGGTGGACTCCACTTCGTCCCGCAGGCCCGAAGGGGCCGGGCCCAGGCAGCAGACCAGGCTCGCCCGGTCGCTGATGCTGATCGGGCCGTGCCGGTACTCCATCGCCGCGTACGACTCGGTCCAGGCGCGGGCCACTTCGCGCAGCTTGAGCGCCGCCTCGTCGGCGAGGCCGACGGTCCAGCCGGTGCCGAGGAAGGTGAACTGGCCGCGCCGCTCCCAGGCGGCGGGCAGCGCCTCGTACAGGACGAGTTCGGCGTCGGCGATCGACGGCCCGAGGTCCACCCCGAGCCCGGCGCGCAGGAGTTGGAGCGCGGTGGTGGCGAACCGGGTCTGGACGACGGAGCGTTCGTCGGCGAAGCCGAGGTCGACGATCCGGTCGGCGAGCCTTCCGGCGGGGCTGTCGGGGACCCCGGTGACGACGAGCGTCGGGACGCGGCCGGCGGCGCGGGCGAGCAGGTCCACGACCTCCGTGGTGGTGCCGGAGCGGGTGAGGGCGACGATCCGGTCGTAGCCGCGGCCGAGCGGGGTGGTGTCGGAGGCGGGGAACGCGTCGGTCTCGCCCGCACCGAGGGACTCCCGCAGGGCCGCGTAGGCGCGGGCGATGAAGTACGAGGTGCCGCAGCCGACGACCGCGACGCGCTCGCCGCGGGCCGGCAGCGGGCCGGAGTCGTGGCCGGCGATCTCGGCGGCGCGGCGCCAGCAGTCGGGCTGGCCGGCGATCTCCGCGCTGACGTGGGTGCTCATGGTCCGGGTCCTCTCCTCACAGGGTCCCTCGCTGGGCCCTCGCGGGTCCGGACCGAGTTGTATCCCCGCGCGACCGGAGCACACCATGAGCAATCCGTACTCACCGCTTGGACTTTTGTGGATCCGCTTCCGTCCGTCCGCCGCAGGAGGCACGGACCACCAGGCGCGGTCTCAGCTGCACCTGGTGGAGCGGGGCCGCGTCCCCCTCGGCGAGCCGCCGGAGCAGGATCTGCGCAGCGAGGCGGCCCAGCTGGTACTTGGGGGGCGAGACGGCCGTCAGCGGGGTCTCCGCGACATCGGCGAACTCGTTGTCGTAGCTGATCAGGGCGAGGTCCTCGGGCACCCGCAGTCCGGCGCGGCGGGCCGCCCCGAGCATCAGGGCGGCCTCCCGGTCGCCGAAGCAGAGCGCGGCGGTGACGCCCGAGGCGCGCAGCGCGGCGAGCGCCCGGTCGGCGCGGTCCGGGTCCCAGCGGTCCCTCACGTCCCGCTCGTGCGGCGGGGCGGCGGGCAGACCGAGGTCGGCGAGGGCGCGGGCGAAGCCGGACTCGATGGGCGCGGTGGTCGGCGCGTCGGTGCGGGCGACGAGCCCGAGCCGCTCGTGGCCGAGGGCCCGCAGGTGGCGGACGGCGTCGTAGGCGCCGCCCTCGTGATCGGTGCAGACGTGCTCGGTGGGGTCGCCGGGGCCGTGGGCGGCGAGCCGGCGTTCGACGAGGACGGCGGGGACGGGCAGGGCGAGGAGCTCCTCGGCGCGCCGCCCCGGATCGGTCGCGGTGTGCAGGCTGGGGACGAGGAGGAGGCCGTGGACCCCGGCGGAGAGCAGCCGCTCCACGGCGGCGTCCTCCTCGTCGGGGTCGTACTGCGAGCAGGCGAGGACGAGCCGGGCGCCGGCCGCCGCGACCTCCCGCTCGATGCCCTGGAGGACGCGCGGGTAGTAGTAGGTGGTGTCGGGGACGAGGACGCCGACGATCCGCCGGTCGGCCCGGTCGCGCTCGGGACGGTGGGCGGAGAAGGTGCCCGCGCCCTGGCGTCGTTCGACGAGGCCGAGGGCGACGAGGTCCTCGTAGGCGCGGCGGACGGTGGTGACGGACAGACCCGTCTCGGCGGCCAGGGCCCGCTCGGTGGGCAGTTTGCTTCCCGGGGGCCAGGTGCCGTCGAGGATGCCGCGCCGCAGCTCGGCCATGAGGGCCCGGAACTTCAGCTCCCGGCCGGACGCCGGTGTCTCGCGTGCCGCCATCCGGACCCCCTCGTGCGCGCCGGGGCCTGCACCCCGGTGTCATTGCTGATCGATTGCGCGCCGAATCCTATGCCTCTCCCGGAGCGGTGTTCAGATCTCGTCGCGGGCGAGGGACAGCAGCCGGTCGAGGACGCGCGGCCCGCCGGCCCGTACCCCGTCGTGCTCGAACTCGTCGGTCACCCAGGTCCGCAGGCCCCGCACGGCGCGCGCGGTCTCCAGGGAGTGGGCGGTGTCGACGTACATGTCGTCCTGGTAGACGGCGGCCGCCACCGGGACCTGGTTGGCGGCGAGCCGCTCGGGGTCGTACAGCGGGGTCCAGTCGGTGCGCGCGGCGAGCAGTTCGGCGGTCTCGCGCAGCGGGCGCAGGGCGGGGTCGGTGGCGAAGTGCCAGGGGTGGACGGTCTCTCCGGTGAGGAGCAGCGGCGCGCCCTCGTCGAGCGCCGTACGGGCGTCGAACTCCGGGTACTCGGCGCGTACCCGTTCGGCGGCCCAGTCGGTGGGGCCCTGTCCCTGGGCGTAGATGGCCTCGTGGAGGACGGCGTACAGCGGGTGTCCCGCGTACGAGAGGTGGGCCTGGACCTGTTCGAGGAAGGCGTCGGCGAGCGCGGGCCCGGCCGGGGTCGGCACGAAGGCGCCCTCCAGGAGCAGATGGAGCTGGTGGGTGCCGTCGCCGGAGCCGAGGAGGATGCCGAGGGACTGGAAGGCCTCGACGGTGAGCAGTCCGCCGCCGGGGAGGGTGACCTCGTGGTCGAGGAGGTGGGCGGCGATCGCGTTGACCCGTTCGGCGTCCTGCGGGTAGCGGGCGAAGTGCGCCTCGTTCTTCCGCCGGATGCGGGGGTAGGCGGCGCGGTAGACCTCGTCGGCGGTGGCGTCCAGGGCGGGCAGGCCGCCGGTGATGAGGACCCGCTCCAGGCCTTCGGGGGCGGTGGAGAGGTAGTGGGTGGCGCAGAAGCCGCCGAAGCTCTGGCCGAGGACGGTCCAGGGGGCTCCGCCGGTGAGCCGGCGGCGGATCAGCTCGCAGTCCTCGACGATGGAGTCGGCGCGGAAGTGCGCCAGGTAGTCGGCCTGCTCGGCCGGTCCGCCGCGCAGCGGCAGGGTCTGGCGGTTGGCGGGGGTGGAGCGGCCGGTGCCGCGCTGGTCGAGGAGGAGGACCCGGAACTCCCGCACGGCGCGGCCGAGCCAGGCCTGCGGGCCGATGAAGCGGCGGGCGCCGAAGCCGGGACCGCCCTCCAGGTAGACCAGCCAGGGGAGCTCCTCGCGGCCCGAGCGGTCCTTGTCGCTCGCGACGACCTCGCGGCCGAAGACCTCGATGCGCTCGCCGTCGGGGCGGGCGTGGTCGAGGGGGACGGGGAACCGGTGGTCGGTGAGGACGAGGCCCGGCTGGCGGTAGGTGGTCAACGCTGCTCCTGCTCCTGTTCGGTACGCCCCCGCGAGGACAGTGGATCACACGGAGTGCCGGGATCAGCGCGGGAGGAGTCCCTTCTCCGTGAGGTAGTTCCGTGCCACGTCCTCCGGGAGCCGCCGCCAGCTGTCCACCCGCTCGTTGAGGTGCGCCAGCTCCGCGGTGGTGAGGACCGTGTTGAGGCGGGCGAGCGCGCGGGTGACGCGCTCGCCGCCGGCGCGGGCGCGGTTGACGACGGGGACGATGAAGTCGGCGTTCTGCAGGTGCTTGTCGTCGTCGAGCAGGACGAGCCCGAACGCGTCGAGCGTGGCGTCGGTGGTCGTGGTGAGCACCAGCTGGTCCTGGCCGCTCTGCACGGCCTGTTTGGACTGGGTGGTGCCGACGCCCTTGGGGTCGACGGCCGTCACGTCGATGCCGTAGACCTCCTTCAGGCCGGGCGCGCAGTACGGCCGGCGGACGCACTCGTCACCGGCCGCGAGGCGGACCGGCAGCCGGGCGGCGCCCAGGTCGCCGAGGGTCTTCAGGCGGTGCTCGGCGGCGTAGGCGGCGGTGACGGCGAAGGCGTTCTGGTCGACGGCGCGGCCGGGGTCGAGGACCGTGAGCCCGCGCGGTCCGGCGAGCGCGCGGAGGGCGGCCATGGTCGCGGTCAGGTCGGGCGAGCCGACGGTCGGCGCGTCCGCCCCGTGGGCCTTGGCGTTCAGCCAGTCGGCGAAGGTCGCGGCGTACTCCGGCACGACGTCGATCTGGCCGTTCTCCAGGGCGGGCTCGTACAGCTCGCGGTTGGTGACGGACAGGATCCTGGTGCGGTATCCGGCGTCCTGGAGCAGCAGCGCGTACATCTGGGCCAGGAGGTCGCTCCCGGTGAACCCGGCCGAGCCGACGACCAGCCGGTCGCCGTCGCCGGGCTGTCCGGGGACGGCGCCCCGGTCCTCCAGGGCCGGGCCGGCGGCGCAGCCGGTCGCCAGGAGGACGAGGCAGAGGACGCCGGAACCGCGGGGCCTCCTCACCCGCCGCTCCCCCACGTCCGCCGTCACCCGCCGCTCCCCCACGTCCGCCGTCACCCGCCGCTCCCTCGCGTCCGCGCCGGGCCGAGGCGCTGCGCGCCTTCGAAGACCGCCTCGACGAGGAGGGCGAGCACGGCGACGAGAAAGGCCCCGGCGACGACCTGCGGGGTGGACGCGAGGTTGAAGCCGGCGGTGATGATCCGGCCGAGGCCGCCGCCGCCCGCGAGCGCGGCCACGGTCGCGGTGGCGACGAGCTGGACGGCCGCGATCCGTACGCCGGTGAGGATCATCGGCAGGGCCAGTGGCAGTTCGACCCGGGCGAGGGTCTGGCGGCCCGTCATGCCCATGCCCCGGGCGGCCCGTACGACGTCTGCGTCGACGCCCCGCATCCCGACGTACGCGTTGGTGAGGAGCGGGGGCACGGCGAACAGGACCAGGGCGATGATCGTCGGCCACTGCCCGTACGGGCCGAGCGGGCTGAGGAGGAGCAGGACGAGGACGGCGAAGGTGGGGACGGCCCGGCCGGCGTTGGCGAGGTTCACGGCGAGCGCGCCGCCCTTGCCGAGGTGCCCCAGGACGAGGGCGACGGGCAGGGCGATCAGACAGCTGAGGAGGAGGCAGACGGCGGTGAGGAGGAGGTGCTCGCCGAGCCGTTGCCCCACGCCGTTCTCACCGGACCAGTTCGTGGCGGTGGTGAGCCAGGACCACGCGTCGGCGAGGGCGGTCACCCGGCCCCTCCCCGGGTCCAGGGGGTGAGGAGCCGCTGCGCGCCGAGGAGGAGCAGGTCGGCGGCGACGGCGATGACGACGCAGAGCGCGGAGGCGGTGAGGACCTGGGCCTTGAAGTAGGTGTTCATGCCCGCGTAGATCAGGTTGCCGAGGCCGCCGTGGCCGACGATCGCGCCGATGGTGACGAGGGAGACGGCGGAGACGGTGGCGATGCGCAGTCCTGCCATGGCGGCGGGCAGCGCGAGGGGCAGTTCGACGGCGAGGAGCAGCCGGATCGGCCCGTACCCGAGGCCGCGCGCGGCCTGCCGGGTCTCCTCGGGGACGGCGCGGAGCCCCGCGAGGACGTTCCGTACGAGGAGGGTGAGGGAGTACAGGACGAGCCCGGCGACCACGAGGGCGGCGGACAGCCCGTACACCGGCAGGAGCAGCGAGAACATCGCGAGCGCCGGGATCGTGTACAGGAGGGTGGTGAGCCCGAGGACGGGCCCGGCCGCCCACCGCCAGCGGCGCGCCGCCACCGCGAGGGGCAGGGCGAGCAGCACGGCGAGGGCGACCGCGGCGCCGGCCAGCTGGAGGTGCTGGACGACGGCGTCGCCGAGGATCTCGCGCCGGGTGGAGAGGTAGTCGCCGCAGATCCACTCGTTGCGGGCGAGGCAGTCCTCGGGCGGCGCGGTCACCCTCCCATTCGAGGCGGTCGCCGGCCCCCGCGCACCCCGACCGGGCCGTTCGGGGGCCGGCACCGGTCAGAGGGAGTTCAGGTCAACCGCGTCGGCCATCGCCTTGTAGCCGGCGTCCTTCATGTGGATCAGATCGCCGGAGACGTACTCCGCCCCGATCCGCTCGGGGTGCTCCGGGTCGGCCACCACGCTGTCGAAGTCCACGACGCCGTCGTACGCGCCGCTCGTACGGATCCACTGGTTGACCTCGTTGCGGACGCGGTCGCCGCGCTCGGTCCAGTACGCGTACCCCTGGTACGGCGGGAGGGTGGCACCGATGACCTTCACGCCGCGGGCGTGGGCCTCGCGGATGAGCTGCCGGTGACCGGCGACGATCTCGGCGGACGTGACGAGGGGACTGGGGGTGGTGCAGCGATCCTGGGGGCCGTCGGGCAGGACGATGTCGTTGGTGCCCTGCAGGACGATGACCGTGCGCACGTCGGGGCGGCCGAGCACGTCGCGCCGGAACCGGGAGAGGGCGCTCTCGCCGAAGCACGGGGAGTCGTTGAGGACCTTGTTGCCGCCGATGCCGAGGTTGAGCACCGGCCGCGGACGGCCTTCGGCGACGAGGCGGTCGGCCAGCGCGTCGGGGTAGCGCCGGTCGGCACCGAAGGTCGAGCCGACGCCGTCGGTGAGGGAGTCGCCGAAGGCGACGACCGCGTCACGGCCGCGGCCGGGCGATGTCACCGGCTTCACGTCCACCCCGGCCAGGTAGTACCAGGACAGGCTCGGCGGCTCCGCGAACGCCTCGCCCGCCGCGTCACGCAGGTGGTCCCCCGACGCCCGGTAGGTCAGGGTGTCGGCGAAGTTGTGGAAGGTCGCCGGGCCGGTACGCCCCCGGAAGTGCAGGGTCACGGTGAGCTGTTCCAGGGCCCGTACGGGCAGCGCCACCGCGTCGCTCGACAGCTGCCCGCCCGCCGGGACGGTCACCCCGTCCGCCCCTCCGAACCGCACCGTGCGCACCGAGTCGGCCCGCACGGCCGCGCCACCGGCACTGCGGGCGACGGTCGCGCCGGTCAGGCGGAGCGGGGACGTCCCGTACACGTTGGAGAGCCGGATGCGCAGCTCGGAGCCCTCCGCGCCGACGCGGATCACCTGACGCACGGACTGGTTGTCGAACCCGGCCTCGGACCAGTTGGGGTACCAGTCGGTGTGGGTGGGGGCCTGCGGGGCGGTGGCCCAGGCACTGCGCCAGGGGGTGAACGCGAACGAGTCGGTGGTCGTGGCCCCGGCGGGCGCGGCGGCGGTCATGAGGACGGCGGCCAGCGGGACGGACACGAAGATCTTCTTGGCAGTCATGCCGCTATGACGCCCCGCGTCGGGGGAATGTGACACGACGGGTCGAGAGCCCCGCGAGGGCCGCGGCACGCCGGGCGGTGCGCCGGCGGGGTGTCCGGTCAGCCGGTCGAGAGGACCGCGATGACGTTGCCCGCCGGGTCCGTGAACCAGGCGATGGCGGGACCGTGCGTGTCGCGCACGATGCCCTTCTCGTCGGCCTCGAAGCCGGGGTAGCGCTGGAACGCCGCCCCGCGCCCGATCAGCTCGTCGACGGCCCGGTCGATGTCGTCGACCTCGAAGTTGAGGATCGTGAAGGAGGCGGGGGTGTGGTTCTCCTTGGGGTAGACGAAGACCCGCGCCCCGCCGGGCAGGATGAGGTCCAGCATCCGCATCCCCTCCGGGCCGCCGGTCTCCTCCACCCTCAGGCCGAGGACGTCGCCGTAGAAGCCGCGTGCGGCGTCGAGGTCGTCGACCGAGAAGGAGCTGTACGCCTTGGTCTCGCCGAACATGTCGTGCTCCCTTCCGGGGGCCCGGTGCCCGGGCGCCCCTTCCAGGATCCTCCGACTCCGCCCCGCCGTCCGCTCAGGGGGCGATCGGCAGCTGCCGCTTGTGCTCCGTGAGCTCGTAGCGGCGGACGATGGTGGCGTACGCGGCCTCCGCGACCGGCTTCCCCTCCAGGAAGTCGTCGATGTCGTCGTAGGTGACGCCGAGCGCGTCCTCGTCGGCCTTGCCCGGGTCGAGGGTCTCCAGGTCGGCCGTGGGGGTCTTCCACACCAGGGAGGCCGGGGCGCCCAGCTCGTCGGCGATCGCGCGGACGCGCCGCTTGGTGAGGCCGGTCAGCGGGACGACGTCGGCGGCGCCGTCGCCGAACTTGGTGAAGAAGCCGGAGACGGCCTCGGCGGCGTGGTCGGTGCCGACGACGAGGCCGTCGTGGGCGCCGGCGACGGCGTACTGGGCGATCATCCGCTGCCGGGCCTTGATGTTGCCCTGCACGAAGTCCTGGTGGTGGGCGTCGCGGAAGGTCGTCCCGCCGGCGAGGCAGGCCTCCAGGGCCGCGTCGCTGGCCGCCTTGACGTCCACGGTGAGGACCCGGTCGGCGCGGATGAAGCCGAGGGCGGTCTGCGCGTCCTGCTCGTCGGCCTGGACGCCGTACGGCAGCCGCATCGCGTAGAAGGCGGCCTCGTGGCCGGCGGCGCGGGCCCGCTCCACGGCGAGCTGGCAGAGCCGGCCGGCGGTGGTGGAGTCGACGCCGCCGCTGATGCCGAGGACGAGGGAGCGCAGCCCGGTGGAGGTGAGGCGCTCGGTGAGGAAGGCCACCCGGCGCTCGATCTCCGCCTTCGGGTCGAAGGTCTCGGCGACCTGGAGGTCCCGGGCGATCTGCAGCTGGAGGGCGGTGGACGCCGGGTCGGTCACGAAGGTCTCCTCGTCGGGGTCGGTCGGCGGCGCACGGGAGTCCCCCGAGGTGTACGGGGGTGCACCGGGGTCGACTCTACGCGGCGCCCGACCCGGCGACGGACGCCTCCGGGGTGCAGAGCACCTCGACCCGCTGGACGAGGTTGTTCGCGAAGCCGCCGCGGTTCCACGGCGGGGTGAGCGGCTGGACGTTCCCCTCGGCGTCGGTGGCCCGCACGGTCAGGTGGCGCAGTCCCGGCGTCGCCGTCCAGGTGGCGCGCCAGGCGGACCAGGCCCAGGGGTGCGCAGGGTCCCGTTCGACCTCGGCTTCGGTCCAGGCCGCGCCGCCGTCCTCGCTGACCTCGACGCGGGTGACCGGGCCGTGCCCGGACCAGGCGCGCCCGGCGAGCGCCACGGGCCCGGGGCGCACGACGCGGGTGCGCGTCATGAAGTCGGGGAAGCCGGGCGGCGCCATCAGGGCCCGGGGCGCAATGAGGGTGACGGGCTCCCCCGGTTCGTCGGCCTCCCGGCGCAGGCGGTAGGCGACGCTCTGCTGGAAGCCGGTGTACGGGGCGTCGCCGAGCGTGATGTCGTGGAGCCACTTCACGTGCGCCATGCCGTACCAGCCGGGGACGACGAGCCGGAGCGGGCTGCCGTGCTGCGGCGGCAGCGGCGCGCCGTTCATCGCGTACGCGACGAGGACGTCCCGCGCCGGGTCGGCGGCCGTCTCCAGGGGCAGGCTGCGGCGGTAGTCCTGCTCGACGCCCCGCTCGACGCCGTGGTCGGCGCCGGTGAACACCGCCTCGGCCGCGTCCTCGGCGATGCCGGCCTCCGCGAGGAGGGCGGCCAGCGGGACGCCGGTCCAGTCGGCTGTCCCGACGGCCTCGACCAGCCAGGGCTGGCTGACGGGGCGGGGCGTGAGCAGGGCCCGGCCGTTCCCGGCGCATTCCAGGGTGACCCGGCGGGTGACGGCGGGCCGGTCGCGGAGCGCCGCCAGGTCCAGGGCCAGCGGGCGCAGGACCCGGCCGCCGACGGTGAGCCGCCAGCCGTCGGCGTCGGTGGCGGGGATGTCGTAGTGCACGAGGACGTAGTGGAGTCCGGGCGGGGTGACGTCGTACCGCAGGGCCTCCAGGGGCAGTCCGTGGTTGCGGGCGGCGAGGGCGAGCTCGTGCGGGGTGACGCCCTCGTCGGGGCCGGCGACGCGCCCCGGTGTGCTGATGTCGCTCAGACCACTCAGGGATCCGTCCATGTCCTCATCGTCCGCCCGGGCGGAGGGCCCGGCACGTCGGACTCCTACGGTCTGCGCCCGGGCGAGGGCCCGGCACCTCGGGCCCGGTGGGCGGGGGCCGTGCCTCAGGCCTGCCGGGGGCCGCGCAGGGCCCGGTCGAGGCCGTCCTGCGGGAGGCCGGTGAGGGCGCGGACGAAGATCTCCTCGTAGGCGGGTTCGCCGAGCGTCTCGCGGACGGTGTCGGTGTACTTCTCGTGCAGCGCCCGCAGACCGGGCAGACCGCGCCGGGGCTGGCCGGTGGACCGCCAGTACGCCTCGCCCGTCCCGCTCACGTCGGCCGCGCGCTCGCCGTCCCCGGCCGCCGCGAGGGCGGTGGCGAGGACGTCGAGTCCGAGGGCGACGCCGAGGCTCGCGCCGAGGCCCCGGGTGCCTTCGAGCATGGCGCGGGCGTGGCCGGAGGCGGCCGCCGGGTCGCCCTCCAGGAGGCCGGTGAGGGCGAGCTGGTACTCGAGCGCGGTGCGGGTCCAGTGCTCGTCGAGCTCCTCGCAGAGGGCGCGGAGGTGCAGCGCCCGTTCCCGGGCCTCGGCGAGCCGGCCGAGCCCGGTGAGGGCGAAGACCCGCACGAGGTGGCAGCGCAGCCGGGCGGCCGAGTCGGCGGGGCCGCCGGGGGCGGCGTCGAGGACGTGCCCCACGACGACGTACGCGGCCATGGGCCGGCCGGTGGTCAGGGCGAGGAGTCCGGCGAGGGCGGCGGCGTCGAGGGTGAGGTCGCCGGGCCCCGGAGCCGTCTCGTACGAGGGGTGCTCGGTGTACTCCGTGTATCTGGCCTCGCGGGCGCAGCGTTCGCCGACCTCCTGGGCGGGGCCGAACTCGCCCTGGAGGACCAGGGTGACGCCGAGCGCCCACAGGGCGCGGGCCCGGACGCGGCCGCGGGCCCCGGCGAGGAGCAGGGCCTGTTCGAGGCCGTCGCGGGCCTCGCGGAGGCGGCCGCGGCAGGACCAGGCGAAGGCGACGGAGCCGACGAGGTCGAGGGCGGCGTCGGGGTCGGTGCGGAGCAGCCGGTCCAGGGCGGTGCGCAGGTCGGTGTGGTGGGCGTCGACGGTGCGGTACCAGCGGAGCTGGCGCGCGCCGTGCCATTCGGTCTCGGCCCGGCGGGCCAGGGCCCGGAAGTGGGCGGCGTGCCGGTCGGCGACCGTTCCGGTCTCGCCGGTCCGGTCCAGCCAGGTCGCCCCGTACTCGCGGATGGTGTCGAGCATGCGGAGCCGGCCGGCGGCGTCCGGCGGGCGGACCACGGAGGAGCGGACGAGTCCGTCGAGCGCGCCGGTCAGGGTCGCGCCGTCCAGGGGGCCGCCGGTGCACACGGCGGTCGCGGAGGCGAGGTCGAAGGGGCCGCGGAAGACGGAGAGCCGGGCCCAGAGGAGGCGTTCGAGGGGGGTGCTCAGCTCGTGGCTCCAGCCGATGGCGGCGCGCAGGGTCCGGTGGCGGCTGGGCCAGACCCTTTCGGGGTGGGCGAGCAGGTCGAAGCGGGCCTCCGGCGGGGCGTCGAGGCGGGTGCCGAGCTGGTCGCGGACGGCTTCGGCGCCCTGGAGACGGATCTGCGCGGCGGCGAGTTCCAGGGCGAGCGGGATGCCTTCGAGGCGTACGCAGATCTCGCCGGCGGGCCCGGCGGCGGGGAAGTCCTCCCCGGCGGCCCGGCGGAGCAGTTCCAGGGCGTCGCCGCCGCCGGGCGGCAGCGGGTCGAGGGCGATGACGCGTTCCCCTTCGACGCCGAGGGGGCGGCGGCTGGTGGCGAGGACGGTGAGTCCGGGGGCGGCGGCGAGGAGTTCGGTGACGAGCCGGGCGCAGGGTTCGGCGAGGTGCTCGCAGGAGTCGAGGACGAGGAGCAGCCGGTCGTCGGCGAGGCGGCGGCAGAGCCCGGTGGTGGCCATGCCGGGGGTGTGGTCGGCGAGGTCGACGGAGTCGGCGACGAGCGCGACGAGGAGCCGGTCGCCGTCGAGCTGGCTGAGGTCGGTCCACCAGGCGCCGTCCGGGTGTCCGTCGGCGGCGCGGTGCGCGGCGCGCAGCGCGAGCCGGGTCTTCCCGACTCCCCCGACGCCGGTCACGGTGACGAGGCGGTGCTCCGCCAACGCGGCGGAGACGCGCTCCAGTTCCGTGCGGCGTCCCACGAAACCGGGGTTCTCGTCCGGCAGATGTCCACGCACGGGAGCAGTCTCCCTCATGACCGTCCCGAACGGACCCGCGGAACCGGTTCGTTATGCGGTCGATCTTCGTTGCCGGAGCGGCGGAAACTCGTTTGACCGGGCCGGAGGGCGCGGCTGCACTGTGCGGGGCGCCACGGACGGTGGTGCCGGTGTTCCGGGGAGGCGGTACCGATGGAGATTCGTCCCACGACCGAGGAGGACCATCGCGTCTTCGTCGACACGATGCACACCGCGTTCGGGCTCGTTCCCGAGACGCCGGCCGAGGACGGCGGAGGGGTCTGGTGGTCGGCGCTCGAGATGGATCGGGGCCTGTTCGCCCTGGCGGACGACGGGCGGCCCGTCGGCACCGCCGGTTCGTACTCCTTCGAGCTCACCCTGCCGGGTGGGGCCCTCGTCCCGGTCGGCGGGGTGACCGCCGTCGGCGTGCTGCCCTCGCACCGGCGCCGGGGCGTGCTCAGCGCGATGATGCGGCATCAGCTCACCGAGCTGCGTGCCCGGGGGGACCTCCTCTCCGTGCTGCTCGCCTCCGAGGCCACGATCTACGGCAGGTTCGGCTACGGCCAGGCGACCTACACGCAGCGGCTGACCGTGCCGCGCAGGGAGGCCGCGCTCGCCCCCGGCCGGGCGCTCGGGACCACGGACGCGAGGGACACGGGCTCGGTGGAGGTGCTGCCGCGTGCCGACTGCGCGGAGCTCCTCGAAGAGGTCTACGACCGGTACCGCCGCGCGCAGCCCGGCGCGCTGTCCCGGCCGCACCGCTGGTGGGCCCGGCGGGCGGGGCAGCCCCCGATCGCTCCGGCGCCGCGCTACGTGGCCGTCCACCGGGACGCCGACGGGATCCCGGACGGGTACGCCAGTTACGCCGTCGGCGACGACCGCACCCTGACCGTCGACGAGGTGATCTGCACCGGCGACGCGGTTTTCACGGCCCTGGCCCGGTTCGTGCTCGAACACGATCTGGTCGGCAAGGTCGTGTTCAAGCACGTCCCGCCCGAGCACCCGCTGCCCTGGCAGCTCGCGGACTTCCGCGCGGCCGAGGTGAGCACGCGGAGCGACTGGCTCTGGGTGCGGCTGCTGGACGTCCCGGGCGCGCTGACCGCGCGCGGCTGGTTCACGGACGGCGAGCTGGTCCTCGACGTGGACGACCCGTTCCTCGGCGAGCACGGCCGCCATCTGCTGACCGTCCGGGACGGCAAGGCCGACTGCGTACCGACGGACCGGGAGCCGGACCTGTCCCTGGATGTGCGGGACCTGGGCGCGGTCTACCTCGGCGGCACCGCCCCGAGCACCCTCGTGCGCGCGGGGCACGTCCGGGCCCACCGGCCGGGAGCGGCCGCGCTCGCCGACGCCCTGTTCCGCGGGGAGGGCGCCCCGCACTGTCTGCACTGGTTCTGACCGCGTACGGAGCAGGGTTCACCCGCCCTTGATGGTCACCTCGACCGAGTGCCACCCCTGGGCCCCGTCGGGCATGGTGTCGGTGCGGCGTTCGGGCTGGGTGGTGCCGGTGCCGTCGGTGGCGCGGACGGTGAGGGTGTGGCGGCCGGGGGTGGCGGCCCAGGGGTGGACCCACTGGCGCCAGGTGTCGCTGCTGTCGACGGCCGCGAGCCTGGCGTCCTGCCAGGGGCCGTCGTCGATCCGCACCTCGACCCGGCGGATGCCGCGGTGCTGGGCCCAGGCGACCCCGGCGACCATCACGGTGCCCGCGGCGGTGCGGCCCAGGCCGCGCGGGGTGTCGATGCGGGACTGCGTCTTGACCGGTGCCTGGGCGGCCCAGCCGCGCGGGACCCAGTAGGCGTCGTACGCGTCGAAGGTGGTGAGCTCGATCGACTCGATCCACTTGCAGGCGGAGACGTAGCCGTACAGGCCGGGGACGAGCATGCGGACGGGGAAGCCGTGGGTGAAGGGCAGGGGTTCGCCGTTCATCCCGAACGCGAGGAGGGCGTCGCGGCCGTCCATGACGGTCTCGACGGGGGTGCCGATGGTCATGCCGTCGACGGAGCGGGCGACCAGCTGGTCGGCGGGGCCTCCCTCGGAGGGCGGGCGGACGCCGGCCTCGCGGAGCAGGTCGGCGAGGCGGACACCGAGCCAGCGGGCGTTGCCGGCGTACGGGCCGCCGACCGGGTTGGAGACGCAGTTCAGGGTGATGTCCCGTTCCAGCACCGGCCGGGCCATCAGCTCCGGCAGGGTGACGGTGCGTTCCTCGCGGACTCCGCTGCCGTGGATGCGGAGGTGCCAGCGGTCGGCGTCGACCTTGGGGACGACGAGCGCGGTGTCGACGCGGTAGAAGTCGCGGTTGGGGGTGACGAAGGGGCTGATGCCGGGGACGTCGAGCTGCGCTCCGGCCGGCACGGCCGGAGCGGGGGACGTGGGTGGGGGCAGCCGCAGGGCCGCGCGGGAGGCGGCGGCGTTCTCCTGTACGGGGGTGCCGACGGAGCGGGCGAGGGCGGCGGCCCCGGTCACGGCCAGGCCGGTGGAGGCGGCGACGATCAGGAAGCCGCGCCGGTCCGCCTGAGCGGTTCCGGGCCTCGGGGTGAGGAGCCGTCCGATGAGGACGTACAGGAGGAGGGCGCCGGCGGCGGCTCCGACGAGGGAGGGCACGGCGTCCATGGCGGACTCGGAGTCGGGCCGGGTGACGGCGGCGAGGGCCCCGAGGACGCCGAAGGCGGCGACGGCCGCCGTGCCGAGCAGCCGGTGGCGCAGGGCGAGCAGCCCGACCGCGAGGGCGAGCACGGCGAGGAGGAGCAGGATGCCGAGCTGGAGGACGGTCTTGTCGCTCTCGCCGAAGACGCGGATCGCCCACTCCTTGAGGGCCGCCGGGGTGCGGTCGACGACGGCGCCGCCGACGGCCGCGACGGGGCCGGCCTCGGGGCGCACCCAGAAGGAGGCGAGGTCCGCGACGGCCAGGGAGACATAGGCCGAGACCAGTCCGCCGAGCGCGGCGAGGAGTCGGTCGGTGCGGGTGGGTTCGTGGAGCGGTCGCGGGGTCCTGATGGCGTCGTTCATGGTGGGTGTTTCGGCACGACGGGCCCCGCGGACGGGCTACGTCACCCATATGGGTCTCAGCGTTTCTCCGGGTGCTCGCCCGGTACCGCCAGGTCCTCCACCGCGTCGACGCCGACGACCGCTCCGGTGGACTTCTTGCCGCGCCGCAGTCGGCGTTCGAGCCAGGAGGCGAAGGTGGTGAGGGCGAAGTTGAGGGCGACGAAGATGACGGCGACGACGGTGAAGCAGGCGATGGTGTTGGCGCCGTAGTTGGCGCTCATCGGGCGTACGGAGGCGAGGAGTTCGGAGAAGCCGAGCATCGCGCCGCCGAGGGCGGTGTCCTTGACGATGACGACGAGCTGGCTGACGAGCGCGGGCAGCATGGCGGTGACGGACTGCGGCAGCAGCACGTACGTCATGGTCTGGCCCTTGCGCATGCCGATGGCCTTGGCCGCGTCGGTCTGGCCGGCGGGGAGGGCGAGGATGCCGGCGCGGACGACCTCGGCGAGTACGGAGGCGTTGTAGAGGACGAGGCCGGTGACGACGGCGTACAGGGGGCGGGTGTCCGGGCTGATCTCGGTGAACTCGGCGTAGGCGGCGTTCGCGAAGAGCATCAGGATCAGGACGGGGATGGCCCGGAAGAACTCGACGACGGTGCCGGCGACGGCGCGGACGGCGCGGTGGTCGGAGAGCCGCAGGATGCCGAGGAGCGCGCCCAGGGGCAGGGCGATGACCATGGCCAGTGCGGCGGCGATCACCGTGTTCTTCAGCGCGGGCAGGATGTACGTCTCCCAGACGCGGGCGTCGGTGAAGAAGGGCGCCCACTTGGACCATTCGAGCTGGTTCTTGGCGGCGAGGCTCGCCACGACCCACCACACCACGGCGGCGAGCGCGATCAGGAACAGCAGCGTCCAGAGGAGGTTGCGGCGCCGGGCGCGCGGGCCGGGGACGTCGTAGAGGACGGTGGGCTTGGTCTTCACCGTTTCACCGCCACCTTCTTGGCCACCCAGCCGAGCAGGAGCCCGGTGGGCAGGGTGAGGCAGAGGAAGCCGACGGCGAAGATCGCGGAGATGAGGATGAGCTGGGCCTCGTTCTCGATCATCTCCCGCATCAGCAGGGCCGCTTCGGCGACGCCGATGGTGGCGGCCACGGTGGTGTTCTTGGTGAGGGCGATGAGGACGTTGGCGAGGGGGCCGACGACGGAGCGGAAGGCCTGCGGGAGCACGATGAGGCGCAGGACCTGCGGGAAGTTGAGGCCGATGGCGCGGGCGGCCTCGACCTGGCCCAGGGGGACGGTGTTGATGCCGGAGCGGAGGGCCTCGCAGACGAAGGCGCTGGTGTAGGCGGTGAGGCCGAGGAGGGCCAGCCGGAAGTTGATGGTGGTGAACTTGTCGGCGCCGAGGCTGACCCCGAGGGTCTGGAAGAGGCCGAGCGAGGTGAAGACGATGATGACGGTGAGGGGGATGTTGCGGACGATGTTGACGTAGGCGGTGCCGAAGCCCCGCATGAGGGGGACGGGGCTGACGCGCATCGCGGCCAGCAGCGTCCCCCAGACGAGGGAGCCGATCGCGGCGTAGACGGTGAGCTGCACCGTCACCCAGAAGGCTCCGAGCAGGTCGTACCCCTGGAGGAAGTCGAACACGGCTGCCTGCTCACTGGACGACGACGCCGATCTTCGGGGCGGGCTCGTTCTTGTAACCGGCCGGACCGAAGTTCTTGTCGACCGCCGCCTGCCACGAGCCGTCGGCGACCATCTTCTCCAGGGCCGTGTTGATCTTGGCCTTGAGTTCGCTGCCCTTCTGGACGCCGATGCCGTAGTTCTCGTTGCTCATCTTGAAGCCGCCGAGCTTGAACTTGCCCTTGAACTCGGGCTGCGCGGCGTAACCGGCGAGGATCGAGTCGTCGGTGGTGACGGCGTCGATGACCCCGTTCTCCAGTCCGGTCAGGCACTCGGAGTAGCCGCCGTACTCCTGGAGCTGGGCGTCGGGGGCGATCTTGTCCTTGACGTTCTGCGCGGAGGTCGAGCCGGTGACCGAGCAGAGCTTCTTGTTGTTCAGGTCGGACGGCTTCTTGATCGAGTCGTCATCGGCCCGGATCAGGACGTCCTGGTGGGCCAGGAGGTACGGGCCCGCGAAGTCGACCTTCTCGGCCCGCTTGGGATTGATCGAGTACGAGGCCGCGATGAAGTCCACGTCGCCGCGCTGGAGCAGGGTCTCCCGGTCGGCGCTCTTGGCCTCCTTCCAGACGATGTCCTTCGGGTCGTGGCCGAGCTGCTTGGCGATGTACGTCGCCACGTCGACGTCGAAGCCGGTGTAGGTGCCGTCGGGGGTCTTCAGACCGATGCCGGGCTGGTCGAATTTGATGCCGACGGTGATCTTGTCGCCGTTGTCGCGGTGCGCGCCGGCCGCGCCGTTCGCGAATCCGGCGGAGGTGAAGGAGAGCACGACGGCCGCGGCGGCGGCGACGGTGGCCCTGCTGGTCCTGAGCGTGTTCATGGGGATCACCTCTGAGGGCTGAACAGGTCAGTGGTGGAGGATCTTGGACAGGAAGTCCTTGGCGCGCTCGCTGCGCGGGTTGCTGAAGAACTCGTCCGGGGAGGTCTCCTCGACGATCTTTCCGTCGGCCATGAAGACCACGCGGTTGGCGGCGGAGCGGGCGAATCCCATCTCGTGGGTGACGACCACCATCGTCATGCCGTCCCGGGCCAGTTGCTGCATGACCTCCAGAACCTCGTTGATCATCTCGGGGTCGAGCGCGGAGGTCGGCTCGTCGAAGAGCATCACCTTCGGATCCATGGCGAGGGCGCGGGCGATCGCCACACGCTGCTGCTGGCCTCCGGAGAGCTGGGCAGGGTACTTGTCGGCCTGGGAGGCGACGCCGACCCGGTCGAGGAGGGTGCGGGCCCTCCCCTCGGCCTTCTTCCGCTCCTTCTTGCGGACCTTGATCTGCCCGAGGGTCACATTGTCGAGGACGGTCTTGTGCGCGAAGAGGTTGAAGGACTGGAAGACCATGCCCACATCGGCCCGCAGGGCCGCCAGCTCGCGTCCCTCGGCGGGCAGCGGCCGCCCGTCGACGACGATCTCCCCCGCGTCGATGGTCTCCAGGCGGTTGATCGCCCGGCACAGCGTCGACTTCCCCGAGCCCGAAGGCCCGATGACGACGACGACCTCGCCGCGGTGGATCGTGAGGTCGATGGACTGGAGGACGTGCAGGGGGCCGAAGTGCTTGTCGACCCCGCGCAGCACGACGAGCTCGTCGCCGCCGTCCGGGACGGGCATGGCACCCTCCAGGGTCACGCCCCCGCTTGCCGCCCCCTCCTCACGTTCATGCTCCGCCCTCGGCCCGGCGCGCGCACTCCGGACGAAGGGTGTACGGAGGGTGGTCCCGGGACCACCCTGCGCGTCGGCACCCGGTCGGCCGGTCCGGACCCTGCACGTGGGGGCGGGCGGGCCCACACTGGGGGGTGGGAGCCGAGTGCGCGAGGAGGGTCCGCCATGACGAGAGCCGCGCCCAAGGTCAGCACGTTGCCCCCGGAGCACCGGGAGCGCCTGATGGCCTTCGCCGAGGACGTGTACTTCGAGTCCGGCCATCGGCTGTTCGAGGAGCAGCAGCACGCCGACCGGTTCTGGATCGTGAAGACGGGCGCGGTGACCCTCGACGCGAAGGTGCCGGGCCGTGGGGCGCCCGTGATCGAGACCCTGCGCCACGGGGAGCTGGTCGGCCTTTCCTGGCTGTTCCCGCCGTACCTGTGCCAGTCGGGGGCCGAGGCGATGACCCCGGTGCGGGCGTACGAGTTCGACGCCCCGGCCGTCCGGTCGATGTGCCACTCGGACCCGGAGTTCGGCTCCGCGGTCGTCTTCTGGGTGGGGGCGATCCTCGCCCACCGTCTCCATGTGACCCGGGTCCGGCTCCTGGACCTGTACGCACCGCACGGGAGCGGCATCCTGGCCTGACGGGCACCTCGCCTCCGTACCGCCCGGCAGCCGGCTACCGGGCGGTACGGTGGACGCAGCACCGCACCATCCCGTACGCACACTCCGGCGAGGAGCGGCGAGGCCCGCATGAGCGACCCGACGACGGCACGCGAGGCGATCGCCCTCGTCACCGACGACTTCAGCGAACTCCCCTTCGCGGAAGGTCCTTTGACCGGCGACGGACCCATCGGCTGGCCCGGCTACGCGGCCGCCCACGCGCGCGCCGCCGACCGCACCGGCGAGACCGAGTCGGTGGTCTGCGGCACGGCCGTGGTGGGCGGGGTGGAGGCGGTACTGATCTCCTTCGAGTTCCGCTTCCTCGGCGGGTCCCTCGGCGAGCGGACGGGTGCGCGGGCGGCCGCCGCCCACGCGCTGGCCCGGGCGCGCCGACTGCCCGTGGTGGTCCTGCCGGCCACCGGCGGCAGCCGGATGCACGAGGGCATGCGCGCCCTCCTCCAACTCCAGTACCTGGCCCGCGAGTCCGAGCTCACCCGGGCGGCGGGTCTGCCCCGGATCGCCGTCCTGCGGGATCCGACGACGGGTGGCGGCTGGGCCACGCTGGGCGCCGGCTCCGATGTCGTCCTGGCCCTGCCCGGCGCGCAGGTCGGCTTCGCCGGCTCCCGCGTACGGCCGCCGGACGCGGACCCGGCCGCGTACACCGCGGAGGGGCAGCTCGCCCACGGTCACCTCGACGCGATCGTGCCGCCCGCCGCGCTGCGCGAGACCCTCGGACGCTGGCTCTCGCTGCTCGTCCGCCCCGCAGAGGGCCCGGTGGCGCCGCCGTACGCGCTCGGCGACCCGGGCGTGCCGCCCGCCGCGAGCGGCCGGGAGGCCGTGGCGCGGGCCCGGCACCCCGACCGGCCCCGGGCCGACGCGTACCTCGACGCCCACTTCACCCTGCGCGAGGAGATCTCCGGTGACCGCTGCGGGGGCGTCGACCCGGGGATGCGGTGCGGCTTCGGGCGGCTCCCCGACGGCCGTACCGTCGCCTACGCGGCGCAGTGCGGCACCGCGACCCGCCCTGCGGGCTTCCGCACGGCGGCCCGCCTCGTGCGTCTGGCCGACCGCCTCGGCATCCCGGTGCTCACCCTGATCGACACCCCCGGCGCGGCGAACGACCCGGCGGCGGAGCGTGCGGGCGCGGGCCCGGCCATCGCCGAGCTGTTCGGCGCCGTCGCCGCCGCCCGTACCCCGCTCACCTCACTGCTCATCGGCGAGGGCGGCTCGGGCGGTGCTCTCGCCCTCGCCGCCCCGGGCAACACCTGGGCCACGCCCGACAGTTACTTCTCCGTGATCGCGCCCGAACTGGCCACCGCGATCCTCAAACAGGCCCCCGGCGAGGCGGCCACCACGGCCGACCGACTCCGTCTGCGCCCCCAGGACCTGGTGGACCTGGGCGTCGTCCGGGGCGTCGTGGAAGGAGCGTCCGAGGCTCCTCACTGACCGCCCAGGGCCCGCTTCAGCTCGGCCTTGTCCATCGAGGAACGGCCGTGGATGTTGCGGCGCTGGGCCTCGGCGTACAACTGGTCGTACGTGGGCCCCTCCGAGCCGCTGTGCGAGCGCTTCCCGCCGCGACGCGAGGAGGACATGTCCTGCGTCGAGCTCTTGCTCGCGGTCTTCGACTCGCCGGACCGCGCCCGCTCCTTGTTCACCGTGCGCGCGGCGATCTCCTCCGCCCGCTTCGTGCTCTCGCCCCGGTCCAGGGCGCTCTCCTTGATGTGCTCGTACTGCCGTTCCCGCTTGGCGTTCGATCCGCGCGGCATGATCCGCTCCTCTCCGTCGGAGACGACTGCCCCCACGTGCGGCGGCTGCCCGCCCCGGTGCGATCTAATCCGGCCGCCCCGTCGCCCTTCCGGGCGGGCCGCTGACCTCCAGCCACACCACCTTGCCCACGGCCCCCGGGGCCTTGTCCCGGCTGCCCCAGTCGCCGGCCAGCCGGTCCAGGACCATCAGTCCGTGCCCGCCGGGCAGCGCGGGAGACCGGGCCGCCCGTACGCGCGGATGCTCCGGGCTGGCGTCGGACACCTCCACGCGCAGTCGGCCGTCCCCGTGCCGCAGGACGAACTCCTCCGGGCCTCCGGCGTGCAGACACGCGTTGGTGACGACCTCCGACACCAACAGCAGGACGTCCTCCACCCGCTCCTCCGCCTCCTCGCCGTCCGCCGGGAGCCACCCCCAGTCGGCCAGGGCCTCCGCCGTGAAGTCACGGCAGCGCGAGACGACCCCGCGGGTCCCGTGCAGCACGAGCCTGCGGACCTGGTGCGGGGGCCGGGCGTCGCCGTCGTCACCGCCTCCCACTCGCCCACCTCCTCCCACCCAGTCTCGGACACGCGGCCACGATCGACCTCCGCTGGGCGGTGCCCCGCTGCCCGTGTGGGCAATCGTCCCGCTGGGGCGATGGGGGTCCCCCCTGCTCGAGCGAAGCCGAGAGCTTGGGGGAGGGTGGGCACACGGGACGGGCGCGCTCAGCGGCGCCTCCGCGTTCCGAGCCTGGACCCGCACCCAATGCGCGGCGCACGACGTGGTGCGGGTTCAAGCTCGGAAGCCTCGGGCGCCGGCAAGGGCGCCGTTCCGTTGTGCCCACCCGTTCCGCCCTGGGGGCACCTCCCGGACGAAGTCTGGGGGAGGAACGCATGCCCACAACGGGGGGGGCTAGCGCGGTTGGATGCCGCCCGCGTAGACGTGGTCCGGGGTCACGATCGACGTGATCGCCCGGGCCAGGAGCGTGGAGGGTTCCTGGCCCTGGCTGAGGCTGTCCGTGTTGATCATGACGACCAGCGTGGCGTCCCGCTCCGGCAGGTACACCGTCACCGTCTCGTACCCCGGGATCGACCCGTTGTGCCCGATCCAGCCGTTCGCGTCGAAGATGCCGAGGCCGTAGCTGAGGCCGGGAAAGCCCGTCGGCAGCGTCCGCAGACGCTGCGCCTGCGTCTCGCGGCTCAGCAGCTCCCCGGTGGCGAGGATCTTCGCCCAGCGCCGCAGGTCGTGCTGGTCGGAGATCATCGCCCCGGCCGCCCAGGCCCAGCTGGGGTTCCAGTCCGTGCTGTCCACGGTCGCGCCGTCGAGCGTCTGGTTCGTGTAGCCGCGGGGGTGCGGCTCGGGGAACTCGGGCCCGGTCGGGAGGAGTGTGTGGCGCAAATGGGCCGGCCGGAGCACCCGGTTGCGGAGGAACCGTTCGAGTGGCTGGCCACTGACCTTCTCGACCACCAGGCCGAGCAGGACGAGGTTCGAGTTCGAGTACTCGAACTTCGCGCCCGGCTTGAAGGTGTTCTTGTGCTTGAAGCCGTACGCGAGCGCCTCCTCCGGGCTGAAGTAGCGCTCCGGCTCGCTGAGCAGGTCGTGGATGAAGCCGGGGTCCGAGGTGTACGGGAAGAGGCCGCTGCGCATCTCGGCGAGGTGGCGCAGGGTGATCCGGTGGCCGTTGGGCACGCCGTGGACGTACCGGGCGATGGGGTCGTCGAGGCGGATGCGGTGGTCGTCGACGAGCTTCAGGAGCGCGGTGACCGTGAAGGTCTTGGTCTCGCTGCCGATGCGGATGTAGCCCTCGGTGGTCATCGGCTCGCCGGTGACCTTGTTCGCGACGCCGGTCGCGCGGACGTAGCTGCCCCGGCCCGGCATCCAGAGGCCGACGGCGACCCCGGGGATGCCGGCCTGCTTGCGAACGTCCTCGATGGCCTTGTCGAGCCGGGCGGTGAGTTCGGGGCCGAGTCCGTCCGGCGGGCAGTCGTCCTCGCCGTGCCGCTGGGCGCCGACGGCCGCCGCGGTCACGGCGTGGACGGCGGTGGCGGGCGTCGCCGTCATCGGGGCCAGCACCGACGCCACGAGCAGCGTCGCGGCGAACAGCCGTCGGGAGGGGATACGTCGCATGTGGGGGGCGCCTCTTCCGGGTCACGAGAGCTTCGGGAGGGCCACATCACCACCGGAGGCCGGGGCGGCGGCCCGCCCCTCCCGTACGGGGGCGGCGAGTCCACCCGTACGGGGCCACGCGCGTAACCGGGACGGCCCAGGCGCCGGATAATGACAGCCCCGACACCATGGAGACGAAGGACCGATGACGCTCAACGAGGGCCGGCGCGTGCGGCTGACGGTGGATCTGCGGCTGGCCGGGCAGGTCGTCCCGGCGGGCGGGGCCGACCCCGAGGCGGGAGCCGGTTTCCTGGCGCTGGCCGCCGGTGCCGAGGGCACGGTCGAGCGGGTGGACGAGGACCGGCCGCAGAGCCAGGAGGTCCGCGAGTACGAGCGCCTCAAATCCCTCCTGGACGACTTCGGCCACCAGATGCCCCCGGGCAGCAGGCGGCAACTGGAGGAGCAGGTCGAGTCGCTGGCACCCGCGTGGACCGCGTACCAGGAACGGAAGCTGCGCCTGACGGTCCGCGTCCGCTTCGACAACGGATTCGTCCTCGACGACGCCCCCGGAGATCTCTTCGCCTCCGCCTGAGCGCGGCTTTTTGCGGTCTTCGCAAAATTCTTTGCCACTCCCCTTCCCCGGTCCGAGTCTGGACGGCGTCCGGTCCCGTCGAAGGGGGAACTCACGTGCTCACCACATCCCGGCCCGCTCCGCCACCCGCCCCGCTGAGCGCACGCCGCCGCTGGACGGTGCTCGCGGTCTGCGCGCTCAGCATGTTCCTGGTGGGTGTCGACGCCACCATCGTCAATGTGGGGCTGCCGGAGATCGGCCGCGGCCTGGACGTGGGCACCCATGGCCTGGAGTGGGTCGTCGACGCCTACACCGTGGTCATGGCGAGTCTCCTCATCGTCTCCGGCGCCCTCGCCGACCGCCTCGGGCGCCGCCGGGTCTTCCGGACCGGGCTGGTCGTCTTCGGCCTGGCCTCCCTCGTGTGCGCCCTCGCCCCGTCCCTCGGCGTGCTCGTCGCCGCGCGGGCCGTCCAGGGGATCGGGGCCTCGATGCTGAGTCCGGTGGCGCTGGCGATCGTGGTGAACGCGATGCCCGACCCCCGCGAGCGGGCCCGTGCGATCGGCGTGTGGGCCTCGGTGTTCGGGCTGAGCATGGCGGCGGGCCCGGTCACCGGCGGTGCGCTCATCGCCGCGTTCGGCTGGCGTTCGGTCTTCTGGTTCAACGCTCCGGTGGTGGTTCTCGCCCTGGTCCTGGTCGCCCTGTTCGTGCCGGAGTCCCGCGGGGAGCGCGCCCGTCGCCTCGACCTGCCGGGTCAGGTGCTCCTCACCGTCGCGCTCTGTCTGACGGTCGGTCTCCTCATCGAAGGCCCCCGCATCGGCTGGACCTCGCCCGCGGCCCTCGCCGGATACGTGCTCACCGCGGCGGCCACCGCCGGCTTCGTACGCGTCGAACTCCGGCGCGACGAGCCTCTGATGGACCTCGGGCTGTTCCGCCGGCCGCCGTTCGTCACGGCGGTGCTCGGCGCGACGGCGGTCTTCGTCGCCCTCAACGTGACCCTGCTCATGAGCACCCTCTACCTCCAGGAGGCGCGCGGCTGGACGCCGCTCGCCGCCGGCGCCGCGACCCTGCCCATGGCGCTCGGGGCGACGGTCTGCGCGCCCTGGTCCGGGGTCCTGGTGGGCAGGGTCGGGCCCCGGCGTCCGCTGCTCCTCGCGGGCGGGTTCACCGCCGCCGGTGGTCTGTGCCTGGTGGGCCTGGACGGGGACACGGGCGTCCCGCTGATCCTGCTCGCGTTCCTGCTGATCGGCATCGGCTTCGGCTTCGCCAACGCCCCTCTGACGAACACCGCGGTCGGCGGTCTGCCGCCGTCCCGGGCCGGGGTGGCGGGCGCGATCACGTCCACCTCGCGCCAGGTCGGCGTGGCGGTCGGCATCGCCGTCGCCGGCGGCCTGGTCGCGGGCGCGGAGCCGACAGCTCTCGCCGCCGCGACCCGGCCGGGATGGCTGATCGTGTCGGCGTGCGGGCTCTTCCTGCTCCTCGTGGCGCGTACGGCGGGGGCGCGCGGCCGAGGCTGACGGCGCACGGCGGAGGCCCGAGGCCGAGGCTGCTTTTCCCGAGTCTTGGCCGGGCGCTTGACGTCCGCTGTACGGGGGCTGGATGGCGCGCGGCGAGAGTGGCAGGGCCCGAACGCAGCGGCGTCCGGGTCCCGTTCACTCGCAGCAGGAGCCTCTGATGAAGCGCACGCCCCGTACCCGCGCCGTCCTCGCCGGCGGTCTCGCCGTCGCCGCCCTCGGCACCCTCGTCGCCGGGGTCGGCGTGGCGCAGGCCGATGAGGAGGACCACCGGCAGGTCAGGGCCGGTGCGAAGGACCAGCGGCGCGGCAAGGCCACCGAGCGGGAGATCGCCGGTCTCTTCGACCGGTGGAACGCGGCGCTGCGCTCCGGCGACCCGGAGCGGGTCACCGACCTGTACGCCGAGGACGCCGTCCTGCTGCCGACGGCCTCTCCGCGGATCCGCACCGACCACGCGGAGATAGCCGACTACTTCGCGCACTTCCTGCAGAAGAAGCCGAGGGGCGAGAAGATCCGTACGGAGATCAACATCCTCGACGCGGACTCGGCGATCGACGCCGGCCTCTACCGCCTCCACCTCACCGACCCGAAGACCGGTGTCACCAAGCCGGTCGACGCCCGCTACACCTACGTGTACGAGAAGCGCGACGGCCGGTGGCTGATCGTCAACCACCACTCCTCGGTGCTCCCGGTCTAGGGCCTGTCTGACGATTCGCGCCGGATCAGGCCGGGTCGTCCGGTGCGTGCGATCGCCGTGCGGCCGGGACGCCCTCGTAGCGGAGCTACTTGGGCGTTTCGGCCGTGCGGCGAGCGTGCGTGCCGGACGACCCGGACCCGGCGGGAATCGTCAGACAGGCCCTAGGGCTGATCCACCGGGGGCCTTCGGCCACCGTTCGCAGCACGATCCGTACGCACAGTCCGCCGCCCGGCGCGTCCCTCAGGGCCACCCCGCCGCCGTCGTCCGTGACGAGCTGCTTGACGATGGCGAGCCCCAGGCCGGAGCCGGAGCGCCCGGTCAGTCCCTGGCCGCGCCAGAACCGGTCGAAGGCGCGGGCCTGTTCGGCGGCGGACATGCCGGGGCCCTGGTCGAGGACCTCCAGGACCGCCTCCTCGGGGCCGCCCGCCTCCATCCGTACCGTGATCGTCCCCCGGTCCGGGGAGACCTCCAGGGCGTTGGAGAGCACGTTGTCGAGGACCTGGTCGAGGTTTCCGGGCCCGGCGAGCACCCGCGGCAGGTCCTCGGTGTCGCCGGTGAGGACGATCGTCACCCCGCGTTCGTCGGCGGCCGGCCGCCAGACCTGCAGCCGCTCCTCGACCAGTTCGCGCAGCGCCAGCGGTTCGGGTGCGGACACCTTGGCCTCGGCGCGGGCGAGCACGAGGAGGCCGCTGACCAGGCGGCTCATCCGTACGACCTCGGCGGTGGCCTGGTCGACGTCCTCGCGGACGAACTCGTCGTCGACGCCGTCCGCGATGTTGTCGAGCGAGAGGCGCAGCGCGGTCAGCGGGGTCCGCAGCTGGTGCGAGGCGTCCGCGACGAAGATGCGCTGGGAGGCGACGAGGGTGTCGAGGCGCTCGGCGCCCTGGTTGAGCGTGCGGGCGAGGGTCTGGGTCTCCTGCGGGCCGGTGACGGGCGAGCGGGCGGTGAGGTCGCCGTCGCCGAACCGGCTGGCCATGTCGTTGAGCTGGCGCAGCGGCTTGGTCAGCAGCCGGGCGACGATCGCGCCGAGTCCGGCGGCGACCGCGAGCACGCCGACGGCGAGGATCGCCCGGAAGCCCCAGATCCGCCACAGCCGGTCGCTCAGGCCGGCGGTGGCGTACCGGATGCGGACGGCGCCGACGATCCGCTCCGGCTCCCCCGCCTCGCGGCGTGCGTACACGGGTACGGTGACGATCAGTTCGGGTCCCCAGACGAGCCGGGATCCCCAGTCGACGGTGGTCCTGCCCTGTTCCAGCGCCGCGCCGAACGCCGGGTCGTCCGGGTGTGCCGGCAGGGGCAGCGGGTCCATGGCGCTCCGGCCGTCGGCAGCCACCACCTCCACGGTCCCGGGGGTCTCGTCCCCGTACGCCCCGGCCATCCGGGCGAGCGCCTGCCGGGCGGGTGCGTCGCCGTCCCCGAGGAGCAGCGCCATGGTCGTGGCCTCGCGGCGCACGGACTCCTCGGTGTCGCCGCGCAGTTGGGCGGTGAGCGTGAACGCGACCGGCACGGTGAAGGCGGCGAGCGCCACGGCGACCAGGGCCACGTAGCTGACGATGAGGCGTCTGATCACGGGCGGCCCACGGGCTCCACGACCAGGCGGAAGCCGACGCCGCGGACGGCCTCGACGGTCACGGCCCCGGCGAGCTTGCGGCGCAGCGCCGCCACGTGGACGTCGAGGGTCTTGGTCGGCCCGAACCAGTTGGCGTCCCAGACGGCTTCCATGATCTGTTCGCGGGACATCAGCGCGCCCGGCTCCTCGGTGAGGAAGGCGAGCAGGTCGTACTCCTTGGGCGTGAGCGCCACTTCGGACTCGTCCAGCCATACGCGGGCCGCCTTGCGGTCGACGGTCAGCCGGGCACCGTACCGCTGGGGTCCGGTGGGCTGCTCCGCCGGCCGCACCCTGCGCATCACGGCCCTGATCCGGGCGATGACCTCACGCACCCCGAAGGGCTTGGAGACGTAGTCGTCGGCGCCGATCTCCAGGCCGACGACCCGGTCGGTCTCGTCGCTGCGGGCGCTGATCACGATGATCGGCACGTCGCCGCGCCGGCGCAGTGCCCGGCAGACGTCGAGCCCGTCGGTGTCGGGCAGGCCGAGGTCGAGCAGGACCAGGTCGTACGGGGTGGTGACGGCGAGCCCCGCCGTCCCCGTGGTGACCCATTCCACCTCGAAGCCGTAGCGCAGCAGTCCGCGCCGCAGGGACTCCGCGACCGGCTCGTCGTCTTCCACCAGCAGTACACGCACGGGGCAACCCTAGTTCGGGTTCCGTACGTCGGTTCACCGTCGGGCGGTGGCCCCTGGGGCTCAGTAGTAGTGGCGCATGATCTCGTCGGCCCAGGCGGGCTGGGTGGTCGGTCCCTGGGGGCCGAACTCCGTCATGTACGGCTTGATGTCGAGCACCGGTGTGCCGTCGACGGCGTCCAGGCCGCGTACATGGAGGTCGAGTCCGTCCGTGCGGACCAGGCGGCAGCGGGAGACGCCGAGGCGGTTGGGGCGGTTCTTGCCGCGCTGGGCGAAGATCCCGACCAGCGGCCACTCCTCGTTGCCGCGCGGGTGCCGGGCACCGGTCTGGACGGCGTCGGGGCTCACGCGGTCGAAGTGGTAGACGATCTCCAGGTGCGAGAAGGCGTCGAGTCCGGCCAGCGCCTCGGGGCCGTAGGTCTCCCCGTCGAGGCGGACGATCGACTCGACGTCCCCCCACTCGTCGTCCCGCACCTCGCCGCGCCCGCCGACGACATGCCCCACGGGCTGCGAGACGACCGTGCTCGGGGTGTGCTCCTCGTGCTCCTGCGCCATGGGCTTCCTCGTCCTCTCGTGGTCGTGGCCGCGCCCCCGGTGAGGCGCGCCGGGGGCACGCTACCCCGCCGAGGCGCCGTCAGAGGCCGGGCCCGTACCCGGGTTCCGGCTGTCGCGGATGCCACCAGGCCGCGAGGCCCCACAGGGCGAGTCCCGCGACGGCGACGCAGAGGAGGGCCGCGGTCCAGGGCCGCAGCCATCGGACGGCGGCCGCCCAGGTCAGCGGCGGGAGGACGAGTCCGGCGAAGAGGATGAGCGGCAGGTCGACGAGGATCACGCTCCAGTCGCGGGCGTGCGACTCGAAGCCGCCTTCGATGCTGTAGGAGGCCCGGGGCAGCGCGAAGGCGGCCGCGACCGTGACGCCGGCG
Organism: Streptomyces sp. R44; assembly: GCF_041053105.1. Taxonomy (NCBI): domain Bacteria; kingdom Bacillati; phylum Actinomycetota; class Actinomycetes; order Kitasatosporales; family Streptomycetaceae; genus Streptomyces; species Streptomyces sp. R44. Next base: position 7,662,093 of record NZ_CP163444.1, on the reverse strand, counting down.
ACGGCGAGCAGGCAGCCGACGGCGCTCTCGGCCCGGTCCCGCGATTCCTGTGACGGGTTCTCGCTCATGCCCGGGACGGACGCCCGGGGACGCCGACCGGTTCCCCACGCCCGTACGGCCACCGGGGCAGGACGATCGCGGCCGTGCGGGCGTCCGGCAGGGGTTCCGGGATCATTCGGCACGCTCCGCGGCTTCCTCGGTGGCCCGCTCCCACGCTCTCCGGACCTCGCTCGGCACCCGGCCGCGGTCCGGCACCTCGAAGCCCTGCGCCCGGGCCCAGGCGCGCAGTTCGTTCGTGGGCATCCCGCCGGGGCGCACGACCGGCAGCGCGGGGGCCGGCCCGGGCGGTGTGATCCCGTACCGGCGCTTCGTGCCGTACGCGCTCGTCCGGACGTCCTCCAGGACGCCGCCGCACCGCTCGATCGTCCGCGTGTGCAGGCGCACGGTGGGAGTGATCAGTTCGAGCATGGCCGCGACGGTACCCGCCCGGTCCGACAGGCCCGCCGGACGGCCGCACCGCTCGCCGACCCGGCGGAGGCGGGTGACGATGGCCTGGGGCCTGCTCCGACGCGCGTCGCCGGACGGGCCCTACGGGAATCCGCCGGGGGCAATCCAGTGCTGGAGGCACGCGTGGCGCACCGCACCACCACCGACGTCCTGATCGTGGGCGCGGGTCCGGTCGGCCTGAGCGCGGCCGCCGAGCTGCGCCGGCACGGTGTGCACTGCCGGCTCGTCGACCGCCTGCCGGCCCGTCTTCCGTACGCCAAGGCGGTCGGGATCCAGCCGCGCACCCTGGAGCTGTGGGACCGGATGGGTCTGGTCCGCGCCGTCCTGGAGGCCGCCGTGCCGCTGCGCGGCCAGTTGGTCTACGTCGACGGCCGCGAGCGGGACCGGATCGAGCTCACGATGCCGCCGGAGGTGCCCTACGGCTTCGCCGCGCTGCCGCAGTACGAGACGGAGCGGCTCCTGGAGGAGTACGTCGCCCGCCTGGGGACGGTCGTCGAGCGCGGCACCGAACTGGAGTCGTTCACCCAGGACCGGGACGGGGTCACCGCGCGGCTGCGCACGGCGTCCGGCGCCGGCGAGGAGCTGCGGGTGCCGTATCTGATCGGCTGCGACGGCGCGCACAGCGTCGTACGGAAGACGCTGGGCCTGTCCTACGAGGGCGGGGCGTTCCAGGAGGAGTACATGCTCGGCGACGTCGTGGCCGACTGGGACCTGCCCCACGGCTACGGCATCCGGTCCGGTCGGCGGGCCGCCGACGGCTCCACCGGCGAGGTCCTGGTCTGCATCCCCCTGCCGGGGGCGGGCCGCTACCGGATGTCGATGAGGCTCCCGCCGGAACTCGCCGCCTCCCGGGGGGCGGCCCCGCCGGACGGGGTGGCGCACGGGCCGGAGAGCGGGCGGGTCCCCGGGCTCGCCGACCTCCAGGCCGTCGTCGACCGTCTCGCCCCGCGCCCCGCGCACCTGTCGGACCTTCGCTGGTCCTCGGTCTTCCGGATCAGCCACCGCATCGTCGACCGCTACGGCCGGGGCCGGGTCTTCGTGGCGGGCGACGCGGCGCACATCCATCCGCCGACCGGCGCCCAGGGCATGAACACCGGGGTGCAGGACGCCTGCAACCTGGCCTGGAAGCTCTCCCTCGTGGTGCGGGGCGAGGCCGGGTCCGAGCTGCTCGGCACCTATGACGCCGAACGCCGTCCGGTGGGCGAGGAGGTGGTCGGCCGGACCGTGCGGCACGCCGTACGGGGGATCGAGGCCGACCCCGAGGACCGGCGGACGCTGCTCCTGCGGGAGGCGCAGCTCCTGGTGAGCCACCGGGACGGTCCGCTCTCGGGCGTTCGGTACGGTCCCGAGGACGCGCCCCAGCCGGGCGACCGGGCCCCGGACTGCTCGGGTCTGACCACCCCGGTCGCCGCCTATCCGCTGCGTCTCCTCGACGTGCTGCGGGGGCGGCCCGGCCATGTGGTGGTGCTGTACGGATCGGACGGGGCCGAGCTGGCCGGGGCGGCCGCGGCGGCGCGGGAGACCGCCGGCCTGCCGGCCGTGGCGATCCTCGCGGCCGGCGCGGAGGAGGCGGACGGCGCGGACGAGTCCGCCGGCGGGGGCGCGGCCGCCGGGGCGGGAGCCGGAGCCGCCGGGCCCGCCGCCGCGTCCGTGCCCGTGTACCGCGACGCCGCCGGGGAGTTCGCGCGGCTCTACCTCCCCGACGGCGCGACCGGTCTTGTCGTCCGTCCTGACGGGCAGCTCGGCGCCCGTTTCCCGCTCTCGGGTACCGCCGCCGCCCTGAGCGGTTATCTCAGGGCCCTGTCCGTGCGGCGGGACACCCCGCTACGGGACCCAGTGGTTGCCTGAGGCCGTGATCATGACCTGGAGCTGGATGCTGGCCGAGAAGTAGCTGCTGGTGTCGACCGGGGTCGCCACCATCTTGTTCCACAGGGCGTCGAGCCAGGCCTGGCTGCCCGTGTCCGTCATGGCCGCCACCGCGAACGGGGCGAAGAAGGCGGCCTCGCTGCCCGAGGAGATCTGGGTGCCGTTGAGCTTGTAGCCGATGGCGATCTTGTTCGGGTCCCCGCCGGTCTTGGACTTGATCCAGCCGTTGACCTTCCGGGCGGCGGCGAGGGACGTGGCGTCGCCGCTGGTCACCGCGTCGTCGCCGATGCGCCACGGCGTACGGCAGGCGTTCCACCAGTACGAGCCGTCGTTCGGGTCCTCCAGGACCTGGCCCGGGGCCGGCTTGGGTGTCGTGTTGGTGTCGACGACGAAGTCGGGCAGGAGTCCGGTGCCGGAGGCGTAGGTGGACTGGAGGCGGGAGATCTGCGTCTGGTGGGCGCTGCGCACGGTGTCCCAGGTGGTGTCGCCCGAGGCCGCGCGGAAGGCACGGAAGTGGTCGACCATCCAGTCCGAGGTGCGGGAGATGTAGTAGTACTGGTCGCCCGAGCTGCTCCAGTCGCCGAGCTTCAGGAGCTTGGTCGTGGCGTTGACCTCGTCCTTCTTGATGGCGGCGATGTGCTTGAGCGCGAGGTCCTTGTAGTTGTACGTGCCGGTGCTGCCCCACTGCTTGTCGGCGAGGAGCAGGCCGTAGGCCACGTCCATGTCGCCGTCGGTGGCTCCGTCGCCGCCGTTGACGCTCTTGCAGGCGGTGTCCTGTTCGGCGGCGAGGAGGTTCGGGTTGACCGAGGAGGGGTGGTCGATCTTCCACTTGACGAGACCGTCGAAGATCTTCTTGGCGTCCGGGTCGGCGCCCGCCATGGTGGCGGTGACGACCATGCCGTAGCCCTGGGCCTCGGCGACGTACGGGTGGTCGGCGTCGGGCGAGATGATCTGGTACCAGCCGTTGCCGCAGTTCTGCCGGACGAAGGCGGCCTTCCACTTGTTGTAGTAGTCGACGACCTTCTGGTCGAGGGCCGCCTGGGTGCCGGAGGGCTTCAGGATGCCGGCGGCGTAGGGCTTGAGGTGGCTGCCGAAGGGGACGGCCGGTCCGCCGCCGCCCCCGCCGGTGCCGGTGGGCGCGCCGTACACCTCGAACTCCCAGAGGGAGTAGCCGTACGGCGTGCCGCGGCCGGTGCCGTACATCCGGACGTAGCGGCCGCTGCCGGAGACGGTGAGGTCGTCGGTCGCCCCGTCACCGGCGGTGGTGGAGTAGACGTCGGTCCAGGTCGACCCGTCGGCGGAGGTCTGGATGCGGTACGTCTTGCCGTACGCGTCCTCCCAGTTGAGCTTCACCCGGGAGATCGTGTGGTTCGCCCCGAGGTCGATCCGTATCCACTGCGGGTCGACCCCTTCGGCGCTCGCCCAGCGGGTGGCCGTGCTGCCGTCCACCGCGAGCCCGGCCCCGAAGGCCGAGGTCTCGACGGACGAGGCCGTCGCCTGCTTTCCGGTGGACACCAGGCCGTCGGCGGCCTGCGCCTGCGGCATGACCGTCAGGGGCAACGCCAGCAGACCCGCCAGCCCGAGAAGCGAGACGCTTCGTCGACGCATGTCAACTCCCTTTCCCTCCATGGCCAATCGTTAGGAAATATTCCTAACCATTGGCCGGGAGAGTAGAGAGGCCGCACGCCCCGCGCAAGACCCCCTGCACGGGCGGACTCAGGCGCGCGCGGCCCTGAGCGCCGTGTGGACGGACCACACCACCGAGACCAGAGGGACCGCCACGACCGCGCCCACGATGCCCGCGGCGATCGAGCCCGCGACCACCGAGATGGCCACGACCAGCGGATGGAGCCGCACCGCCCAGCTCATGACCAGCGGGTGCAGCAGATGTCCCTCGATCTGACCGATGACCACGATCAGGGCGACGACGAGAGCCGCCACCAGCGGGCCCTGCGAGGCGAGCGCCACGACGGTGGCGATGGCGAGGGCGATCGGCGAGCCGATCAGCGGGATGAAGGCGGCGAGGAATTCGAGGAGGGCGAGCGGCACCGCGAGCGGGACGCCGAGGGCCCAGAGGGCGATGCCGACGAGCACCGCGTTGGTCGCGGCGACCAGGACGATGCCGTGCGTGTAGCCGGTGAAGGTGCTCCAGGCCGCGCGTCCGCCGATGGCGACGCGCTCGCGCACCGAACTCGGGAGCTGCTCCTGGAACCAGGACCAGTGCCGGTCCCCCGAGTGGATGAAGAACACCGAGGAGAACAGGCCGAGGACCAGTGTGGCGAGGACGGCGACGATGTGCCCCGCTCCGCTCACCGCCGTACTGAGCAGGGCGGATCGGTGACTGGAGAGGTACTCGCCGGCCTTGGACTGCAGGTCGGAGAGCGCGTCCGGGTCGAGGCGGAACGGCGGCCGCTCCAGCCAGCGCTCGATCCGCCCGACGCCCTCGCGGAACTCGCGCACCAGGGTGGTCTGCTCCCCCGCGACCGCCTCGCCGACCAGCGCGAGCACACCGAGGACGAGCCCGATGCTGACGAGCAGGGTGAGGGCGACCGCCAGCGGCCGGGGCAGCAGGCGGGCGACCGCGTCGGCGACGGGCCGGAGCAGTGCCGTAATCACCAGACCGAGGAAGACGGCCACGCCGATCTCGTGGAAGCGGCCGAGCACCGAGAACAGGCTGTAGACGAGGAGGCCGACGACGAGCAGCCGCCACGCGTAGGCGGCGGCCGTACGAAGGAAGGGGGTGACCGTCGGAGGTGTGCCTGGCTGCATGGCCATCGACGTACCACCCTCGGTCCGCCGGGCCACGCCCGCGGCCCCGGATTAGCCCGACCCGGTCGCGGCATTCGGCCGTCCGGTGTCCGGAGCCTTCGGGGGGACGTGCGGATGGGGCCGCGCGTGCAGGCGAGGGCACGTACGAGAAGGAGTTCCGGGACCTCGGCACCTCGCTGGGCACCGGACGTGCCCGACGGGCCCACCTGCCACCAGGGCCCGTACCAGTTCGAGGTGAGCGGCATGTCCACCGCGGACGGGGTCGGGGAGTACCCGCGGTCGAAGCGGAACTGGAGCGAGAAGGTGCTCACCCAGGTCGTCCGGACACTGGGTCCGCGCATGCGATGACGGTGACCGGGCCGGCACCGGCGACCGCGGCGACGGCCGCCCGGTCGCGGTCGGTCCAGTCCAGGAGCCGCAGCCCCGCCCGACCGCCCGCCTTGAAGCGGGCCTCGCCGCGCACCCAGAGGCGGAGCAGCGCCGCGTCGGGGTCCGGCGCGGCCGCCGCCTCCCGCAGCTCGGTCGCGGGCAGGAGCCGGCGGAGTACGGGCAGGGGGCCGGGCCTGCGGGCCGCGGGCTCCACGTCGACGCCGACCGGCCCGGGGCCGACGGCCGCCGCCACGAGGCCGTCGGCGTGGCTCAGGCTGACGCCGAGTCCGGGCCGGCGGCTCAGGTACGGGCGGCCGTGCCCGTGCCGGCGGCAGGTGTCGCAGTACTGGTCGGGGCCGGACGCCTCCGGGGGGAGCCCGGTGAACCGGGCGACGCACAGCCGGACGAGCAGGCGGGCCGCGGTCACGTCGTCGCGGCGGCCGGGGACGCGGATCCGGTCGAGCCGCCGCCGTTCCCAGGGCGCGAGCAGGCCCTCGTGCAGTTCGGGGTGGTCCAGGACCTCCCGGGTGGTCGCCACGACGGCCAGCAGCGGCGGATGGTCACGTGGCGGCACTCAGGAAGCGTTCCTGGACGCGGCCGATGGTGCGGAAGTCGTCGATGGTGACCTCCTGGAGGTCGATGGAGCTGCCGGAGAGCTCCTCCAGGAGGTCGATGAACTCCAGGAAGTCCATGGAGTCGATGAGCCGGGCCTCGATGAGGTCCTCGTCAGCGTCGATCGGCCCGTCGAGACCGGGGTTCTTCTCGTGGAGCCAGGCGGCGATGGGGTCCATGGGGTGGGGCGCTCCTTGCTGTGGGGAAGGTACGGGCGGAGTTCAGGCGCTCGCGGCGCGCAGCCGGTCGAGGGCCTGCTCGGGGGTGCCGTGGGCGAGGATCATCGCGTGCACCCAGCGCTCGACGCCGAAGGCGACGCAGGCGCTGTACGCGGGGCCCGCGAAGCCCGCGCGGATGTCGAGGCGCTCGCCGAAGAAGTTGCGGTGGCGGTTGACGGAGGCGATGGCCGTGCCGTCGGGGGCGCTGAACTCGTGCTTGACGGGGTCGAGCGCCATGAGCTTGGCGCGGGAGCCGCCCTTGTCGTAGAAGGGGTCGTCGGCCACGGCCCGGGACAGGTCGAGTCCGAGGCGTGCGGCCAGTTCGAGGATGAACTCGGTGCCCTGCTCCAGGTGTTCGAGGGAGCCCTGTTTCGTGCCGAGGAAGAGGACTTCGCGCATGTGGAAGCCCCACAGGCGGCGCAGCCCGTCGTAGTGGGTCTCGTTGCGGAAGCAGCGGCCGGCCGCGGAGAGCCGTAGTCCGTCCTCGCCGACGTCCCGGCCCTCCAGGGAGAGCAGCAGGCCGTAGCAGGTGGCGGAGGGCAGGAGGTAGCCGGTCGGCCGGAGCGGCAGGTCGCCCGGCGACTCGCCCGCGGCGAGGCCGTCGAGGGCGTCGGGGGCGAACCGTCCGGCGGAGACGCCGAGATGGGGGAAGTTGCGGAAGAAGTCGAGGCGGGCTAGGCCCTCGACGGAGAGCAGCGGCGGGCCCACGACCTCGGGTGCGGAGAGGCGCGCGGCGAGCCCGGTGAGCAGTTCGTCCAGGCCGTGCAGCAGGGCGGTGCGGACCGGGTCGAGGGTGATCAGGCCCGCGCCCGGGCTCTTCAGGCCGCCGTCGGGCAGGACGGTGGTGCTGGGTGTGCTCATGGAAAACCGCTCCCTCTGGGCGTGGGCGAACAGTCAAGGCGTGGGGTCCTCGTCGACCACGGCACGGCGAAGAAGCCGCCTGATGCTCCATCAGGGACCGGACTGCGCATGGGGACCCTAAGCCAGCTCGGCGAGGGTTGTCTAGACCAAAGCTGCCGCAGGGCCGGGGGGTATCCAGCCGATCGCACCCTTAACTCCTCATATCGCGGTGACACTTGACAGAACCGATGGTCTAAACCAATTCTTCTGAACGACGTGGCCGCCTGACCTCCGGCCACCGCCTCTGGAGGGACCCCCATGCCCACACCCGCTCCGCCCCGACCCGTCCGCCGCCCCTATCTGCACCGGGCGGCCTCGGACCTGCCGTACTTCAGCGCGGACGGCGAGTCGTACCTCGCCGCGACCACCCTGCGGGAGCTGAAGAAGTCGCGGCCGCTGCGGGTGCTGTCCGAGGAGGACTTCGCCCACTGGCAGACGTACGGCTACGTCGTCGTCCGCGAGGCGATCCCCGCCGAGGCCGCGCGCCGCCTGCTCGACTTCACCTGGGACTTCCAGGGCCTCGACCCCGACCGGCCGGACAGCTGGTACGAGGACCGGCCGTTCCGCTCCGAGCTGGACCAGCAGCTGCACGTGTACGGCTTCGTGGAGGCGTACCACCACCAGCTCCTCTGGGACAGCCGCCAGGCCCAGCGCGTCTACGACGCCTTCGTGGACGTGTGGGACTGCGAGGAGCTGTGGGTCACCCAGGACCGGCTCAACCTCAACCCGCCCAACGTCCGCAACCGCGACCGCGCCCTGATCGAACCCACCGACCGGGGCTTCGACATCGAGCTGCACTGGGACATCGACACCACGCTCGGCGTGCCCCCGCAGCGGGTGCAGGGGATCATCGCGCTGAACGACACGCGCCCCGAGTCCGGCGGCTTCCAGTGCTGCCCGGAGCTCTTCCGGCGGTTCGAGGAGTGGAAGCTCGGGCAGCCGGCCGGCCGTGACCCCATCCGGCCCGCCGTGGACCGGACGGAGTTCCCCGTCGTCCGCCCCGACCTGCGCCCCGGCGACCTGCTGATCTGGAACGGTCTCCTCGCCCACGGCGTGGCCCGCAACACCTCGGCCGACCAGGTGCGGGCGGTCCAGTACCTGTCGATGATGCCGGCCCTGGAGGAGCACACGAAGCTGCGGAGGTCCCGCGTCGAGTCCTGGCGGCACCTGCGCACCCCGCGCTGGAACCGCACCCTCGTCGGCGACCCCGTCCTGCACGAGTCCGAGCGCTACCCCACGGCCACCCTGAACGAGCTCGGCAGCCGCCTCCTCGGGCTGACCTCGTGGAGCGACACGGGCGAGGCCGCGGGCGGACGGACGGCCGGGGAAGCGGGCGGGGAGCCGGCGTGCGCCGTGTCTGCCTGACCCTGCCCACCCACCGCGCCTGCCCCGACACCATCCGGGCGGTCGCGGCGGAAGCCGCCCACGGCGCCCGCCGCTTCGGCGCCGAGGTGCACCTGCTGATCCTGGACTCCTCCGCGGCCCCGGTGCTCGCCGAGCACCGGCAGGTGGTGGCCGCGCTCCCCCGCGTACCCGGTGTGGTCGTCCACCACCTCGACGAGACCGCCCAGCGGGCCTTCCTGCGCGAGCTCGTCACGCGCTCCGGCACCGCCGAGCCGGACCGGATGCTCGGCCTGATGCTCCCGTCCCGGGTGTCCTACGGCGCCTGCACCAACCGCGCCTTCCTGTTCGCGGAGGCCCTCGGCTGCGCGTCCGTGCACCGCAGGGACTCCGACAGCCGCTACCAGCACCTGGACGGGGAGCCGGTCTTCCCGCTCCACCACGAGCTCACGGCCCTCGGCCGGCCGGCCGCCGAGGTGGCGGGGCTCGTGTCCCGCAGCAGACTCGACCCCGCGCACGCCCACCGTCCGGTGGCCCTGGTCGGCGGCTCCTTCGTCGGCGAGATGTCCGTGGACGTCGCGGAGATCCGCCGGCTCGACCCCCTCGTGTACGAGGACGTCATCGGCCTGTCCGTACCGGACGGCTATCCGGAGATCTGGCGCAGGAACCTGATCGCCGAGTCGTTCCGGGGCGCCGGGACCGCCGCGTACACCGGTGACCTGACCACGCTCACCACCGTCAGCCCCACCCGCGTCGACATGTGCAACGTCGCCCTCGCCCGTGAGGTGTACGGCCGGGTGCCGCTGCCGCCCGCCACCGACACCATCGGCAGCGACTACTTCCTCCTGCACCTGGTCCACGACGCCCGGCTGCCCGGTGTGCTGCACAACCGGCACATCGTCAACTTCCATACCGGCGAACGACGTTCAGACGCAGGCTTCCTCGCCTACCAGCTGCGGTTCGCGAAGTTCCTCCTCGCGACTCCGCACCTCCACTCGGTGTACGCCGGGACGGCGGCGGCCGGCGCATCACTGCTCGACGCCGGTGGCGGGCTCCGGGCCTCCGCCGTCGCCGGTCTCGTCCGGGAGAGCACGCGCGTCGACCCGGGGGAGAAGACCGAGCGCCTCGACGTCGTCGACCGCTCCTACCGCAAGCTCGGCGGCCGCTACACCGAGGCGGCGGACTTCCTCGCCGCCCGCCGCGAGCGGCTCGTCGACGAAGTCCGGGAGGACATGGCGGAGTTCGCCCTCCTGATCGACGCCTGGGCGGACCTGGTCCGGGCGAGCGAGAACCGACCGGAGTTCCCGAAGGGCATCGCATGACGAAGACGTACACCGTCACCGTCCGCTACGCGGGCGGGGAGCAGCGGCGGGGCCCGGTCACGATGGGCCAGGCCAACATGATCCGCTGCATGCTGCGGGACGAGCCCGAGCACATCAACATCCACGCCGTGTGGCCCGTGCCCGAGGGAACCGGGACGGAGTCGGCGATCGACGCGCTGCGCGCCCTGGTGGTGCGGCACGAGGCACTGCGGACGACCTTCCCGCACGCCCCGGGCGAGGCGCCACGCGAGCAAGTCGTTGCGGCGGAAGGGGAGTTCACCGTCACGGTCGTCGACCACGACGAGCAGCCCCCGGAAGGCCACGCCGAGGACCTGGCCCGCCGGGACCGTGTGGGCCGCTTCCACCTGGACCGGGACTTCGGCCTGCGGATCTCCCTGGTCGCCGTGGAGGGCGTGCCGTTGTCCGTCGCGCTCGCGGCGAGCCACGCCGTGACGGACATCAGTGCCCTCTCCGTGCTCGAAGAGGACTGGCACGCCCTGCTCGCCGGCCGGACGCTCCCCGCCGTGACCGCCTTCACCCCGCTCGACCTGGCCGCCGAGGAGGCGACCCCGGGCGGGCTCCGGAGGTCCGAGGCGTCCCTGCGGCACTGGGAGCGGATCATCCGCACCGGCCCCCAGGCCATGTTCGCGGAGCCGGGCGCCGTCGGCGCCGAGGTCGAGGCGGAGCAGCTCACGCTCCGCTCGCTGCGCGGCGCCCAGGCGCTCGCCCTCGTGGCGGAGCGCACCGGCGGTCTGCCGTCCACGGTGCTCCTCACCGCCTGGTGCGCGCTGATCGCCCACCGCACGGGTCAGTCCTCGTGCGTCGCCGCCGTGCCGACCTCGAACCGGTTCCTGCCACGGCTCGCCCGCTCCGTGAACACCGTGTCGCAGGACGCGCTGCTCTCCCTGGACGTGCGGGTGCCGTCCTTCGACGCGCTGCTGCGGAAGGCGTGGGGAGCGGCGCTCAACGCCTACCGGCACAGCCAGTTCGACGCGGTCCGCCTCTGGGAGATGATCGACGCCGTCACGTACGAGCGCGGCAGCCGCTTCGCCCGTGACGTCGTCTTCAACGACGTCAGCACGCTGCCCACGGAACCCGCGGCGGACGCCGACCGGCCCGAACTCGACGTGGTCCGTGGGCCGGCACAGGTGCTGCCGGCCCGCGTCCTGACCTTCGTCGACGAGACGACGCCCGTACTCCGGCTCGGCATGTGGGTCGACCCCGCGCTGTTCACGCCGGACGAGGCCGAGGGGTTCCTCACCGGTCTGGTACGGCTCCTGGAGGCGGCCGCCACCGAGGACGTGCCGCTCACGGCGCTCACCGGGGTGACGGGTGTCCGGCCGGTCGAGCGGGGTGCGGGGTGGCGCCTGGTGGACGGCTCGTGGGTGTCGCCGCCCGAGGTGGCGGAGGTCCTGAGCGGGGCGCTCGGAGGGGTCCCCGTGCACGTCACCGACGGCGCACCGGACGAGGACGGCCTCACCGCCTTCCTCGCCTGCGGCGGCTCCCCGCTCACCCCGGAGGAGGCGCACGCGGCGCTGATGGACGCTCTGCCGGGCCGTCCGGGGGTGCTGGCCCCGCGCCGGTACGTGATCGTGCGGGACGCGCCGGCGGAGGCGGACCGGACCAGTGCCTGGCTCGGGCAGCGGATTCTCAGGGAAGGGGCCGGCCGGGACCGGCGCAGCTGACATGACGACGAATGACGTGACCGTAGAGCGGCTGACATGACGACGAATGACATGACCGTAGAGCGGGAGAAATACTCCCTTCCCAGCCCGTGGCGTTCGCAGCGCTTCCGGCTGTTCTTCGCGGCCCGCAGCACCTCGCTCCTGGCCGACGGCATGCTGATGGTCTCGCTCACGACCGCCGTGCTCGGCGCGGGGTACGGGGCGGCGGGCGTGGGCTACGCGCTGGCCGCGTGGATGACGCCGATCGTCCTGCTCGTGCTGTTCGGCGGCGTGCTCGCCGACCGCTTCACCCCGCAGGTGATGATGGTCGGCGCCGACGTGGTGCGGATGGTCGCCATGCTGGCGCTCGCGGCGCTGCTCGCCGCCGGCGACATGCGGTTGTGGCACATGATGGCGCTGCTCGCGCTCAGCGGCGCCGCGACCGCCATGTTCCAGCCGGGTCTGGCGAGCCTGGTGCCCCGGGTCGCGGAGGACATCCAGCGGGCCAACGCGCTGCTGCGGATCTCCGAGTCGATCTGCACCCTGCTCGGCCCCGGTCTCTCCGGCCTGCTCGTGGCGTACTGGGACGTCGCCGGGTCCTTCGTGGTCATCGCCGCCTTCTACGCGTGCAGCGCGCTCGGCCTGGCGCCGCTGCGGAAGCTCTGCACGGCGCGGGACGAGAGCGACGAGCCGATCCTGCGGCGTCTGGCCACCGGATGGCACGAGTTCCGGTCGCGTTCCTGGCTGTGGGGGGTCATCGCCGTGTGGGCCGTCTACGGCCTGTTCGTCTTCGGCCCGGCCCTGCCGCTGGGCGCGGCGCTGCTCACCGAGCAGCACGGGGCGAGCGGTTACGGCTGGATCGCGTCCGCCGACGGCGCGGGGACGATCGTCGGCGGACTGCTCGGCATGCGGGTCCGGCCGAGCCGTCCGCTCGTCGCGGGCGCGTGCGCCATGTTCTTCTTCTCCCTCAACCCCCTGGCGCCCGCGCTCGGCTGGTCGTTCACCGTCACGGCGGTCACCGGGGTGGTGGCCGGCTGCGGGTTCGCCTTCTGGGGCGTCATGTGGGCGACGAGCGTGCAGTCGCACATCCCGCTCGCCGTCCTGAGCCGGGTCTCCGCCTACGACGTGGCCGGATCCATCATGGTCATCCCGCTGGGCCGGGCCCTGTCCGGCCCGGCCGCCGACAGCGTGGGCGCCGACCGCGTGCTGCTCTTCTCCTCGGTCATGGGCCTCGTGCTGATCGCCGTCATGCTCTCCGTCCCGGCCGTCCGCGCCCTGCGCCGGGCAGCCGACTGAGACCGCCGTGCGACGGCCGGTGACGCGTGAGGGTCACGGCGCCCACGGGGCGGGTGATCACCGACCGCCCCGCTCAGGGCCCGGTGAGCACCATCGCGAGGGCCACCAGGGCGAGCAGTCCGAGGTACGCGCACGCGTGGACGCGGTCCGGGATCCGGGGTGGGCGGCGGCGCAGGACGGCGATGACCGGCAGGGCTCCGAGGAGCAGCGCCCCCGCCGCGTACGGGTCGACAAGACCGACCAGACCCGTGCCGCTCGCCGTGGCGGCCGGGGGCGGGGAGCCGGCGAGGGAGACCGCGACGGCCGGGAGCGCGACGGCGAGGGTGAGGGGGTTGGCGAGCGCGGTCGCCACGCGCATGGGGTGACCGGCCCGGCGCAGCGCGGGGACCGTCATCACGCTGCCGCCGACGCCGAGGAAGGCGGCGACCGCGCCGATCGGTGCGCCCGCGCCGGCCGGCAGCGGCCTCGGGGCCCGCTCCGGCTCCGCGCCCGGTCCGCTCGCGGCGCGGAGGAAGCCGGGCCGGAGCAGCAGGTCGAGGGCGGTCAGGGCGGTGTACGCGACGAACGCCCAGCGGGCCAGGTCCGGTGGGGCGAGACGGGAGGCGTACGCCCCGGCGCAGGCGCCCGCCGCGAGCAGGGGCAGCAGGGCGCCGCTGCCGCGCAGGGCGAGGAGCACCGGCCGTGGGGTGACGGCGGTGGCGAAGGCGGCGTTCACGACCATCACCAGGGCCGAGGTGGCGGTGGCCACGGGGACGGCGGCACTGCCGAGGGCGGCGTCCGCCCACACCACTACGGGGACGGCCACGAACCCGCCGCCGAACCCGAACAAGACCGTCGTCGCTCCGGTGAGGAGCCCGATCGCCATCAGCGTCACCATGTCCATGGGGTCAAGACCATCAGCTCGCCGATGGTTCCCGCATGCGATGGTCGGCAGGATTCCTTCGTGTCTCGGCCAGTACGGTGGTCCGGTGAAGAACATCCCGCTGGACTCCGTCGACCACCTCGACCGGGCCGTCCTGCCCATCGGCACCGACTATCCGGCCGGGCACGTCCTGGACTGGCACGAGCACCGGCGGGCGCAGTTCCTCTACGGCGCGACCGGGGTCATGGTCGTCGAGACCGCCGACGGCACGTGGACGGTCCCGCCGGAGCGCGCGGTCCTGATCCCGGCCGCGACCCCGCACCGGGTCCGGATGCTGGGGGTGAGCACGCGGAGCCTGTACGTGGAGCCGGGCGCCGTCCCGTGGTGGCCGGCGCGCTGCACGGTCGTGGACGTGCCGCCGCTGCTGCGCGAACTGCTGCTCGCGGCGGTGGAGTTCGCGGCCGACTACAGCCTGTCGGGCCGGGAGGGCGCCATCGCGACGCTGCTGCTGCACGAGATCGCCGCGCGCTCCCCGCTCCCCTTCCACGTCGGGATCCCCGCCTCGGCGGATCTCGCGGTGCTGTGCCGGGAGTATCTGGCCGGGCCGGACGCCACGGTCACCAACACCGACTGGGCGGCGAGGACCGCGCTGAGCGAGCGGGCGTTCACCCGGCGGTTCCGTGCGGAGACGGGCGAGAGCCCCGCCGTCTGGCGGTCCCGCGCCCGGCTCCTGGCGGCCGTCCCCCTGCTGCGTACCGCGACGGTCAGCGAGGTCTCGGGCCGCCTGGGGTACGCCTCGCCGGCCGCGTTCACGGCCGCCTTCACCCGCACCTTCGGCACTCCGCCGTCCCGCTTCACGGCGGTCCGGGGCTGACGGCCCTTCCGACTCCCCTCCGCTCAGCGGGGGTTGCCCGCGTGGGTGAGGGTCTCCCAGGCGACGAAGAGGTTGTTCGTGCCCGCCGGCCGGCTGGTCTCGGTGAGTTTCCGGGTGTTCGTCATCGCATGGCCCATGCGGCCGTGAAGCGCGTTGAAGCCGACCTCCGTGACGGGTCCGAGGTGGTCCTTGAGTGTGCCGCCGCAGAGCCAGGACGGGACGGGCTCGCCGAGTTCGTACTTCGCCTGGAGTCCGAGGGCGTGGCGCAGCCGGTCGGCGACCTCGGGGTAGAGGTCCTGGCCCTGGATGCGGCTCGTCTCGGCGATGTGCGAGATCGCGGAGAGGCCGTAGCCGGTGTGGGTGAGGTCGCGGCAGGTCTCCTGGGTGAGGCCGTCGACGAAGGTGGTCTGCCCCTGCCAGTAGCGGACGAGCTCGTCGCGGGTGTCGAGTCCGCTGCCCGGGGCCGCCTTGGGCAGGGCGCCGTCGCTCGTGAGGTAGATGTACGCGGGGACCCGGCCGCGGAACTTGGTGACGGCCTTGTCGTAGGCGGCGCGGTCCTCCAGGAAGACGGCGATGCCGATCGCGGCCTCGGTCATGCTGAGCTCCCAGTTGCCGTTGGACTGGGATCCGTTGGTCACCTCGGGCAGGTAGACGTTCCTCAGCATGCTCTTGAAGCGGTCGACGCGGGTCTGCGGCCAGCCGGTGTAGGTGTACCGGATGATCTCGGCGGCCCGCGGCCAGGAGGAGCCGGCCCAGCCCGTCTGGAGGGGCGCGTTGGAGTTGGTGTGGTCGGTGATCACGGCGGACCAGGCGTCCATGATCTCGATGGCCTTCTCGGCGTACCGGCTGTCGCGCGTGATGTACCAGGCGAGGGAGAGCGTGTACGCGGCGAGGGCGTCATCGCGTTCGTCGGTGCAGCCGTGGTCGGGGTTCGAGTACGAGCCGCACTCGACGACCGACCGGGGCTTGGGGACCCGGGCCAGGGAGGCGTACTCGCTCGCCAGCATCTGGTCGTAGGCGCCCTTCCAGGGCTGCGCTCCGGCGGTGACCTGCTCTCGGGTGAAGTCGAGCTGCCCCCGGGAGACGAGGACGCCGGGGTGGACGAAGGTGGTGGGGGCGGCTTCGGCGCGGCCGCCTCCGGGGACGGCGACCAGTGCGGCCAGGAGACCGGCGAGGAGCAGGGGGGCGGTGAACCATCGGGTCATGGGGCTACCCCTTCTTCACGTATGTGAACGGGCGACGACTGTCGAGGATGGAACCTAAAGGTCTGCACCAGGGCCGTCAAGACTGCTCGTTCACGGCGGACGCACCCTGCGAGTCGCCCGCAGCGGCGCCGCACGAGAGCAGTCCGTTCATATGCGTGAATCGGCTGGAAATGATCGCGGCGGCCCGTGTCGTGGGAGCGGGCCCGCCTTCCGTACGATTCCCCCCGTTGCCACTCTTACGTCTGAAGGAGATCCCCATGGCCCAGGTCACGCTGAAGGGCAGCCCCGTGCAGGTCAACGGTGCTCTGCCGGCCCCCGGCAGCCAGGCCCCCGACTTCACGCTCGTCGCCGAGGGGCTGGCGGACAAGTCGCTCAAGGACTTCGCCGGTCAGCGCAAGGTCCTCAACATCTTCCCGAGCGTCGACACCCCGACGTGCGCCTCCTCCGTCCGCGCGTTCAACGAGAAGGCCGGGCAGCTGGACAACACGGTCGTCCTCTGCATCTCCGCCGACCTGCCCTTCGCGCAGGCCCGCTTCTGCGGCGCCGAGGGCCTGGAGAACGTCAAGAACCTCTCGACGCTCCGCGGCCGCGAGTTCCACACCAACTACGGCGTGGAGATCGCGGACGGGCCGCTGGCCGGTCTGACCGCCCGCGCCGTCGTCGTCCTCGACGAGAACGACACGGTGCTGCACGCCCAGCTCGTGGGTGAGATCGCCGACGAGCCGAGCTACGAGGACGCGCTCTCCGTCCTGAAGTAGTCCCCGCCCCCAAGCGGGACACCGAGGAGCCCTCCACCGACACCGGTGGAGGGCTCCTCCCGTATGTCCGCGCTCAGGCGCAGCCCGGGCAGAGCCCCCGGTACGTGACGTCCGCCGTCGCCACCGTGAAGCCGAACCGCTCCGCGGGCGGCAGGACCGCGAGCGGGTCCCCCGTCGGGTGGACGTCGCGGATGATCCCGCAGTTCGAGCAGACCAGGTGCTGGTGCGGCCGGTGGGCGTTCGGGTCGTACCGCTTGGCCCGCCCGTCCGTGGAGAGCTCCACGACCTCCCCCAGGGCCACCAGCTCGCCGAGCGTGTTGTAGACCGTCGCCCGGGCGATCTCCGGCAGGCGCACGACCGCGCGCGCGTGGACCTCGTCCGCGGTGAGGTGTACATGATCCCCGGCCAGGACCTCCGCGACCACCCGGCGCTGGGACGTCATCCGCCAGCCACGCGCGCGCAGTCGCTCCAGCAGGTCACTCATGTCTCACCTCATCGGCATCGGCAAACTTGGCGTGGTTCTTGACTTGGACATCGTCCATCGTAGGATCGGTTTCGAAGATGGCCAAGGGACAGGAAGACTCCAGCACGGCGGGAGAAGCACACGTGAGACCCGCGGGAGGCCCGTCCGCCGAACGCACTTCCTGAGCACTGTGTCCGCCAGGTCCGGAAGGATTCCGATGTCTGAGAACCACGAAGCAATCGTCACCGACGCGAAGGCGGAGGGCGCCGGGGGCTGCCCCGTCGCGCACGGGCGTGCCGCACACCCCACCCAGGGCGGCGGCAACAGCCAGTGGTGGCCGAACCGGCTGAACCTGAAGATCCTCGCCAAGAACCCCGCGGTGGCCAACCCGCTCGGTGAGGACTTCGACTACGCGAAGGCCTTCGAGGGCCTCGACCTGCCTGCCGTGAAGCAGGACATCGCCGAGGTCCTGACCACCTCGCAGGACTGGTGGCCGGCCGACTTCGGCCACTACGGCCCGTTCATGATCCGCATGGCCTGGCACAGCGCCGGCACCTACCGCATCAGCGACGGCCGCGGCGGCGCCGGCGCCGGCCAGCAGCGCTTCGCGCCGCTGAACAGCTGGCCGGACAACGGCAACCTGGACAAGGCACGCCGTCTGCTGTGGCCGGTGAAGAAGAAGTACGGCCAGAACATCTCCTGGGCCGACCTCATGATCCTCGCGGGCAACGTCGCCCTGGAGTCGATGGGCTTCGAGACCTTCGGCTTCGCCGGCGGCCGCGCGGACGTGTGGGAGCCCGACGAGGACGTGTACTGGGGCCCGGAGACCACCTGGCTCGGCGACGAGCGCTACACCGGCGACCGCGAGCTGGAGAACCCGCTCGGCGCGGTGCAGATGGGCCTCATCTACGTCAACCCGGAGGGCCCGAACGCCAACCCGGACCCGGTCGCCGCGGCCCGCGACATCCGCGAGACCTTCCGCCGGATGGCGATGAACGACGAGGAGACCGTCGCCCTCATCGCCGGCGGCCACACCTTCGGCAAGACCCACGGCGCCGGCCCGGCGGACAACGTGGGCGCGGACCCGGAGGCCGCCTCCCTGGAGGAGCAGGGCCTCGGCTGGAAGAGCACCTTCCGCAGCGGCAAGGGCCCCGACGCCATCACCAGCGGCCTGGAGGTCACCTGGACCACCACGCCGACCCAGTGGGGCAACGGCTTCTTCAAGAACCTCTTCGAGTACGAGTACGAGCTGAGCAAGAGCCCGGCGGGCGCCCACCAGTGGGTCGCCAAGAACGCCGAGGCGATCATCCCGGACGCGTACGACCCGGAGAAGAAGCACCTCCCGACCATGCTCACCACCGACCTGTCGCTGCGCTTCGACCCGGTCTACGAGCAGATCTCGCGCCGCTTCTACGAGAACCCGGCGGAGTTCGCGGACGCCTTCGCCCGCGCCTGGTACAAGCTCACCCACCGTGACATGGGCCCGATCGTCCGCTACCTCGGCTCCGAGGTCCCGTCCGAGGAGCTCCTCTGGCAGGACCCGCTGCCGGCGCGCACCGGCGAGCTCGTCGACGCCGCGGACATCGCCTCCCTCAAGGAGAAGATCCTCGGCTCGGACCTCACGGTCACCCAGCTGGTCTCCGCCGCCTGGGCCGCCGCCTCCTCCTTCCGCGGCAGCGACAAGCGCGGTGGCGCCAACGGCGGCCGCATCCGCCTGGAGCCGCAGCGCAACTGGGAGGTCAACAACCCGGACGAGCTGGCGCAGGTGCTGCGCGTCCTGGAAGGCGTCCAGGAGTCCTTCAACTCCGCGCAGAGCGGCGGCAAGCAGGTCTCCCTCGCCGACCTCGTCGTCCTCGCGGGCGTCGCGGCGGTCGAGAAGGCGGCCAAGGACGCCGGCCACGACGTCGAGGTGCCGTTCACGCCGGGCCGCGTGGACGCCGCGCAGGAGCAGACGGACGTCGAGTCCTTCGCCGCCCTGGAGCCGGCCGCGGACGGCTTCCGCAACTACCTGGGCAAGGGCAACCGCCTCCCGGCCGAGTACCTGCTCATCGACAAGGCGAACCTGCTCACCCTGAGCGCGCCCGAGCTGACCGTCCTCGTCGGCGGCCTGCGCGCCCTCGGTGTGACGCAGCCGCAGTCCTCGCTCGGTGTCCTCACCGAGACGCCCGGCAAGCTGACGAACGACTTCTTCGCCAACCTGCTCGACCTGGGCACGGAGTGGAAGTCCACCTCCGCGGACCAGAACACGTTCGAGGGCCGTGACACGGCCACCGGCGCGGTCAAGTGGACGGGCACCCGCGCCGACCTGGTCTTCGGCTCCAACAGCGAGCTCCGCGCGCTGGCCGAGGTCTACGCGAGCGACGACGCCAAGGCGAAGTTCGTGCGGGACTTCGTGTCGGCGTGGGACAAGGTGATGAACCTGGACCGGTTCGACGTCGCCTGATCCTCACCGTGACACCGGGGCCGGCCCGGGTGGCTTCCACGCCACCCGGGCCGGCCCTTTCGCGCCGACACCCGTCCTCTGTCGCGGTTCTGACGGGGTATGAGACAACCGACGGGTGCCCGTCACCGTCCTCACGGATCGAGAGGGACACCGGAGAAGCCGGAAACCCGGGCCGCCGGTGCCCCGACGAGATCGATCGTGAGGAAGACCGCTTTGATACGTGTCACACGCGGCGTGACCACCGCCGTGGCGTTAGTCGCGCTGGCAGCGGCGTCGCCCTGGCCGGCGTCCGCGCAGCCTTCACCCCCCTCGCCCTCGGGGGCGCCCTCGGGCCGGCTCGGAGACCTCACCCTCCCCGAGGGCTGGCAGGTCACCGGAACCGGCGCGGGCAGGCAGCTGGTCTGGACGGCGCCCGAGCGCGTACCCGCGGGCGACGCCCGCGTCGAGTTCCACGCCGGCGACCGGCTCCTCGGCCGCCCGCTCGCCTGGCCGGACGGGCGCTCCTTCGCCCTGCCCCTCGGGGACGTCCGGCTCGAAGAGGGCGCGCAGCTGCGGGTGACGGCCGGCGGACGACGGCTCGACGCGCCGGGACGCGCCGGTGCCGCCGCCGAACGCCCCCTCGCCCCCGCCCCCGTACCGCCGGCCCCGCTTCCCGCGAATCCGGTCGACCCGGGAGTCCCGGGCCCCTACCGGACCGTCGGCGGCGAGTACGCCCTCTCCTCCGTACGCCTGCCCGGCCTCCCGCAGCCCGTCGAGATGCGCGCCACCGTCGTCGGCCCGTCCGGAGCGCCGGGCAAGCGGCCGGTCGCGCTCTTCCTGCACGGCCGCCACGACACCTGCTACACCCCGGGCACGGAGGACGTACGGATCACCTGGCCGTGCCCGGCGGGCACCCGGCCGATCCCCAGCGAGCAGGGCTATCTGCGCGCCCAGCGGCTCCTGGCCTCCCAGGGGTACGTGACGGTGTCCATCGCCGCGAACGGCATCAACGGACAGGACGGGGACCTGGACGACGCCGGCGCCCAGGCCCGCTCCTCCCTGGTCCGGCTGCACCTCGCCCGCTGGGCGGACTGGTCCGCCGACCGTGCCTCCGCCCCGGCGGCCGTACGGAAGACCGCGCCCACCGACCTCTCGCGGGTGCTCCTCGTCGGGCACTCCCGCGGCGGCGAGGGCGTCAACCGGGCCGCGCTCGACAGCCTGAACCCGCCGCCCGCCGCCCAGGACGGCTACCGGGGCGCCGTACGGTGGAAGATCCGCGGCAACGTCCTCATCGGGCCCACGGTGTTCGGCCAGAACCCGGCCCCCGACGTGCCCTCCACGACCCTGCTGCCGGGCTGCGACGGTGACGTGTCCGACCTCCAGGGCCAGATCTACGTCGACGGCACCCGCGGTGTCAGCAAGGGCACCGCCCTGCACAGCGCGGCCTACGTCGTCGGCGCCAACCACAACTTCTTCAACAGCGAGTGGACTCCGGGGCAGGCGAAGGCGCCGGCCATCGACGACTTCTCCTCCGACGACGGGGTCGACCCGGTCTGCTCCCCCGGTACGGCGACCCGGCTGACGGCCACGCAGCAGCAGGCCGCGGGCGCCACGTACATCGCGGCCTCCGCCCGGCTGTTCGTCGGGGGCGACGACGCGGTCCGGCCGCTGCTCGACGGCACCGGCCGCCGCGCGCCGTCGGCGGGACCGGCGCGGGTCCTCACCCACGCCGTCGGCGCCCGCCGCACCCCGGCGTTCCTGCCGGGTTCCTCGGTCACCGTCTCCGGCGGCGGCCGGCTGTGCGCCCAGATCGACCCGGACGCCGCCCGCGCCTGCCTCTCGCCCGAGCAGGGGTGGTCACCGCACTTCGCGTACTGGGAGACCTCGCCCGAACCGGGCCGCGACGCCGTCGCGTTGACGTGGACGGGCACGGGCCGCCCGGTCACGGTCCGCCCGGCCCGGCCGGTCTCCCTCGCGGGCGCCGAGTCCCTGGCGCTGCGCGTGATCGTCCCGCCGAACAGCACCGGCACCGAACTGAACGTCGCCGTGACCGACGCCTCGGGCCGCCGCGCGTCCCTGGGCCGTACCCGCGTCGACGGACTGCCGGGCAGCCCGCGCACGGCCGCGTACTGGAGCCGCGAGGTCCGCGTACCGCTGGCCGCAGCGGCACGGGCGGGCGTGGACCTGAAGCGGATCGGCGCGCTCGAACTGACCCCGCGCGGCGGCAGCGGCAGCGCCTGGCTCATGGACGCGTGGGGCTGGCGCCCCGGCACCCCGGCGGCGAACCCCGCACCGCTCACGCGCGTCGACATCGGCCGCCTGACCGTCGCGGAGGGCGACTCCGGGGTCCGGACCTACCGGGTGCCGGTGACGGTCTCCGGACGGGGCAGCGGACAGGTCCGCCTGTTCGTCCCGGTGCCGGGTAGCGACGAGGTCACGTCCCGCACCGTGACGGTACGGCCGGGGCACCATGACATCGACGTGCCCGTGGAGGTACGGGGCAACACGCGCTTCGGCTACGACGTGCGGCACGACGCCTTCGTCAAGGCGGTGCGCGGCACCGTCGTCGGGGCGCACCGGGGCGGCGTGACCGCACGGAACGACGACGCCATGCCCACCGTGCGCCTGACGCCCGTCGCCGCCGACGTGACCGAGGGCTCAGCCCTGAGCTGGAAGGTGACGCTCTCCGAGCCGGCCGACGTGGAGATCTCGGGCGAGATCCTCCTCAAGCCGGTCACCGACGGTCCGGAGCTCTCCACGGCGGACCTCGATCCCGCCTGGGTCGAGGCACAGTTCGGCGAGGTGCCGCATCCCGCGCGGCCGCTGTCCGGTGTGACGGAGGGCGGCACCCGCCTGTGGCTCTCCGTCCCCGCCGGCGGGACGAGCACGCAGCTGACCGTGCCCACGGTCCGGGACACGATGACGGAACCGGCGGAGTCCCTCCGGGCCCAGCTGTTCACGTACGACGAGACATGGGAGCCGGTCCCGGGGCCGGAGTTCACGGGGAGGGTGCGGGACGCGGCGTGAGCTGACGCGCCCGCTCCTGCGATGGCGCCATGTGGCACCAGCTGGTGCCACATGGCGCCATCGTGCGTGACAGGAGTCGACAGGGAACGCCTGACGCCACACCCATCCGGCCGAAAGTCATCACGTTTGCGCAGGTCAGAGTGGAGCTCGACGACACACACGCCACCTCACCCGCACCTACGCTTGCGCATGGCGCCATAGTGGTGCCATGATGACGTCATGGACCTCACCCCGTATGTCGACACCCTCCGCCGCGAACTCGCGGTGGCCGCCGAAGCCGGAGGCGAAGAGGCGCGCGAGCTGGCCGAGCGGCTCACCGCTCCCCTGGAGTCGGCGGCCCGACTGACCATGCTCAACGTGCTCTCCGCCGCGACGGACGAGATCACCCGTGAACTCGCCCCCGGCTCGGTCGACGTACGACTCCGGGGCCTCGACCCCGACTTCGTGGTGACGCTCCCGCCGACCGGCGGCGCCCCCGCGGAGCTGGACGCCGCCACCGAACCGCTCCCGGCACCGGCCCTCGCCGAGGGCGACGAGGGCGGCACCGCCCGCGTCAACCTGCGCCTGCCGGCCCACCTCAAGACCCGCGCCGAGGAGGCCGCGGCCCGCGAGGGCCTGTCGGTCAACGCGTGGCTGGTGCGGGCCGTGTCGGCGGCGGTCGGCGGCGGCACCCGGCCTCGTACACCGGAGAAGTCCCCGACCGTCGGACAGAGCATCACGGGCTGGGTGCGCTGACCGCGCCCCTCCCGCACCACCTCACCCACACCACGTCCCACCTGCGGGGACGACCCGAAGACTCAAGAGGACGGGACAGCCATGCCTTCTTTCGACACTCCCGAAGCGATCTCGGTCACCGCCTACGTCTACGCCGGCTCCCTCCAGTTCATCGCGAGCGACCGCCCCGACACCGTCGTCGAGGTGCGCCCCCGCGCCCCCAGGAAGGACCTGGACGTACGGGCGGCCGACCAGACCGAGGTCAGCTACGCCGGCGGCGTCCTGACCATCACCACGCCCAAGGCCAATCTGCTCGGACGCGGCGGCACCGTCGACGTGACGGTGGAACTGCCCACCGGATCGCACATCGACATGACCGGCACCGGGTCCAGCCTGATCGGCGAGGGGCGCCTCGGCGAGGTCCGGGTGAAGACGACGGCCGGTGACGTCCGCCTCGACACCACCGGCCCCCTGAACCTGAACGCGTCGCACGGCCAGACCACCGTGGAACGGGTCGAGGGCACGGCCGAGATCACCAGCAGCACCGGCAACCTGCGCGTCGGCGTCGTCGACGGCCCCGCCGTCCTGAAGAACTCGCACGGCGCCACGACCGTCGGCACCGTGACCGGCGAACTGCGCGTCAGCGGCGCCAACGGCAGCATCGACATCGCGCGCGCCGAGTCGTCGGTCACCGGCACCGCCACCAACGGCGCCCTCCGCATCGCCGAGGTCTCCCGCGGCGAGGTCCAGCTGGAGACCTCCAACGGCTCCATCGAGATCGGCATCCGCTCGGGCACCGCCGCCTGGCTGGACGTCAACTCCAACCGCGGGCACGTACGCAACGCGCTCGCCGCGTCCGAGGCCCCGGAGCAGACCGAGGAGACCGTCAAGGTCCGCGCGAGGAGCAACTGGGGCAACATCGACATCCGCCGCGCCAAGGCCTGAGCACCTCGACGTCGCACAGCCCCTCCCCCTTCCTCAGGAGGGCCCCATGCCTTCTTCTGTCATGCCCATGCCCAGTCAGGCGGACGGTCGTCCGCCGAAGGCCGCCGTCTCCGCCACCGGCCTGCGCAAGTCCTACGGCGACAAGACCGTCCTCGACGGCATCGATCTGCACATCCCCGAGGGTTCGATCTTCGCCCTCCTCGGCCCGAACGGCGCGGGCAAGACGACCGCCGTGAAGATCCTGTCCACCCTGATCACCGCCGACGGCGGACAGGCGCGGGTGGCGGGCCACGACCTCACGGCGCAGACGCAGTCCGTCCGGGCGGCGATCGGTGTCACGGGCCAGTTCTCCGCGGTCGACGGCCTGATCACGGGCGAGGAGAACATGCTCCTGATGGCGGACCTCCACCACCTGTCGAAGCAGGAGGGCCGCCGGGTCGCGGCCGAACTGCTTGAGCGCTTCGACCTCACCGAGGCGGCGAAGAAGCCGGCCTCGACCTACTCCGGCGGCATGAAGCGCCGCCTGGACATCGCGATGACCCTGGTCGGCGGCCCGAGGATCATCTTCCTCGACGAACCGACCACCGGCCTGGACCCGCGCTCCCGCCACACCATGTGGCAGATCATCCGCGAGCTCGTCGCCGACGGGGTGACGGTCTTCCTCACCACGCAGTACCTGGAGGAGGCCGACCAGCTCGCCGACCGCATCGCGGTCCTGAACAACGGCAAGATCGCCGCCGAGGGGACGGCGGAGGAACTCAAGCGCCTGATCCCCGGCGGCCACATCCGGCTCCGCTTCTCCGACCCCGAGGCCTACCGCACGGCCGCGGCCACGCTCACCGGGGCCACGACGGACGACGAGGCCCTCGCCTTGCAACTGCCCAGCGACGGCAGCCAGCGCGAACTGCGGTCCATCCTCGACTGGTTGGACACGGCCGGCATCGAGGCGGACGAACTCACCGTGCACACGCCCGACCTGGACGACGTCTTCTTCGCCCTCACCGCCACCGACCACCCGAAGGAAGCTGTCCGATGAGCACGCTCTCCCTCGCCGCCCGTGACACGTCGACGATGCTGCGCCGCAACCTCCTGCACGCCCGGCGCTACCCCTCCCTGACCCTGAACCTCCTGCTCACCCCGATCATGCTCCTGCTGCTGTTCGTCTACATCTTCGGCGACACCATGAGCGCGGGCATGGGCGGCGGCGACCGCTCCGACTACATCGCCTACCTCGTCCCCGGCCTGCTCCTGATGACCATCGGCTCGACGACGATCGGCACGGCGGTCTCCGTCTCCACGGACATGACCGAGGGCATCATCGCCCGCTTCCGCACCATGGCCATCCACCGCGGCGCGGTCATCACGGGCCACGTCATCGGCAGCGTCATCCAGTCCGTCCTCAGCGTCGTCCTGGTCGGCGCGGTCGGCGTGGCGATCGGCTTCCGCTCGACGGACGCGACGGCCCTGGAATGGCTGGCGGCCTTCGGCCTCCTGGTCCTCTTCGCCACGGCGCTGACCTGGATCGCCGTCGGGATGGGCATGGTCAGCCCGAACGCGGAGGCGGCCAGCAACAACGCGATGCCGCTGATCTTCCTCCCGCTGATCTCCAGCACCTTCGTCCCGGTCGACCAGATGCCCGGCTGGTTCCAGCCGATCGCCGAGTACCAGCCCTTCACCCCGGCCATCGAAACCCTCCGCGGCCTGCTCCTGGGCACCGAGATCGGCCACAACGGCTGGCTCGCCCTCGCCTGGTGCCTCGCCCTCGCCACCCTCGGCTACTTCTGGTCCAAGGCGGTGTTCAACCGAGACCCGAAGTAGGCGCCATGTCGTCCAGCGCGGCCGCCACCTGGGCCACCAGGTCGGCGGCCACCTCTGACGACGGCGGATCCCCGACGACGTGGTCCCTGGCTCTGGCTAGCCTGGAAGGGGGACCAAGCCGAGGCGGTGGTGTGCCATGACCGACGACAGCAAGTACTGGGCTTCCGGTAACTGGCAGGTCTCCGAGGGCGACGTCGACGAGTTCGTGGAGCGCTGGCGGGCCTTCCTCACCTGGACGAAGGAGGCCAATGACGGCTTCCTGTCGGCGCGGCTCATCCGTGATCTGAAGGAGCCGCTCCACTTCGTGTCCTTCTCCGCCTGGCGGGACCCGGCGGCCATGAAGGAGTGGCAGAGCAAGCCCGAGTTCGCCGAGCTCATGGGCGCCTGCCGGGCCCTGTGCGAGTCGATGACGAGCAGCGGGTACGAGCTGACCGTAGCCGTGTGAACACGAAGGTGATTCTCGTGCTGAAGGCCGCCACCCACGCCGGTGGGTGGCGGCCTTCAGCTTTGCTGTCGCCGTACGGCTAGAGGGCGGCGCACTGGCCGCGACGGGTGCCCGTCACCGTGTTCGGGACGCCCCGGTTGGTCGGCGGGGGTACGTTGCGGGCGCAGCTGAGCGATCCGCCGATGGTGTTGCCGACGATCGCGGCCCGGTTGTCGATCGGGAACGGTCCGCTGCCGGTGGTGCCGTTCACCTGGACCGAGCCGCCGATGGTGTTGGAGACGAGCTCGGTGCCGGAACTGTTGTCGGAGAGTTGTACGCCTCCGGTGATCCGGTTGGCCGCGCACCCGTCGTCACCGGGGTCGCCGAGGAGGACGAATCCGGTGGCGCGCGCGACGGAGACGGATCCGTCGATCAGGCTGTCGCAGATGGCGAACAGGGTGCCCCGGGTCGACAGGACACTGCCGTCGACGGTCGAGTTGCCGATGAACAGCGCGCCCTGCGCGATGCCGTGGACGGTGCCGCCCACGTTCGCGTCGATGATGCAGGTGCTCTCACGGCTGGCGAACACGTCGCGGGGGTAGTCGCCGGTGATGGTCCGGGTGCAGGTCACCGTCTGGGTGACGCTCGCGGGGTCGCCGGCCAGGTAGTTGGCGTCGCCGCTGTACTGGGCGGTGACGGTGTGGCTGCCGGGCAGCAGGTTCGCGTGGGTGAGCTGCGCCCGCGCGCAGTTCGTACCGCCACCTGGGGCCAGTGTCCCGGTGCCGAGCACGGTGGTGCCGTCGCGGAAGGTGACCGTGCCCGTCGGTGCCGACGTGGGGCTGGTGCTGGCGCCGCTCGGGCAGACGACGGCCGTGAAGGTCACCGGCCGGCCGTACGAGGACGGGTTGGCGCTGGAGGTGAGCGTGGTGACGGTCGGTGCCTTGCTCACCGTCTGGGTGAGGGCGGCGGCCGTACTGCCCAAGAAGTCCGTGGTGCCGCTGTAGGTGGCGCCGACGGTGTGGTCGCCGACGCTCAGCGTGGCGATCGGGTCGGAGGTGGCTTGGCCCGTCGTCGTGTCGACCGGGACGGCTCCGCCGAGGGCGTTGGCGTCGACCGTGAAGCTCGCGGTGCCGCCGTCCGGGACGGGCCGTACGGCCGCGGTGAAGGTCACGGGCTGCCCGTACACCGAGGGGTTGGCCGAGGACGACAGGGAGGTCTCGGTGCGCTGCGGGATGCTGAAGAACAGGGCGTGGATCGGCGGCGATCCGACGGGGTCGCGGCCACCGGTGTGGCCGGGGAAGGCGCCGTAGAAGGTGTTCCCGACGGCCTTCAGCTGCTGGTAGTCGCCGAGGACGCGCTGCCGGGCGCAGTTGAGGTTCGGGGGGTTCGGGTTCGGCGGCTGCGGCCGGGTGTCGCAGCCGGTCTGGTCCGTCTGCGGTGACGAGAAGGTCTGCAGCAGAGTGTCGGTGAACGTGGCGCCGTGGTCGGTGCTGCGGGCCAGGTGCGCGGAGAACACCGGGAATCCGGCGGTGTTGGTGCCGTCGAAGGTGTCGTACAGGACGCCGATGGTGCCGTTGTCGAGGACCGCGACGGACGGCAGGGCCGCGTCGGTCGACGCCGAGATGTTCACGGCTCCGCCGATGCTCAGCCCTCCGGAGCCGTTGGGGGTGAGCCGACGCATCCTCAGCTGGTTGTTGCCGGTGGCGGTGTCGGCGCCGTACGCGACGTACACATCGCCGTTGCTGGGGTCGACCGCCGCGTGGTTGTTGCCGCCGAGCAGCGCGTTCACGCCGCCGAACTTGAAGCCCAGGCCCTGGTCGCTGTTCTCGGCGGCGACGACGATGCCGTTGGTGTCGCCGTTGAGGGTCCAGGTCTGGCCGTTGTCCGTCGACCGGTTGAGCCGCCAGTTGACGCTGACGGGCTGGTTGCGGAGCACGCTGTTGGTCTGGTTGGTGCCGGTCGAGGTCTGGTACAGCGCGTACATCGTGCCGTTGCGCGGGTCCTTGGCCAGACGCAGGGCCCCGTTGGTGACCAGGGGGCTCATGGTGCCGGCGATGTTGTCCCGGCTGACTCCTGCGGGCTGGGCGGCGGCCGCGCCGTCGTAGACGGCCACGCGGCCGTCCGGGGCTCCGCCGAAGTCCTGCATGGCGATGTAGGCGTTGTCCCGGGCGGCGTTCGCGGTGTCGCGGTTGACCAGCAGCCACGGCTGGTCGGTCCCCGTGCGGGTCCCGCTCGTGGCCTGGGTGGGCGGGTTGCCGAACCAGCGCCAGTGCGTCGCGTCGGTCGGGTCGTCCGTCGAGCCGGTCACCACGTGGGAGGTGGCGCAGAACGCGGCCGTCGCGGTGGCGGAGCTACAGGTGAGGAACGCGCCGTGGAGGTTGCCGTTGCGGTCGAAGTCGACGGTCTGGTCGTTCGGGCCGTTCGTCGTGTCGGTGAGGCCGTGGAAGGGGATGGTGGCGCGGTTCGTCCAGGTGATGCCGCCGTCGAGGGAGTGCAGCAGATCCGCGTTGCTGCCGCCGACTCCCGACCAGGAGCCGTTGAACCGGGTGATGACGATCTCTTTGGTGTCGGCCGGGTTGACCGCGATGGACGTTTCGTTGCCGCCGCCGCTGGAGGCGGCTGCCGACGCGTCGATGATGGCGACTCCGGGGGTCGCCTGCGCGACCAACGGGACGCGGCCGGCGTTCTTCTGGCGGGGCAGTTTCGTGAGGTCCGTCGGGCTGCTGAGCAGTTCCCGGTCGGCCGGCGCGGGCGCCGGAGGCGGTGTGTGCGCCCACGCCTGGAGCGGGGCCGTCAGGCCCAGGGTGAGAGTGGCGGCGAGTACGCGGCCCAGGACTGATCGGGGCCGTCTGATGCCGGGGCGGGCCGGTGCATCTTTCACGCGCGGATCTCCTCGTCGGGAGGTCGGTGGTTTCGAGACGAGCAGCAGCGTGATCACCGAGCGTGAGGAATTCCAGACACGGAGCGTCACAGACACTCCATCGCCGGACAACTGCACCCCTTCGGTCGAGTGTGGGCGGGCGGCCGTCACTCAGACGGACGGAACGGTCAGCGTCACCGACACGGTTTCGCCCGCCCGTACGCGTACGTGAGCGGCGACACCGAAGAGGTCCTCGGTGATCCGGTACGCGCCGGGCGGCAGGGCGAACCGGAAGCCGCCGTCGGGCGGGGCGCTGACCGTGCTCGCCTTTACCCGGCCGTGCTCGTCGCGCGCCCGCACCGGGTCCCCGTTCACCGGCACCCGGGCCGTGTCCCGGCCGTCCGTGCCGCCTCCGCCGGACCGCGGGTCCCGCCCCGGCGGCCGTACGACCGTGCCGCGTACGGTCCCGGTCGTCTGCTCCGCCCCCGGCCCGCAGCCCACTGCGGCCGCGGCCGCGAGCAGCAGCCCGAACATCACCAGCGCCTTGCCACCCCGGCCGACCCTCGCGTCCATCGCGTTCACCTCCGCCCCCCAGGTATGCCCCCTGGGCGGGCTGCCGTCCCGTTCCTGCTGAGGCGGCGCACGCCGGCCCCGCGCCGGGGCGAGGGAACGACGAGGGCTTCGCGGACGGGATGCGGGAGACGCCGAGGGTGTCCGACAGCTCGCGCTCGCGCGGCCGGGCGCCCTGGGCGTCAGGCGCCGGAGGGGAAGCGCGCGCGGAGGAGCACCTCGGCGCGGTCCCCGTGCGAGACGGCGGCGGGCTCGGGCGGTGGAGGGGCGGCGGGGGTCTCCTGACCGGTCACGCTTCCGCCCGGAAGGGCGGGAAGGTGGGCGGGAAGAGGGTGTCGGCGTCACGGCGCAGGATGTCGCGTTCGCCGTACGCGGCCCGCATCTTCTCGAACAGGCCCTGCGCCCGCTCCTGCAGGGCGGCGAGATCGATGCCGGGGATGCCGCGGTCGACGAGGACGGGGCGGCCGGCGACGACGGAGTTCGTGGCCTGCCGTGCGGTGCCGCTGAGCAGGAACGTACGGACGGGGTCGTCCTGCACGCCGTCGCGGATGTCGCCGAGTGCGAAGGCGACGAGGTCCGCCTGGGCACCCGCCTGGAGCCGGCCCAGGTCGGCGCGGCCCAGGGCGCGGGCTCCGCCGAGGGTGGCGGCCTCGACGTACTGCTCGACCGGTGCCGCGTCCAGCCGGCCGTCGGCGACCTTGGCGAGGTGGACGCCGAGGTCCATGCCGCGGATCAGGTCGGGCGGGAAGGAGTCGGTGCCGAGGCAGATGTTGATGCCTGCCTGCCGGTAGGCGCCGAAGGAGTGCAGGACGTCCCCGTACCGCAGGGAGGTCTGCGGGCAGTGGACGACGGACACGTCGGCGCGGGCCAGCGCGGCCAGATCGCCCCGGTCCTCGCCGTGCACCTCGGGGTGCCGGTCGACGAGCACGGTGTGCGGGACGAGCAGCCGGGTGCCGAACAGACCGGTGCTGTCCATCAGTTCGAGGGGCGTCATGCCGTGCCGGTCCTGCACCAGGTCTCGTTCCAGGGCCCCCTGGAGGGCGTGGAGGCGGACGAGGACGTCCCGCCGACGGGCCGTGGCCGCGGTCTCGCGCAGCAGTTCCTCGGTGAGGGTCTCGATGCGGCAGGGCAGCAGTACGCCGGTCAGCAGCGGGTCGGCGAGCTTGTCGAGGTGGTCGAGGAACCGTTCGGCGTCGCGCAGGCCGGCGCGGCCCCGCTCCTCGTCGAACGCCACGCCCCGACTGCCGTCGGGAAGCGCCACGTTGACGCCGGAGCGGTAGGCCGGGCCGAGGTAGCCGCGCAGCCCGAGCCGCCGCGAGGTCTCGGCCATGGCCACGAGTTCCTCGTACGGCTCGGCCCAGGCGCTGTGGACCTCGGAGGCGATCGGCATGTAGGTGGTGATGCCGTGCAGGGCGAGTTGCACCAGGGCGTACTCGCGGATCGTGTGCCGCTCCTCGGGGGTGAACACGTCGTGGCGGCGGTGGGTGAAGTAGTCCAGGGACCACTGGAGTCCGGGGCCGCGCTCGGGGTCGGGCCACGAGTCGAGCACGAGGTGGTCGATGTCGGTGAGCGCGTCGAGGTCGATCAGACCCGGCACGACGAGGGAGTGCCCGAGGTCGCGGTCCTCGTCGACCGGGCCGTCGTAGCGCGGGCCGACGTACACGATGACGTCGTCCTCCCACACCACCTCGCCGTCCCGCAGCAGCACGTGACCGCCGTCCTGGTGGGCGAGTACGTGGCGGGCGCGCCAACGGGTGCGCATAGGACCTCCTGAGGCTCATGGCAGGGCCGCCATCGTAGATCTTGGTATACAGAACAGGAAGCCGCACCTCCTGCTAGCAGCGAGCGCGACTAACGACCCCGCCCTTTGGCATACCGTCTTCCTGCACCCGGTCCGCTACGAGGACCTGGCGCACCGCGCCCGAAGCCCGGCCGACCGGCCGGAGGAGAACCGGGTCAGCGCCTCGCGCCGTCACTCACGACGGCCTCCGGGGGCACTCACGCGCTCCAGTGCGGCGAGGAGCAGCTGGAGTTCGGCCTCGATGAAGCCGGACGCGGAGTCGGCGTCGGCGTCGGCGGGGGTGGCCTCAGCGGCGGCGGCCACGGCGGGGGCGGTCTCGGCGGGGGCGGCGAAAAAGACCGACCGGGCCGCGACGGTGCCGATCAGGACCAGGGTCAGTACGCCGAGCTGATCGGGCCCCACGCCCTGGCTCAGTTCGCCCCGGCGAACGGCCTGGGCGATGAGCGTGTCGAGCTGCTCGCGGACCACCAGGTACACGTCGTCGTGGAGGATCCGGCGCAGCTCCGCGTCGTGCGCGGCCTGGCCCATCAGCGACAGCAGTGCGGGGCCGGTGGAGGCGCCCAGGATGCGCTGCTTGCGTACGAGGAACTCCCGGAGGTCGCCTTCGAGGGAGCCGGTGTCGACGCCGCCGAGTTCGTCCAGGGCGATGTGCCGGGCCACGGCGCCGGCGAGTGCCTGCTTCGAGGGCCAGCGGCGGTAGAGGGAGGCCGTGGAGGCGCCGGCGCGCCGGGCCACGGCCGTGGTGGTGAACGCGGCCCACCCCGACTCCTTGAGGACCTCGATCGCCGCGTCGATCAGGGCCGCGTCGACGCGCGGATCCTTCGGTCGCCCCTTCAGCGTGGCGTCGTCGCTCCTCGTCATGGAGCGATTCTCTCGTATCGCGACGGGCGCCCCTCCGCTACAGTAAACGAAAAGCTTTCGTTTCGTATTGAGGTGTGTGACTCCATGCCCACGACGACAACCGACCGGCTCCTGCACTCCGCCACCCGGATCCCCGACACGGTGGCCGACGCGCGGCGGCTCTTCGACTCCGGCGCGACCCGCCCCCTGGCCGCCCGCGTCCGCTCCCTGCACGCGCTGCGCGCGATGGTGACCGAGAACGAGGCCGCGTTCGAGGCCGCTCTGTGGAGCGATCTCCACAAGGGCCGGGCGGAGGCGCAGCTGACCGAGATCAGCGTGGTCCTCGCGGAGATCAACCACACCTTGCGGCGACTCCGGGGGTGGGCTCGGCCGAAACGCGGTCCCGTCCCCCTGGCACTGTGGCCCGCCCGCGCCCGGCTGGTGTCCGAGCCGCTCGGAGTGGTACTCGTGATCTCCGCGTGGAACTACCCCGTGCAGGTCCTGCTCGCCCCACTCGCCGGCGTGCTGGCCGCGGGAAACACGGCGGTGCTCAAGCCGAGCGAGCTGGCCCCGGCGACCTCGGAGCTGATGACCCGACTCGTACCCCGCTACTTCCCCGACGGCGTGGTGCGTGTCGTCGAGGGAGGAGTGCCGGAGACCACCGAGCTTCTTGCGCAGAAGCTCGACCACATCGTGTTCACCGGAAGCGGGACGGTGGGTCGTGTCGTGATGCGCGCGGCGGCGGAGCACCTGACACCCGTGACGCTCGAACTCGGCGGGAAGTCCCCGGTGTGGTTCGACGACGACGCCCGCCTGCACCGGGCCGCCCGCCGGCTGGCCTGGGCGAAGTTCACCAACGCCGGCCAGACGTGCGTCGCCCCCGACTACGTGATGACCACGCCGGACCGTGTCCCGGCGCTCGTCGCCGCTCTGCGGGCGGCGATCAAGGACCTGTGGGGCCCCGATCCCCGTACCGGCCCGGACTACGGCCGCATCGTCAACGAGCGACAGTACGACCGTCTCGTCGGCCTCCTCGACGGGGCGGACGTGGTCATCGGCGGCGAACACGACCGGTCGGAACGCTACCTCGCGCCCACGGTCGTGACCGTCCCCGTCGGCGCCGGCCGGCCGTCCCTCGGCCCGGACGCGGCGCACCCCGTACTGCGGGAGGAGATCTTCGGGCCGATCCTGCCGATCGTCCCCGTCGCCTCCGCCGAGGAGGCCGTGGAGGTGGTCAACGCCTGGGACAAGCCCCTCGCCTTGTACGTCTTCACGTCCTCGGGCCGCACCCGCCGCCTGTTCGAACGGAACACCTCGTCCGGCGCGGTGGTCCACGACGCGGGCCTCGTGCACGTCGCGACGACGGGACTGCCGTTCGGCGGCGTCGGAGCGAGCGGCATGGGCGCCTATCACGGTACGTACTCCTGGCGCACCTTCTCCCACCTCAAGCCGGTCCTGAACAAGCCGCTGGGGCCGGACACCCTGCGCCTGGCACAGCCACCGTTCACCGACCTCGGCCTCCGCCTCGTCAAACGCCTGATGCGCCACGGGTGAGGCACCCGCACGACCGGCCGGAACGGCCCCCTGCCCCGGGCTCGGCGCCACCACCGACGGCACCGGGCCCGGAGGTGCGGTCAGGCGTCCCTCCACCCGGCGTTCAGGCTGCGGCAAGCATCCGGTAACGATCCAGGTCAGAACATTGCGTTGCGTTGCGTCACTCTTAGTATCTGTTCATGGCATTCCTTTCAAATCGCAGCAGACGTCCTCGTCTTGCCCCGGAACTCGACGACACCGATCTGGGCAAGCTCCTCAAGCGTCTGGTTTCGACGAGCCGGTCCAGCGCCTTCGGGACGACGGATATCTGCGTGGCGCAGCTCGCCCGATTCATGGAGGAGAGCCCCGAGGATTTCGACCGCAGGGCGCACCGTCTGTCCGTCCTCGCCGGTTTCCTGTCGGAGTCGCACCTGCCGGCCGCATGGGTGACGCGGGACCCCCGCAACCCGGATGCCCTGGTACTCCAGGCCTGGTCCGAGCTCGAACAGGGCCGCACCGCGGGTGTTCTGGCCGACGCGTCCTCCATATGGAAGAGGTGCCTGCTGGCGTCGGAGATCGACCCGCGGGACCCCGCGCCCTGGCTCGTCATGCTGGGCGTCGCGCGTCTGGAGCGCTACCCGAACTCGGACGTCTTCGCGATCTGGAATGAGATCCTGACGCGGGATCGATGGCATCGCGAGGCATATCTGAGCATGCTCGCCTATCTGAGCCCCGAGGAAGCGGGTTCGACTGCCCAGATGGTGGAGTTCGTCGACTCCGTGCGGATACGGATGCCGGCGAACGCACCTTGCGCCGCCGTCGAGCTCACCGCCGATGTGATGCGCT
Organism: Streptomyces sp. R44; assembly: GCF_041053105.1. NCBI lineage: Bacteria > Bacillati > Actinomycetota > Actinomycetes > Kitasatosporales > Streptomycetaceae > Streptomyces > Streptomyces sp. R44. Next base: position 7,627,267 of record NZ_CP163444.1, on the reverse strand, counting down.
ACCACGCGATAGTGGGCCGTGGGGGTACGGATGCGCTGCTTGCCCGCAACCACTGGGACAGTCCGCAGACGGCTGCGTTCCTGGAGCGGGCAGCGGCCACGTGGGGGCAGCCGGCGTTCTTCAGCCATGCCGCGACTCTGGCCGATCTCAATCTGCTCGCCTACGCGCTGACCGTGTCCAACAGGCGCCGCGAGGCCGCTCCGCTCTTCGAGACCATCGGCGGAAAGGTCACCGACTGGCCCTGGCGCACGCAGGGCGATCCGCTGGCGGCGTTCGAGTCCGCACGTTCCAAGGGGAGATGACCTTCCCGGATCCGGACGGCCACGCCTCACCGGCTCCGCGACGGAGCCGGTGCCACCGGCTGTCCCCGGCCGATCGTCAGGCAGCCGTGTTCAACGCGGAGACGGCGCTGGCCACGGTGATCGTGTTGAAGATGAACGCGATGACGGCGTTGGCGGCCACCGTCCGGCGCATCTCCCGGGACAGCACGGTGACGTCCGTCGTCCCGAACGTCGTCATGACCGACAGGGCGAAGTACACGTAGTCACCCCAGACGGGCTCCTCGGGGCCGGGAAACTCCAGTGCCCGCTCGTCCTCGACGAGGTCGTCGGCGTGGAAGGCCACGGTGAAGGCGACGACCACCCAGATCCAGGCGACGGCCACCAGGACGAGGGCCACCACTCCGCGGGCCGGTCTGGGCAGTGCCGAGTCGATGTGGCCGGGGAACCAGACCACCGCGACGACGAAGGCACCGGTCGCGATGAAGAGGGAGACCCCCGGCCCGGGCGCCGTACCGAGGACGTACCGCTGGAGCACGGTCCCGCGCTCGCTGCGCCGGGCCCAGTTGCGTACCCGCTCCGGGGACGCGGTCGAGAACGCGACCGAGGTGAGCAGGAGGTACGGAAGCAGGTAGGCCAGGAGTACGAGGACACCCACATCCGCCGCCGACGTCCGCATCCCACTGCCGTCGATGCCGACAAGGAGCCAAGCGGTCCCGACCGCGAGCGCCCCACTCACCGCCGACCGACGCCGCTCGGAGAGCCACCGGTTCCGGGCACGTCGAGGAGCACGTTCCTGCACGGGCGATCTCCTTGGAACGATCAGCTGCCGACCGGGGAGAAGGTACGGCATCGCACCCCGTTCCCCCGGGATGAGAGCTGGCGATCCGTCAACAATGCGGCGAAAGGGTCGGCGTGCCCACGCCCCCAGGAGTTCCGCGGACGCCGTCGCGCTGGTTGATCACCCAGTCCAGGGCGGCGCGAGCGGGTGGTTTTCCGGGTTCCCGAACAGTCGTCTCACCCACCTCCCCACGGCTTCACTGACATGAGGGCCTCAGCCGCAAGGCCCGGAAGGCGTGGTGGGCACTCCTGGATGGGCCCTCCCCTCCACGGCACCGCGCTCCCACGGGATCTCCGGTCCCTGATCGCCGTGCGGGCGGCGACCACCTCAACGGAAGCTTCCCCAGCACCTCCGGCGGCGCCGCGGTCGGCGACGGGACCACCACGGCGGCGTACTGGACGGCCTCCGCGCACACCGGAGGCCAGTCCTCCCCCGGCACGTCCACCGACGCCTGGGCCCTGTGCGCCAACGACGGCGTCTGAGACAGCCGTTCCCGACAGCCGACCCTCCACACGAGCACACGAGCACACGAGCACAGGAGAGAGAATCCGATGAGCACGACCATCCGGCGGGGCTCCGCCACGGGCAAGGCCCTGATCCTGGCCGCCCTGCTGACCGTCGCGGTGCCGGGAGCCGCGTACGCCAAGACCGTGGACGTCACGGTCGTCACCCCCGGGGCCACCATGGGCCCCGCGACCCCGTTCACCGGGGTCTCCTCGCACGCCGACTTCCCCGACGGCCTCGTCTCCGGCGGCGGGGCCGACCAGGCCATCGGCAACGACGAGATGTCCAACGGCAACCACGTGATGGGCATGGCGCCCAGTGCCGACGGCGCCACCGAGTACGTCGACACCCCTGGGGTCGTCGGCACCGACCCCACGCACTGGATGGCGTTCGGCGGAAGCGGCAGCCGCAGCAGCGACGCCTTCTCCACCACCCCGTACGCGCTCTGTCTGCAGTCCAACCTGATCAGACACACCCAGGTGGTCATGAACAAGGCCAACGGCCCCACCACCGGGCTGTCGTCCAAGCTCGTGACGGCGACCTGCCCGGGCGGCACCGTCCTGATCGGCGGCGGCGCCCGCACCACCCCGGCCAGTGTCGGCAGCCTCAAGCCGATCGCCGGCTTCCCCACCTTCGACGACGCCGCGCACCACTTCGGCTCGATCGCGGCGGGTGACGGCGAACGCGACCCCGACTCCTGGACGGCGGTCGGCGGGATCGGCGGCGGACGCGGGGCGGACAACATGACGTACGCCTACGCGATCTGCAGCACGGCCGACATCGACCTCAAGCACGTCTCCACCACGGTCCACTTCACCGAGGTCAGCGGCCCGAACACGGCCTCCACGGGACAGACGGCGACAACCGGCTGCTCCCGCGAGGAAGGTCGGCTGGTCAGCGGCGGCGCCGCGATCAGCGGCGGGAACGTGACCACGACCGACTTCAGCAAGGCGACCTCGGGCGGCCCTCACCTCAACGGCAGCTTCCCCAGCGACGCCGCCGGAACCCCGGTCGGCGACGGGGACGCCAACCCGTCGTACTGGACGGCCGCCACCCACAGCGGGAGCTCCCCCTCCCAGGGCAGTTACTCCGACGTCTGGGCGCTCTGCCTGGACGTGCAGCACGGTCACAAGCGGTAGCCCCGAGCACACGACCCCGGAGCGGTCCCTCCTGACCCGGGAGGGACCGAGGCCGCCTCGAGTGACTATCGCGCAGTCGGGTCGCTCAGAGCAGCGGCCGGCGGATCCGCGTGACGCAGAAGGCCACCAGCAGTGCGGTGAGCACGAGGTATCCCCCGGCCTCGATCCACTGGAATCGCCAGTAGCGGTCGGCCGGCTGGTAGGACACCTCGACGTGCAGGTTCCTCTTGGCCACGCACTCCTTCATCTTGTCCATGTCGACGGAGAAGCAGCTCTCGAAGCTCTTCTCGCTGTACGCCTTGCCGTTCGCGTCGTACAGCGTGTGCGTCTTGTCCAGCATCCAGGCGCCGGGAATGTTGTAGCCCAGGATCTGGACCGCGTCGCCCTCGTCCCGGAAGGCCTTGAACTGGGTGTCGGCGGTCAGCGCCACCGTGGCGGAGACGGGCTCCTGAAGGTGCGGCCGGATCCCGAACGGCACGATCATCTGGATCGCGGCGACGGCGGCGAGGGTGATCGCCATGGCCGGCATGGTGCGCCGGATGAGGAGTCCGACCGTCGCGGCGAGGACGAAGGCGAAGACGGCGTATCCCACGGGCGTGATGTTCCTGGACATGAACCCGATGGCATCGAACCGCTCCCCCTGGACGCGGTCGTACGGGCTCGCGGCCCAGGTGAGCAGCAGACTGAACACACCGACCACGATCGCGGTGATCAGCGCGACGAAGCCGAGCTTCGCGATGAGCCAGCGGGTCCGCGAGATGCTCTGGTTCCAGACCAGCCGGTGCGTGCCGGCTTCGAGTTCGCGCGTGATGAGAGGCGCGCCCCAGAAGAGGCCGATGAGCGCCGGGACGGCGATGAGCAGGACGCTGGCCAGGAACACCGGCAGCTCGTACTCGTTCAGGAACAGCTTCTCGACGGCTTCGCAGTTGCCGCCGGCCGCGCATCCGGCGACGTCCTTGTCGTAGGAGTCACGCATCTGCGTGCCCAGATAGACCAGATACGCCGCGAGGCCCACCAGGGCGACCGCGGCCGTCAGCGCCTGTGCACGGAATTGCCTCCAGGTCAGCCAGATCACTGACGGGCCTCCCTGATCTGCTGCGCCGAACCGGTCACCGACGCGTTCGCGGACCGGCTCATGTAGGCGAGGATGACGTCTTCGAGGTCGAGGTGCGCGGCCTCGGTGATGAAGTGGGGGATCGGCTCGGCCGAACGCACGATCAGCGTGCTCTGGCGGTCCGTGTGTCCTTCCTGGATGACCTCGATCCCCGCGGGGAGGTCGTCGAGGTCACCCAGCGCCCCGACCAGGCGGTAGTGCTCGGCCACGAGGTCGTCGACCTCGCCCGCCAGCTGGACGCGCCCCTCCCCCAGGACGATGACGTGGTCGCAGACGCGCTCCAGGTCGCCGAGGAGGTGCGAGGAGAGGATGACGCTGACCCCGAGCTCGGCCACGAACTCCATGAGGTTCTGCATGAACCCACGCCGGGCCAGCGGGTCCAGAGCGGCGACCGGCTCGTCGAAGATGAGCAGTTCGGGACGCTTGGCGGCTGCGACGGTCAGGGCGAGCTGGGCCCGCTGACCGCCGGAGAGGCTTCCCGCCTTGTGATCCAGCTTGAGGTTGAGCTGTCGGATCCGGCGCTCCGCCAGCGTCTGGTCCCAGCGCGGATTCAGTTGGGCGCCCATCCGCAGATGCTCGGCGACGGTCAGGTTCGCGTAGACGGGGGTGTCCTGAGCGACGAAGCCCACGCGCGCCAACTGTTCCGCGCTGGCGCCAGGCCGGTTGCCGAGCACCTTTATGGTCCCCTCGGTCGGCTGGATCAGCCCGCAGGCCAACCCGAGGAGGGTGGACTTGCCCACTCCGTTGGGGCCGACAAGTCCGACCACCCGGCCGGCCGGAATCTGCAGATTGCAGTCGGTCAGGGCCTGGTGGCGGCCGTATCTCTTACCGAGGCCCTCCGCTTCTAGGACGAACGTCATTTCCTCACCTTCACGAATGTCCGGAATGTGGTCGTGAACAGGGCTTCGATGCTCTCTTCGTCAAGTCCGGCCCACTGGGCTTTGGCCAGCCACTGCTCCAGCTCTTTCCGCAGCGGGTCGTGCGCCGCCAACGAGTCGTCCGCGAGAGTGCGGATCACGAAGGTCCCCACTCCCGGCCGGGGCGAGACCAGACCCTCGTGTTCGAGCTCGCGGTACGCCTTGAGGACCGTGTTGGGATTGATCGCGACCTTGGCCACGACGTCCTTGACGGTGGGCAACTGATCCCCGACGGAGAGCATGCCGAGACGGAGCGCCCGGCGGACCTGTTGGGCCAGTTGGGCATACGGCGCAACGCGACTTCGAGCATCCAAATGGAAGTCGATCAAGGCTATTCCTCCCGCCTCCTTCACTAGGAAGCTAGTGCAATAGGTAAGCAGGGAAGGGGAGTTCCGGACCCCGACGCAGCCCTGAACTTTCCCGAGGGGAACCCTTAGGGGTCACCCTGCGAAGCGCTCGGGGCCCGGCACCTGAGGGGACAGGTACCGGGCCCCGAGTGGCGCCCGAAGAGGCCCTTCAGGCCTCTTCCAGGAAGGTCGGTCCGAGACGTTCCGGCCGTGCGCTCAGCCATGCGGAGATGGCGTCCCAGGTCGGTGCCGGCATGTCGGGACGCGCCATGTCCGAGTGCCGGCAGGGAAGGTGGGCGACGGAGGCCAGCGGCGTGAGAGGCGGCTGCCACAGGGCGGCGGGAGAGAAGTCCGCCGGTTCCCCTTCCTCCGCGACGATCGCCGGCGCCCCTCCGCAGGACCAGCCCGCACCAGCTCGGTCCGTCGGCCGGGTGGACGAAGAAGAACGCCGGTGCGCTGCCGCAGGTCCGGATGGGCAGCACTCCGCCGAGGGCGTTCTGTGCGAATGACCGAGTGAATGTCCGCTCAGCGGACGGGCGTCACGAGCGCCCGCAGCTCGGCACGTCCAGGCCGGCGGCTTCCCGCTCGATGCCCTCCCGTCCGGCACCGTCCCTCTCTGCGTCCTCCCGCTCCGCACCTCCCGGCTCGCCCACCACAGAGACGACCAGACGCTTGTCGCCCGGAGTGTCCTCGCGCACGACGACCGCCACATGCCCGATCCACGGACGCGCGGGCAGGACGGCGACCAGCATCAGCGGCAGGAACCCGCTGATGCTGATCGCCGTCGTCCGGCAGTCGTGTGGGAAAGCCGGTGCCCGCTCCGTGGGTCAGAGGGCGCCGACGATGTCCTCGACCCGGGCCTTCGCGTCGCCGAAGAGCATCGAGGTGTTGTCGCGGAAGAAGAGCGGGTTCTGCACGCCCGCGTAGCCGGAGGCCATCGAGCGCTTGAAGACGATGACCTGGTTCGCCTCCCAGACCGTGAGGACGGGCATGCCGGCGAGCGGGCTGTTGGGGTCCTCGGCGCCGGCCGGGTTGACGGTGTCGTTGGCGCCGATGACGAGGACGACGTCGGTGTCGGCGAAGTCCTCGTTGATCTCGTCCATCTCCAGGACGATGTCGTACGGCACCTTCGCCTCGGCCAGCAGGACGTTCATGTGGCCGGGCAGGCGGCCGGCGACCGGGTGGATGCCGAAGCGTACGTCGACGCCCTTGGCGCGCAGCTTGGAGGTGAGTTCGGCGACCGGGTACTGGGCCTGGGCGACGGCCATGCCGTAGCCGGGGGTGATGACCACCGAGCGGGCGGCGCCGAGGAGTTCGGCGGCGGCCTGGGCGGTGATCTCCTGGTGCTCGCCGTAGTCGACGTCCGAGCCCGACGGCGCCTCGATGCCGAAGCCGCCGGCGATCACGGACAGGAAGGAGCGGTTCATCGCCTTGCACATGATGTACGACAGGTAGGCGCCGGAGGAGCCGACCAGCGCGCCGGTGACGATGAGGAGGTCGTTGCCGAGGAGGAAGCCGGAGGCCGCGGCGGCCCAGCCGGAGTAGCTGTTGAGCATCGAGACGACGACCGGCATGTCGCCGCCGCCGATCGAGGCCACCAGGTGCCAGCCCAGTGCGAGCGCCAGGACGGTCACGCTGATCAGGAGCCACAGGGCGGGCGTGATCACGAACCACACGGTCAGGGCGACGAACAGGGCCAGCGAGCCGAGGTTCAGTACGTTCTTGCCCGGCAGCACCAGTGGTGTGGAGCTGATCTTCGCGGAGAGCTTGAGGTAGGCGACGATGGAGCCGGTGAAGGTGACCGCGCCGATGAACAGGCCGATGAACACCTCGGCGTGGTGGATGCCCAGCGTGCCGAGCGCGTCGAGGGCCTGGGCCTCGTGGCCGTCGGGGTCGTGTTCGACGTTGAGGTAGCCGTTCCAGCTGACCAGGACGGCCGCCAGACCCACGAAGGAGTGCAGCAGCGCGATCAGCTCGGGCATGCCGGTCATCTCGACGCCGCGGGCCCGCTGCAGCCCGATCAGCGCGCCGGTCAGCATCGCGACGGCCATCAGGCCCAGGCCCGCGGTGCTGATGTCGCCGTCGACCGCGAGCACGACCGTCGCGACGAGCGCGACGCCCATGCCGAGCATGCCGAAGGCGTTGCCGAGCCGCGCGGACTCGTGCTTGGAGAGTCCTGCCAGCGCGAGGATGAACAGCAGCGCGGCAACGAGGTAGGCCGCCTGAGCGGCGATGGTCGCAGACATGTCAGCTCCGGTTGAACATGGCGAGCATGCGACGCGTCACCGCGAAGCCGCCGAAGACATTGATACTGGCCAGAAGGATCGCCACGGACGACAGCACCGTGACCGCCGTGCTCGCATGCCCGATCTGCAGGAGGGCACCGACCACGATGATCCCGGAGATCGCGTTCGTCACCGACATGAGCGGTGTGTGCAGGGCGTGGTGGACATGGCCGATCACGTAGTAGCCGATCACGATCGCCAGCACGAAGACCGTCACGTGGGGCAGCAGCGCCGCCGGCGCGAACCCGGCCGCCAGGAACAGCGCCAGCGCGCCGACGGCCACACCGCCGAACCTCTGCCTCGCCGTCATCGGCACCTTCACCGGCGAAGGCTTCACCTCCGCCGCCGCCGCGGGGGCCGGGGCCGCCGAGACCTGCACCGGCGGAGGCGGCCACGCCGACTCCCCCTCGCGCACGACGGTGATCGACCGCTGCACCGGGTCGTCCCAGTCCAGGACCAGCTGCGCGTCCTTGCCGGGCGTCATCAGCTTCAAAAGGTTCACGAGGTTCGTGCCGTACAGCTGCGAGGCCTGCGCCGGCAGCCGGCCGGCCAGATCGGTGTAGCCGATGATCGTCACACCGTTGTCGGTGACGGTCTTCTCGCCCTTCACGGTGCCGACGACGTTGCCGCCGTTGGCGGCCGCCATGTCGACGATCACCGAACCCGGCTTCATGCTCGCCACCATCTCCGCGGTGATCAGCGTCGGCGCGGGACGCCCGGGGATCAGCGCGGTGGTGATGACGATGTCGACCTCACGGCACTGCGCGGCATACAGCTCGACCTCGCGGGCCTTGTAGTCGTCGCCCATCTCCTTGGCGTAACCCGTCTTCGAGACCTCGACCTCGGCGGACTCGATCGACAGGTACTCGCCGCCCAGGGAGCGGACCTGGTCGGCCACCTCGGGCCGCGGGTCGGTCGCCCGTACGATCGCGCCGAGCGAGCCCGCCGCACCGATCGCCGCCAGACCCGCGACACCGGCACCCGCGACCAGCACCCTCGCCGGCGGCACCTTGCCTGCCGCCGTCACCTGACCGGTGAAGAACCGCCCGAAGGTGTGCGCCGCCTCCACCACCGCCCGATAACCGGCGATGTTCGCCATCGACGACAGCACATCCATCGACTGCGCCCGGCTGATACGCGGCACGGCGTCCATCGACAGCGCCGTGAACGGCCGCCGGCCCAGCTCCTCGACCATCACCGGGTCGAACGCCGGGGCGAACAGCGCGATCACCGTCGCCTCCGGCCGTACCCCGTCCAGCTGAGCGGGACTCGGGGCGTTGACCCCGAGGACCACGTCCGCCGCCGCCGCGTCGCCGACGGTCGCACCGGCAGCCTCATAGGCGCCGTCGGTGAAGCCGGCCGCGACACCCGCGCCGGAGTCGACGACCACCTCGTACCCCAGCTTGCGGATCTGCTCGACAGTGGCCGGTGTGGCCGAAACGCGACTCTCACCTGCCCGCGCTTCCTTGAGGACTCCGACAATCACGAGTGTTCTCCGTTCGCTGCTCTGGCCGTCAACGGCGTGTTCTCAACTCGATCAGAGGTGCGCTCACCAAGAACCGGAGCACGCCGCTCAGCTTGACCGCCTCGGGCTCTCCTTGAACAGCATCCACGGGTGAGGTGTACGCAACATCCGCCGAGGGACGAAGCCACGTTGAGGTCGCGTTCACTCTGCACTCCCCCTCACGGCCGTTCAACCGGCTGATTCCTGGGGAACCTCATGTTGACGTCTCACCTGGATCGCCTTGTCGAGGATCCACTGCACCGTCGACGGGGTGGCGATCTTGATCGCCTGGATCTCGGCGTGCGCGCCCTTGTTGCCGACGCTGTCCATGAGCCACGCGGTCTTGAGTACGAGCAGCCTCAACTGCTCGATGCGCACCCGGGATTCGGCGATCCAGTCACGGATGACGCCCTGTTCCGAGATCGGCCGGCCGAAGGCGACGCGCTCCTCGGCGCGGGCGCACATCGGCTCCACGGCCCGCTCGGCGTCCGGGTTCGTCAGGCCCGCGCCCTCCGCCTCCGGGAGGAAGAGGTTCCACAGACCGCGCCTGCGGGCCTCGGTCCGCCGCCCTCCCCGTCCGTCTGTCCGTTGGGATGGCGGTAGTGGACGCCCTCGACGATCACGGCGAGCTGGAACGCGGCCAGGCCCAGGTGGAAGCCGAAGCGGGAGAGGTCCCGGCCGCTGCCCGCGGCGTACCGCTCGATCGTCTCGGTCTCGGTGAGGTGGCCGGGGGCGCCCGCGACGGTGCTGACGCCGACGTCGTCGCCGGCGATCTCGCCGAGCCGGTTGTAGACGACCATCCGGCCGAGGTCGGACAGGGGGTCGCCGAGCACGGCCGTCGCCCGGGCGTCCTCGTCGACGAGGAGGTTGTCGAGCGGGTAGCTCGCTTGTCGCACACCGCGCAGTGAGGACATGAAGTCGTCACCGCACGGGCAGGGACGCTACTGCGACCCGGAAGGAAGGGCTTGTTCCGCCCAGATCACCTTCCCCTCGCGGTGGTACCGGGCGCCCCAGCGCCCGGCGAACTGCGCGACCAGCAGCAGGCCGCGCCCGCCCTCGTCGAAGGTCCGCGCGCGGCGCATGTGGGGAGCGGTGCTGCTGGCGTCCGAGACCTCGCACGTCAGGGTGTCCTGAAGGATCAGCCGCAGCTGGACGGGGCTCCTGCCGTATCGGATGGCGTTCGTCACCAGCTCGCTGACCACCAGCTCCGTGGAGAAGGACAGCTCATCCAGACCCCAGTCGGCCAGCTTGTCGGAGGTGAAACGACGCGCCCCGGACACGGCCGCGGGGTCGGAAGGAAGGTCCAGGACGGCGACGTGGTCGTGGTCGAGCGCCCGGGTACGCGCCACGAGAAGGGCCACGTCATCGGCCGGACGAGTGGGGAGCAGCGTGGCCAGGAGCTGGTCGCATAGCTCCTCCGGCGAATCGGACCCCTGGCCGAGGACGTCGCGCAGCATCGTCAGGGAGGAATCCACGTCGCGGCCGGAATGCGCGACGAGGCCATCGGTGTACAAGGCGAGCAGGCTGCCCTCTGCCAGTTCGCACTGTGCCGTCTCGAAGGGGAAGCCCCCCAGCCCCAGCGGGGGGCCGACCGACACGTCCAGGAAGTCCACCGACCGGGAAGCCGGACCGTCGCCGCCGGGGCTCGAAGGCTGCGCCACCGCCGGCAGTGGGTGGCCTGCGCTGGCCACCGAGCACAGCCGCGAAACGGGGTCGTAGATCGCGTACAGACAGGTGGCGCTGGTCTCTCCGGCATGCCGCTCCTCCTCGCGGCCGAGACGGATGACCACGTCGTCCAGGTGCGTGAGCAGTTCGTCGGGCATCAGGTCGATGTCCGCGAAGGCACGGACAGCCGTCCGCAGCCGCCCCATCGTGGCCGCGGCGTGAAGGGCCCCGGGGCAGCAGGCTGCGCTGGAGCGCGAGGGCCGTGTCCCGCTCATGGGCGTACCGGCGGGCATTGTCGATGGACACCGCGGCCCTGTCCGCGATCTCCTGGGCCAGGATCAGGTCGTCCTCGTCGAGGGGGGGAGCTGACCGGCGGCGGAGGAACTGGGTGAGGCCCAGCGTGGTCCCGCGAGCCCGCAACGGCAGCGACAACGGGGAGCCGCCGTCGGGGACGGGCACGGGAGCCCGTGACTCCTGCCGTGCGGGGGCGCCCGGCACCGGAGTGCGGTGCAGGAGGGCCTGTCCCGTGGCCAGTGCGCGGGCCGGTTCCGACCCCGTGGGGTAGGTGAAGACCTCGTCCGCACCGACCACGGAGACGGGGAGGCCGTCGAGCGCCGACCGGTGGGCGATGCGCCGGAGCTCCTGTGCGCCCTGCGCCGGTCGCCTGTCCTCCTCGTGAAGAACGGAACAGAGCAGATCGACGGTGACGACGTCGGCGAACCCGTCTGTGCCGACCTCAGCCAGTTCTTCGGCCGTACGAACAGTGTCCAGCGTCGTCCCGATCCGCTTGCTCGCCTCGTTGGCAAGGATCAGGCGCCGCTGCAGCAGCAGGTCACGCTCCCTCTGGTACACGGCCACGATCTGCTCGGAAGCACGGTCCACGTACTCGAATGCCGTGGAGACCAGCTTGATCGTCGCGGCGCTGATCAACTCCCAGTCGCTGGAGAGGCGGGCGGCTTCCTCCTGCAGCTGCTGCAGGAGGCTCAGATGGCCGAGTCGGTACGTGCGCAGGGAGTCGCTGATCGATACGCCACGCCGTGCAAGCTGGCGGCCGACCTCCAGGGCAACCTCCGGCGCCTCCACATCAGCGACGTCGAGACGCCGCTCCAGCACGTCCAGGAACGTGGAGACGTGTGCGACGCCCTCCTCCACCGCCAGTTTTGCCAGGTCCTCGTGCTCCGACAGTTCGGGGAGCTCCCTGCGCATGACCTGCAGCAGTTCATCGGCCGACTGCTCCACCCGAGGCCTGAACTCCCGGGCGAGACGACAGAGGAACACTTCGACATCAGGCCTCATAGGACGAGCCTACGGAACGCCCAGATCACGCGCCCCTTGTCCTGTGCGGCGGCCATCGGAGCGAACCCTTCACACCGACCGCTCCCCACCGCACCGAACCCGAAGTCCTACGCGCGACCGCCGTTGGCCCACCGCCGCCGTGATCGGCGCGTTCGTGGCAGGTCGCTCGAGACTCACTGCGGCCGAAGAGGAGGACGGGGTGGAGGGGACCACCTGGCACAGGGCGAAGGCGCCCATGCCTGAGCAGCCATCGACCACGAGGAGAAAAACCCAGGTCAGCGCACCCGCCCCCGGGCCTTCAGCTGGGTCGCCGGGACCTCCGTCGCGTCGAGGCGGTCGCCGTCGTAGCCCTTGACCTCGCCGAAGCGGTCGCCGGTCATCCACGCCTCCCGCGCCACGCGGCCAGGGGTCACCAAAGGGTCAGCATGAGCACCGTGACGTTCCCGGCCCCTCCAGCGTGGCGCGCAGGGCGATCGACCCGACACCGTCGCCGCCCGGCATCCGGAGATCCGGAGATCCGTCAGGATCGGGGCCAGGACGGCGGTGGACGGTCTCTCGACTGAAGGTGCGGGCCGCACTCCCGACCCGGGTCCGGCACCCGCTCGGGGGGGGCGGACCGGTCAGCCCGTCAGGGACCTCCACATCGTCAGCGGTCGGTCCTCGACCGTGACCTGGTCCTCGTGGCCATGACCGTCACGGATCACGATGATCCGGTACTTGTCCTGGTGGAACACCCAGAACAGACTCATGCCGTTGATCCGCTGCATGTCCGGTACCGCAAGGAATTCGTCCACCCGGGTGATCCCGGCCAGCGATCGCCACAGGTCGAGGCTGCGGTCGCCGCGTTCGAGGTTGTCCGAGTGCATCCTGCCGTCGGCGACCGAGACGAGGCGGTAGACCTGACGGTCCATGAAGGTGTGGAACACCCAGTACCAGCTCTTGCCGTCGACCCTCTGCATGTCGGGGACCGGCAGGAAGGCGTCCACCCTCTCGACCCCGTTGAACGAGACCCAGGCGGAGAGCGAGCGGTCCGGGAGGTCGATCGCGGTGGCTTGCTCTGGCAGGATGCCGGACTCGGCGCCGTCGGCGATGGAGATCTTCCGGTAGACCTGTCGGCCTTCGACGGTGTGGAACAGCCAGAACCGGCTGCGGCCGTTGATCCGCTGCTCGTCCGGAACGGGCAGGATCGCGTCGACCTTCTTCACCCCGGCGTAGCACGGCCAGGTCGCCAGCGGCCGGTCGGGGCGTTCGCGGACGTCCACGTGCTCGTCGCCGTCGGCGATGGAGACGGTCCGGCAGACGGCGTCACCGTCGCCGCCCGTCCCGTACGCCCAGTACCAGCTCTTGCCGTCGACCCGCTGCATGTCGGGGATGGGCAGGAAGGCGTCGGTCGGCCGGACGTCGGCGGGCGGCTTGTCGGTGAGCCGGCCGTCACCGAGCAGCCGGAGCAGGGTCAGCGAGGGTACGAAGGCGTAGACGGACCCCTCGGTGACGACGAACTGACTCAGGCTCAGCTGAGTGGTCTTGCCGGGGGTCTCGTAGCTGACCTTGCCGGCGGCCCCGACCATTCCGTCGGGGCCCGGCTTGTTGGTCCGGTTGGGTGGAAAGTCCGGGCTGTCGATCCACGCCTTCTGGATGAACTCGAACTGCTGCACGAGGTCCGACTGGTAGCAGACGAAGAGCAGGCCGCGCTTCTCGTCGGGCCCGCCGGGCCCCTCCGAGGCGGGGTCGAAGGGCGCGCCGTACGGGGCGCCGCGGCGGATGATCCGGCGGCGGTCCATCACCGGATTCTCGTCGAACGGCGGATCACCGGGCTTCTCCTGCAGACCGTCCCGGGGGTTGGTGCAGCGCAGGTGCGAGAAGAGCGGGGTGATGAAGCCCTCGGGGTCGTTGCGGTAGCCGAAGTCGTTGTCGTCGCCGGCCAGTGCGTTGGAGGGCCTGTCGGCGTTGGGGCACGTGGCGACGGGGGTGCCGGACCGCCACCGGCCGACGAGGCGGGCGGCCAGCCACTCCGAGGTGGCCTCGGGCGGCACCACCTTGGCCTGCTTGAGCACCTTCAACTGCCCGGCGACCTGGGACCAGAAGCCCGGGACGTCCTGCCCCAGCCGCCGCACCACCTGGAAGGTGCCGTTGTCGGCCCATTCGGGTGTCTCGTGCGGCACGCCGCCGACCCGGTCGTGGCCGACGACGAACTCGCCGGGCGGGATCAGCCGGGTGCCGTGATGGCCCTTGACGTACTCGGGCTTGACGGGGTCCGGCTCGTCGAAGCCGATCACGCCGGGCTCGCTGACGCCGTCCTTGAAACCGAAGTGCTCCTTGCCTCTCCGGCTTCCGGGCAGTGTGGCGGCGTCCTGCTGGAACACGATCACGATCTTGGCCGCGGCGCAGGCCTCACGCTGCTGCCTGACCGTCGCCTGGAGGTCCTGGACGGTGTCGGACGCGACGGTGAGCACGGCGTGGACGACCTGCCCCTTGCCGTTGCCGAAGAGCCACATCCCCGGCGAGCTGTCACCGGTGTCCCCGAGCGCCCGTTTGTCCGAGCCCTCTTTGAACGCCTCCAGGCCGCTGCCGGGCTTGACGGAGGGCAGAGGGTCCTTTCCGGTCAGCTCCCGCAGACCCGCACAGGTGAAGCTCACGTTGATCCAGGTGGCCTTCAGCGTCTTGGGGTCGTCGCCTTCCGAGGCCTTCCTGGCTTTGCTGAAGGCGGCGTTGAAGGTCGCCACCTGTCTCGTCGTGGAGATCTGCGGTTCCAGGGCCTTGACCCAGGTACGCGCCCTCGCCGCGTCCTCGAACTTGAGGAACAGCAGGGTCATCTGGTCCTTCTTGAAGCCGGCGATCACATCGCCCTGGATGTCGTCGCTCTCACGCAGCTTGAGATCGTCCACCATGTTCCCTCCAGGAGATCGACACCTCCACGCCCGATGTCGCGCGGAGTCATCATCGAAGTACGCAGTACTCGTATGCCCTTCCACGGACAGACCGGACCGATGGAGCCCCCCGTCACCCGTTTGTTGACCACAAACGCGCTGGTCGGGGGGGCGCATGGGGCGCGAAGAGGCGCTTTCGGCGCACGGGATCACCCGGCTGCGGGCCTCAGGGCGACAGCCGGTTGATACGCCGAAACACTGAAGCTCGTCACTGTGTGTGAACGTGTGGCAGTCCCGGCGCAGCCCGCCCTCCGATGCGTCCCCAGTCGAACCGCTGCGCCCTCCTCTCTGCAGCAAGGAGTCCCATGTCCCGCAGTAATCCGCCCCTGCCCGCCCGCCGGAGGCTCGCCACGGCGATCTCGGTCTGCGCCGCCACCGCGATGGCCGCGTCCATGGCCCTGGCGTCGGCAGGCCCCGTACTGGCCCACACCGGTCACGACGAGGGGGGCGACGCCCTTCCCTACGGCCCCGCCTCCCGAGCGGCGACCGCGCCGGTCACCGTCGACCCGGACGAGGCGGCGACGCTCGGCAAGGAGCACGCCGAGGAGCACGCCCGTACCCGGAAGGCCCTGGCCGATGTCGGCGAGTACCCGCAGACCACCCGTACGGAGCGGCTCAAGTCGCTGACCGCCTCCCAGGAGAAGGCCAACGCGTCTTTCGACGCCGCCGAGTTCGGCCGGTTCCAGGAGTACTTCCAGTCGCCGGACTTCGCGGCCCACGTCGCACTGCTGCCCACCGGCAAGGTCCTGCTGTTCTCCTTCGAGCGGATCGAGGTCAACCCGCAGAAGGAGCCCGCCCCCACCGACACGATCGGCAAGCAGAACGCCGGCCGGGCCTGGATCTGGGACCCCGCCAAGGGGACCGGTCCCGACGCGTTCACCGAGAAGAAGCCACCGGTCGTCAACATGCCCGACGGCAAGAACGAACCCCGCCCGGCCCCGTTCTTCTGCGCCGGCCACTCCTTCCTGCCCAACGGCATGCTCGGCGTCTTCGGCGGCAACCTCGGCGGCAACGGAGGCAGCGGCGCCAAGCTGAGCCTGGTCTTCGACCCCTGGGCGGAGGACTGGTACCTCAACAAGGACATGTCCGTCGGCCGCTGGTACCCCAGCGTGGTCACCGGCGCCGACGGACGTCAGGTGATCATGTCCGGCCAGTCGGAGCTCGGCTGGGGCACCCCCACCCCGGTCGTCGAGCGCTTCCCCGACGCGAGCCGCCAGGTGCCCTTCGACAAGTCGACCAAGCCGATCGGCTGGGGGGTGGACAAGCTCAAGACCGAGGCCCCGTTCAAGTGGGACTATCCGCACCTGTTCTCGCTGCGCGACGGGAAGATCTACGGACTCGGCCGCTCCGTGGACCAGCAATGGCTCTTCGACACCGCCGCCGACACCAAGACCGACCTGCCCGACCGCCCGGACGTCAACAAGGCCAAGCCTGGCCCTGATGGTGGGGAGTGGAGGCGCAACTACGGCTCCGCGGTCCCCCTGCCGGCCGGCTTCAGAGGCCCCGACTCGGTCCTGGTCCTCGGCGGCGACCGCAACGACCCGAACACCTACCGCCTGGCCGGCGGCAAGTGGAACACAGAGAAGCCCCGCGCCTTCGGCCGCACCCAGGACGACACCCTGCTCCTGCCGAACGGCAATCTGCTCACCGTCAACGGCGCCTTCGACATCCGCGACTACGGCAACGGACCGTACAACCCCAACGCCGACCTGAAGTACCGCCAGGTCGAACTGCGCGACGAGAACGGCGACTGGAAGCTCGGCCCCATCCAGCGGCTGCCGCGCGGCTACCACTCCAACGGCGTGGTCCTCCCGGACGGCCGTGTCATGATCACGGGCGACGAACTCCAGCAGCTCGCCAACGACCCCGACATCAATGACAACAACAACGGCAGCATCGAGATCTACGAGCCGGCCTACCTCCACCAGGGCAGCCGCCCCTCGCTCGGTCTGATCTTCAACCCGAGCGTCGGCTACAACGAGAAGATCACGGTGAGCACCAGCACACCCAACGAAGTCACCCGCGCCGTGCTGCTGGCCCCGACCACCTCGACCCACTCGATCAACACCAGCCAGCGTCACCTCGAACTGCGCATCAAGAGCCGCAGCGGCAACTTCCTGGAGCTTCAGGCCCCGCCGACCGCCGCCGCGGCCCCGCCCGGCCATTACATGCTCTTCCTCCTCAACGAGGAGGGCGCACCGAGCAAGGCCGGCTGGGTCCAGCTCAAGCCCCCGGCGACCGCCGCCAAGGTGAAGGCGGCCGACTGACACCTGCTGTCTCTCCGAAACGAGCCCCCAGCCCTGTCACGGGGCACGGCTGGGGGCTTGCCCCGGCGCCGTCGGTCCGACCGTTGACAGGCTCCATCGGGGATAGCCGGGGATAGCCAAGGGCCTGGTCCGGCGTCCCTGCTCCCGCCATCGACAGGGCGGCGAGAAAGCCGGGCTCAGCGCACCCGCCCCCGCGCCTTCAGCTGCGTGGGCGGCACCTCCGGGGCGTCCAGACGGTCGCCGTCGTACCCCTTGACCTCGCCGAAGCGGTCGCCGGTCATCCACGCCTCCCGCGCCACGCGGATCTCCTCGTCCGTGCGGCCCACGAAGTTCCACCACATGACGAGCTCCTCCTCGAAGGGCTCGCCGCCGAGGAGCATCAGGCCCGCGTCCGAGAGGGCGTGGAGGGGGAGCTCCGTGCGGCCGCAGCCCAGGTAGAGCATCGAGCCGGGCAGGACGGGGACGCCGTCGACCCGGGCCTCGCCGGACATGGCGAGGACCGCGTACTCGAAGTCGGGCTCCAGGGGGAGGTTCGTCTCGGTGCCCGCCGTGAGGGCGAGGTCGGCGCCGACGATCGGGGTGTACGTGGTGCCCGGCGAGGCGGCACCGTCGAGCGCGCCGAGGATCACGGTGGCGGTGAGGCCGGCCGCGGTGACGCGGGGCAGGTCGGCGTGGTGCTCGAAGTGCGGCTCGACGTGCCGGTGGGCGTCGGGGAGGGCGACCCAGAGCTGCGCGCCGTGCAGGAAGCGGGCGTGCGGCCGGGGGCTCTCCTCCGAGTGCGAGATCGCCCGGCCGGAGGTCATGAGCCCCAGTTCGCGCGGGCGGATCGTCTGCAGGCTGCCGGTGGAGTCGCGGTGCAGCACCTCGCCCTCGTGGAGCCAGCTGACGGTCTGCAGACCCATGTGCGGGTGGGGAGGGACCTGCATGCCGGGCTCGTCGGCGATGTCGTCGGGGCCGTAGTGGTCGACGAAGGCCCAGGCTCCGACCATGCGGCGGCCCAGGTTCGGGAGCAGTCGGCGGACCTCGGTCGACTCGCCGAGCTGGACGCGGCGGGGGCTGAGGAGCTCCCGTACGGGTTCGGCGACGACGAAGCCGCGGCCGCCGCACACGGTCAGCGTGGCCTGACGATCGAGATTGCTCATGACGCTCAACCCATCCTTGGTGGAATGTTCAACTAACCGGCGGTGTTGACGTGATCGACCACCCCCCAGGGTGGCAGATCGGGAGCCCCGGAAAGGGAGAGCAAGTGAGCGACACGTACTACGAGTTCGGAACGGCCGGGGAACGCTGGGACCGCGCGCAGCTGTTCTTCGAGGCGAAGGAGTACGGAACCGCCATCCGCATCCTCAGCGGTCTCGTCGCCGAACACCCGGAGCAGACGGCCCAGCGGCTCCTCCTCGCCCGGGCCTACTACCACTCCGCGCAGCTCTCCCGCGCCGAGGCCGAGCTGCGCGCCGTCCTGGAGCGCGACCCGGTCGAGCACTACGCCCGGCTGATGCTCGGGCGCACCCTGGAGCGCCAGGGCCGCCGCGACGAGGCCGCGCCGCACCTGCGGCTGGCCGCCGCCATGACGGGCGAGCTCCCGTCCTGACGCGCGACTGATACCCCCGCACGGTATCGTCGGGGCCAGGAGGCCCTGAATCGTGCGCGCACACCGAGCGGAACGCGGCAGACGAGCAGGAGGTGCCATCGGGCACCTCCTGCTCGTCGTCGTGCTCGCGCTCGGCGTGTTCCTGATGCACGCGGTGGGGCACCCCGAGGGCTCCGGCGGCGGCATGGACACCTCCACCGCCTCTCACCACGGCACCCCGGCGCAGGCCGGCGCCGCGCACCACGGCGACAGCTCCGACGCCCAACACGAGCCGGGTACGGGGATGGACATGACCACCCTCTGCGTGGCCGTCCTCGGCGCCTGGCTGCTCGCGGGGCTCCTGCGGGCCGCGCTCGGACGCCGCCCCGACTGGCTGACCCTCCTCCTCGCGCGGCTCACCCCCGCGCTCGGGCCGCACGCCCCTCCCCCACGTCCCCCGGACCTCGCACGGCTGTCCGTCCTGCGGATCTAGACCGAACCCGACGCGCACGACACGGGTCACTCACTCGTGCTTCGCGCGCCTCCGGTCGTCCCTCCGTACGCACACACAGCACACGAGGTATCACCATGCGTGCCTTCACCCACCGCACGAACCGAACGAACCGCACCCCCCGCAAGCTCGCGCTCGCTGGGGTCCTCGCCGCGGCCGGACTGCTGCTCACCGCCTGTGGCACCGACGACGGCATGAGCGGGATGGACCACGGCGGTACGTCCGCCACGTCGTCCGCCTCCACCTCGGCGTCCGCTCCCGCGGCCCCCGGCGCGGACTCCGCCCCCGGCGACTTCAACGACGCGGACGTCATGTTCGCGCAGATGATGATCCCCCACCACGAGCAGGCCCTGGAGATGGCGAAGCTCGCCGACGGCCGGGCCGAGGACCCCGAGGTCAAGAAGCTGGTCGCCGCGATCGAGCAGGCCCAGGACCCGGAGATCCAGAAGATGAAGGCCTGGCTGAAGGGCTGGGGCAAGCCCGAGTCCGCCGGGCACGGCTCCGGCCACGGCATGGCCGGGATGATGTCCGACCAGGACATGAAGGACCTGGCCGCCGCCAAGGGCAAGGCCTTCGACCGGAAGTTCGCCGAGCTGATGATCGCGCACCACGACGGCGCCGTCGCCATGGCGAAGGACGAGCAGAAGAGCGGCGGCAACGCCACGGCCAAGAAGCTCGCCGACGACGTCGTCCGGACCCAGTCCGCCGAGGTCGCCCAGCTGAAGAAGATCCTCGACCGGCTCTGATCCGGCCCGGCCCGGCCCGGCCCGGCTCCCAGGCGGCCCGTCCCGGCCCGGCCCGGCTCCCAGGCGGCCCGTCCCTCCCGTGGACGGGCCGCCCCCGCCGTAGCGCCCGAGCCTCCCCCGCCGTCGCGCTCCGTGCCGACCCTGCCGTAGCGCCCCGTGCCTCCCGTACCCCTGGCGAAAGAACGATGAAGACGTACTTCTCCGGCCGCCCGGCCACCACCCTCGGCGCCGCCCTCACCGCCGCCGCCCTCGCCCTGACCCTGACCGCCTGTTCCTCCGAGGATCCGGCCCCCGCCGACGCCGCCGGTTCCGGATCCGCGCTGAGCCACATCCACGGCCTCGGGCTGCGTGGCGACACCCTCTACGTCGCCACCCACCAGGGCCTCCACAGCCCGGACGCCGACGGCCGGCCGGTCCTGGTCGGTGACCGCCGTGACGACTTCATGGGATTCACCGTCACCGCGAAGGGCGACTTCCTCGCCGGCGGGCACCCGGCACCCGGCGGCGACGGGCCCGCCGACCTCGGGCTCATCGCCTCGGCGGACTCCGGCCGCACCTGGCGGGAGAAGTCCCTCGCGGGGAAGGTCGACTTCCACGCGCTCGACACCGCGCCCGACTCCACCGTCTACGGCTACGACAGCGCGAACGGCCTGCTGCGGGTCAGTGCCGACGGCGTGACCTGGGACGATCGCGCCGCTCTTCGCGCCCTCGACATCGCCGTCTCCCCCAGCGCCCCCGGCACCGTCCTGGCCACCACCGAGACCGGCGTGGTGCGCTCCACGGACGGAGGCCGGAGCTTCGCCCCGGCCTCCGAGCGGGTCCTCGCGTACGTCTCGTGGGCCGCCCCCGACGCCCTCTTCGGCATCGACCCGGACGGCGTCCTCCACCGGGGGACGGCCGGGGGCACCTCCTGGACCCGGGTGGCACCGGTGCCGGGCGGCGCCCCGCAGGCGCTCACCGCCGTGGACGCCCGCCGGCTGCTCGTCGCCACCCAGGACGGGGTGTACGAGTCGGGCGACGCGGGCCGCAGCTTCGAACGGCGCATGGCGGTGGAGTCCGGCGACGACGGGCACTGAGCGGGACCGGCCTACCGTCGGTCCACGACCACCTCGCCCCCCACCACGACCGTCTCCGCCACCGTGCCCGGGATCTCCTCCGGGGCGATGCGCAGGATGTCGCGGGAGAGGACGACGAAGTCGGCCAGCTTGCCCACGGTCAGCGAGCCCCGCTCGTGCTCCAGGAAGTTCGCGTGGGCCGAGCCCATCGTGTAGCCCTCGACGGCGGTCGCGACGTCGATCGTCTCGCCCGCCGTCCAGGCCTCGCCACCGCCCGGCGGCCGGCGGGTGACGGCGGCGTGGATGCCGACCATCGGGTCCATCTCGGCGACGTTCCAGTCGCTGGAGAGGGCGAGCACCGCGCCGGCCGCGTGCAGGCTGCGCAGCGGCCAGGCCTTGTGCCAGCGCTCGGGGCCGACGTTCTCGGCCCAGTCCTGACCGGGTCCCGCGATGTCGGGGGCGGCGTGCCGGGGCTGCATGCAGGCGACGACGCCGAGCTCGGCGAAGCGCGGGGTGTCGGCAGGGTCGAGGCACTCGACGTGGACGACCTGGTGGCGGGCGTCGCGCGGGCCGTTGACGGCGCGGGCCCGCTCGACGGCGTCGAGGACGGTGCGGATGCCCCGGTCGCCGGTCGCGTGGACGAAGCACTGGAAGCCGCGCGCGTCGAGCCGGGTGAGCAGCTCGGCGAACTCCTCGGGCGGGTAGAAGGTGTCGCCGCGGTGGTGGGAGCAGCCGGCGTACGGCTCCAGGAGGGCGGCGGTGCGGGGTTCGACGACGTCGTCGATGTACAGCTTGAGCGGACCGACCCGCAGCCGGTCGTCGGCGTACTCGTCGGCGGCCGTCTCGAAGGCGTCGAGGTCCGCCTCGGTGGTGCCGCGCGGGTGGAAGAGCGCGGCGACGATCCGGGAGCGCAGCCGGCCCTCGGCGCGGGCACGGTCGAAGAGGGCGAGGTCGTCGAGGGAGTTCTGCGGTTCGACGACGGTGGTGATGCCGTAGCCGATGGCGTCGTCCAGGCTCTTGGCGAGCCTTCCGTACTGCCGGTCGGTGGAGGCCCAGGGGAGGCCGAGCTCGCGCAGGGCGCGGTGGCCCTCGCGGGAGAGGCCCTTGACGGCGAAGTCCTTGACGAACCCGGTGGGCTCACCGGTGGCGGGGTCGGTGACGGCCCGCCCGTAGGGGAGGTCGGTGTGGTCGCGGTCGACGCCGAGCCGGCGGAGGGCGGCGGTGTTGAGCCAGGCGGTGTGGACGTCGTAGCTGAGGACGAGGGCGGGGGTGTCTCCGGTGGCCGGGTCGAGGTCGGCGGCGGTGGGCATCCGTCCGTCGGGGATCGCGGAGTAGTCGAAGGCCTCGGCCTCGATCCAGGCGGCGTCCGGGTGGGCCTCGTGCCAGGTGCGGATGCGTGTGTGGATCTCGTCGAGGGTGCGGGCGCCGGCGAGCTGGACGCAGGCGTCGTCGGAGCCGAGGCGGACGTGGTTGTGGGCGTCGACGAAGCCGGGCAGGACGAGCCGCCCGCCGGCGTCGAGGATCCGGGTGTCGGCTCCCGTCCACTCGGCCGCTTCGGCGTCGGCGCCGATCCAGACGATGCGGCCGGCGCGGACGGCGAGTGCCTGGGCTTCGGGGAGTGCCGGGTCGACGGTGTGGATGCGGGCCCCGGTGAGGACGAGGTCGGCGGGGGCGGTGCGGTTCATGGGGCGGAACTCCGTGTCGTACGAGAGGGGTTACGGGACGGGGGTGACGCGCCCGCGGGCGAGGAGCACGTACACCAGGGCGGAGACGACCGCGCCGAGGAGCGTGAGGTCCGCGCCGCCGAGCGGCGCGACGAGGGGGCCGGTCCACAGCTCGGAGTCGCAGGTGAGCGCGGAGAAGACGAGGCCGGCGAGGAGCGCGGTCATGCCGGCGGGGTGCCAGCCGGAGCGGTACCAGTAGGCGCCGCCCGTGTCCGCGTGCAGGCCGGCGGAGTCGTAGGTGCAGCGGCGGAGCACCATGTCGGCGAGGAAGACCCCGCCCCAGGGGGCGAAGACGATGATCAGGAGGGAGAGGAAGGAGAGGAGTGAGGTGGTGAAGTCGGTGAGGAAGAGGGCGCCGAGGGAGCCGACGGCGGTGACGGCCGCGCTGATGACGATGGCCCGGGCGCGGCTCCAGGGGATGCCGAGGACCTGGAGGTTCAGGCTCGACGAGTAGAGCGTGATGATCGAGTTGGTGACGGAGCCGCCGAGGACCAGGGCGAGGAAGAGGGGCTGGAACCAGCCGGGGAGGAGGCTCTCGGTGCCGGCGACGGCGTCGGTCATGTCGGCCTGGGTCGCGGCGGCCACGCCGGCGACGCCGAGGGCGACGGAGGAGACGAAGCCGCCGAGGGCGCCGCTCCAGGTGACCGCCTTGAGGCTGGTGGTGCGGGGCAGGTAGCGGGTGTAGTCGGCGGGCATGGGGAGGTACGAGAAGGGGCCGGCGAGCATGACGACGAAGGCGAGGCTCCAGCCGGAGGCGCCGGGCGCGGCGGAGGGGGCGGCGGTGTCGGCGCCGGGCAGGACGAGGACGAGCAGGGCGGCGAAGCCGGCGGCGAGGACGTACGCCATCCAGCGTTCGGCGAACTGGACGGTGGCGTGGCCCCAGAGGGCGACGGCGAAGGTCAGCGCGAGGGTGACGGCGAGCGCGAGGGCACGGGCGGTGTGTCCGCCGTCCCAGCCGAGGTCGCCGAAGAACGCTTCGAGGGCGAGGGTGCCCACGACGGTGTTGACGACGGTGTAGCCGATGCTGACGATCCAGTTCAGCAGGCCGGCGGGCCAGTTCCCGCGGCGGCCGAAGGCGGCGCGGGAGATGACGAGGGTGGCGGTGCCGGTGCGCACGCCGCTGAGTCCGGCCGCGCCGATGGCGAGGAAGGAGAGGCCGCCGAGCACGACGACGGCGGTGGCCTGCCAGAAGGAGAGTCCGAAGGCGACCGCGAGGGCGCCGTTGATGACGTAGGTGAAGGTCAGGTTCGAGCCGAACCAGAGCCAGAAGACGTCCTTGGCCCCGCCGTGCCGTTCGGCGTCGGGGATGGGGTCGATTCCGTGTTCCTCGACCTGGAAGACCTCGTCGGTCGCTGTCCGGCCCGTGGTCACGGGCGCCGTCTCGTGTTCGAGCACACCGCACTCCTGTCGTGGATCGATCTTGAATGCCGTTCTAAGTCTTAGAACGGCATTCAAGATGTGGGATGAGTTCCGGCCACGTCAAGCCCTTCGGCGGTTGCGGTTAAGGTCGGTCCCGAAGGAAGCGGAACGCGGAACGACAGGACTGGGGACGGCGGCGGTGGCAGGCGCGGCACGACGGCGGGACGGACACGTCACCCAGGAACGGATGCTGGAGGAGGCCATGGCGGCGATCGCCGAGAACGGCCTCGCATCCCTCACGATGTCGGCGCTCGCCGAGCGGCTCGGCACCAGCGGCGGCCACATCCTGTACTACTTCGGCAGCAAGGACCTGCTGCTGCTCGCCGCCCTCCGCTGGAGCGAGGCCGCGCTCACCGAGGAGCGGCGCACCCTGCTCGCCCGCCGGATCACGGCCGAGCGCAAGCTCGACCTCTTCCTCCGGCTCTACCTCCCGCGCGGCCCGCGCGATCCGCGCTGGACCCTCTGGATCGAGCTCTGGGCCCGCACCCCCGGCAACGCCGCGCTCCGCGAGGCACAGGCCGAACTGGACACGGGCTGGCAGCAGGACCTGGAGGCGCTGCTCGCGGCGGGCGTGGCGCGTCGCCGTTTCGCCCCGCTGGACGCCGGCGCCCGCGCCTCCGAACTCCTGGCCCTGCTCGACGGGTTGAGCACCCGGGTGGTGCTCGGCCAGGAGCCCGGCCGGGATCCCCGGCCCGCTCTGGAGGCGGCGCGCTCGGCGGCACGCGCCCTGGTCCCCGTCAACACCGATGAGAACGAAGGGGAGTGACGGGCTCTCAAACCCGGGTCAGGCCTCAGCCCCGGTACGCCTCCAGGAGCCGCAGCCACGCCTCGCTCAGCGTCGGATACGCGGGGACGGCGTGCCACAGGCGGGCGATCGGCACCTCGCCCGCGACGGCGACCGTCGCCGAGTGGAGGAGCTCCCCGATGCCGGGCCCGACGAAGGCGGCGCCGAGGACCACCTCCCGTTCGAGGTCCACGACCATCCGGGCGTGTCCCCGGTATCCCTGGGCGTAGAGTCCGGCCCCGGCCACGGACCGCATGTCGAGGTCCACGGCCCGGACCCGGTGCCCGGCGCGCTCCGCCTCGGCCAGCGTGAGCCCGACGGAGGCCGCCTCGGGGTCGGTGAACACCACCTGTGGCACGGCCGCGTGGTCGGCTGTGGCCGCGTGCGCACCCCACCGCCCGGTGTCCAGGGAGTCGTCGCCGTGCGCGCGGGCGGCGATCGCGGCGCCCGCGATCCGGGCCTGGTACTTGCCCTGATGGGTCATGAGCGCGCGGTGGTTGACGTCGCCGACGGCGTAGAGCCAGTCGTTGCCGGTGACGCGGAGGCTGTCGTCGACGTCGAGCCAGGCGCCCGGTGTCAGACCGACCGTCTCCAGGCCGATGTCCTCGGTGCGGGGCTTGCGGCCGGTCGCGAAGAGCACCTCGTCGCCCTCGACGTGGTCGCCGCCCTCCAGGACCACGGTGACCGGGCCGGTGCCCCCGTCGCGTACCACCGCGCTCACCGAGACGCCGGTACGGACGTCCGCGCCACGGGTGGTGAGCGCGGCGGCCACGTGCTCGCCGAGGAACGGCTCCATGCGCGGCAGCAGCCCCCCGCCCCGTACGAGCAGGGTCACCTTCGCGCCGAGGGCCTGCCAGGCGGTGGCCATCTCCACGCCCACCACTCCCCCGCCGACCACGATCAGCCGCTCGGGCACCCGGTCGGAGCTGGTCGCCTCGCGGCTGGTCCAGGGATGCGCGGCGGGCAGTCCCGGCAGTTCGGGGAGGAGGGCGCGGGTGCCGGTGCAGACGGCGACCGCGTGCCGGGCGGTCAGCACATGACGCTCGCCCTCGGGGCCCGTGACCTCGACCCGGCGCGGCCCGTGGAGCCTGCCGTGGCCGCGGAAGACCCGTACGTCGATCGAGTCGAGCCAGTCGAGCTGGCCCTCGTCCTTCCAGTGGCCGACGACCTTGTCCCGGTGGGCGAAGACCTCCATCGCGTCCAGCGGACCGTAGACCGACTCGCGCAGTCCCGCGACCTTGCGGGCGTCGGAGCGGGCGATCGCGGGACGGAGCAGTGCCTTGCTGGGCATGCACGCCCAGTACGAGCACTCGCCGCCGATCAGCTCGCTCTCGACGATCGCCGCGGTGAGGCCGCCGGCCCGGACCCGGTCGACGACATTCTCTCCGACCGGGCCCGCGCCGATCACCACGACGTCGTAGCTGTGCTCGTCTTCCACCGTTCGCGTCATGGGTCCCAGTCTGGTGGCAGCCGTGCGGAATAGCGCGGCTCGATACGCCGTTGTGCCGGGCGAGTCCCCAGGGGACCGTGAGGACCACGCCAGAGGACCCGAAAGGTAGGCAGTATGAGCACCGTAGAGCTCACCAAGGACAACTTCGACGAGATCGTGAGCGGGAACGAGTTCGTGCTCATCGATTTCTGGGCTTCGTGGTGCGGTCCCTGCCGTCAGTTCGGCCCGGTCTTCGAGGCGGCGTCGGAGCGGCACCAGGATCTCGTCTTCGCCAAGGTGGACACCGAGGCGCAGCAGGAGCTGGCCGCGGCGTTCGAGATCCGCTCGATCCCGACGCTGATGATCGTCCGTGACAACGTGGCCGTGTTCGCGCAGCCGGGCGCGCTGCCGGAGAACGCCCTGGAGGACGTGATCGGGCAGGCCCGCAAGCTGGACATGGACGAGGTCCGCAAGTCCATCGAGGACGCGCAGGCGAAGTGACCCACCGCGAGGGGGGTACGGGAGAGCCTCCCGTACCCCCCTCGCGTGTCGTCCGGCCTTCGGCCGAGCGGGCTCAGCGCTCCAGGACCAGCGCGAGGCCCTGGCCGACGCCGATGCAGAGGGCCGCGAGGCCCGTGCCGGAGCCGGCCGCCGCGAGCTGGTGGGCCACCGATCCGGCGAGGCGGGCGCCGGACGCGCCCAGCGGGTGGCCGATCGCAACCGCTCCACCGCGAGGATTCACGATGTCGGGGTCGAGTTCCGGCCATTCCGCGAGGCAGCCGAGCGACTGGGCCGCGAAGGCCTCGTTGAGCTCGAAGGTCGTGAGGTCGGCGAAGGAGCGTCCGGCCTTCTCCAGGGCCCGCCGGACCGCCGCGACGGGGCCGAGGCCGAAGAGCTGGGGCTCGATCCCGGTGACGGCGGAGGTACGGATCCGGGCGAGGGGTTCGCGGCCGGTCTCGCGCAGCCCGTCCTCGTCGACGAGGAGCAGGGCGGCGGCGCCGTCGTTGAGCGGCGAGGAGTTGCCCGGGGTGACGGTCCCGCCCTCGGGGCGGAAGGCGGGCTTGAGCTTGGCGAGGGCCTCCATGGACGTGGTGTCGCGGATGCACTCGTCGCGGGTGAGGTCCACGCCGGGGTAGGGGACGACCTCGTCGTCGTAGAGGCCCTTCGCCCAGGCCTCGGCGGCCTTGCGGTGGCTGGCGAGGGCGAAGGTGTCCTGCTGCTCGCGGGTGATGCCGTGCTTGTCGGCGACGAGCTCGGCGCCCTCGCCCAGGGAGACAGTCCACTCGGCGGGCATCTTCGGGTTCGTCATGCGCCAGCCGAGGGTCGTGGAGTGGAGCTGCTGGTGGCCGGCGGGGAAGGCCCGCTCGGGCTTCTGCAGCACCCAGGGGGCGCGGGACATCGACTCGACGCCGCCCGCGATCGCGACGGACGCGTCGCCGAGGGCGATGGCCCGGGCGGCCTGGATGACGGCTTCGAGGCCGGAGCCGCAGAGGCGGTTGACGGTGACGCCGGGGACGGTGACGGGCAGTCCGGCGAGGAGGACGGCCATGCGCGCGACGTCGCGGTTGTCCTCGCCCGCGCCGTTGGCGTCGCCGAAGTAGACGTCGTCCACGCGCGCGGGGTCGAGCGCGGGCGAGCGGTCGACGAGCGCGCGGACCACGTGGGCAGCGAGGTCGTCGGGGCGGACGGAGGCGAGGGCGCCTCCGAACTTCCCGATCGGGGTGCGGACGGCGTCGACGATGTAGACGTCGCGGATGCTCATCGGTTCTCTCCCACGTGACCTTCGGAACGACTCTGTTCGCCTGGTGAATCAATCTTCGCCCGATCGGGCGCGCAGAGTCTCTGCCGGACGGCCCGCCGTGTCAACGGGCCGCTTCGGGACACCGGGGAGGGGCGGCGGTCGGACGGGCCCTGGTGGGCCGCGAAGGGGCCGCAGGTCGGACGGGCCTGGTGAGCCGACAGGCCCTAGTGGGGCGCGGAGGGGCGGACCAGGGCCGTGAGGCCGTAGTCGAGCTCGCGGCCGTCGACGAGCAGCGCCTCGACCGTGAGCGTCTCGGGGTCGATGTCGGCGCGGATGCCGTGTCCCTCGTAGATCGGGTAGCCCGTCTCGCCGTGCCGCCCGGTGGCCTCGACGACGGCCGTGCGGACGGCGCTGTCCGCGACGGCGGCGCCGCCGCGGTCCTCGACGTGCTCGGGCACCAGCAGGATCTCGAACCGCTTCGGAACGTTGCTCATGCACCGAAGCTAAGCGCTCGGCAGGAGCCGCGCCCGCCCGAGCCGGGCCCGCGGCCGGCCTCCCCTGGACGCCGCACATGGCTCCGAGCCGGACCCGCCGCCGACCTCCCCTGGACGGCCCGGCCCGCCGCCGGCGCTCCGGACGACGTCCCGGGCGGCGGGCCGCCTCAGCTGGACTCCCGCCGGACCACCCGCGAGTCGAGCAGGTCGCGGGAGAGGGGCGCGGCGTCCGGTTCGCGTACGGCGCGGTCGACCAGCTCGGCCAGCTCGCGGCCGACCACCATGTCGACGCGCACGGTGCTGAGCCGGGGCCGCAGGAGCCGGCCGAGGAGCAGGTCGTCGGCGCCGATGACGGCGGTCTCCTCGGGCACGGCGATCCCGGCGTCCTGGAGCGAGCGCATCAGGAGCATGGCGTACTCGTCGTTGTACGCGAAGACGCCGTCGAGCCCGAGCTCGCGCCACCGCGCGGCGAGCGCGTCCGCCGACTCCTCCTCGTACCGCAGCGGCAGGGGTACGACGGTGGCGCCGGCGCCCTCGGCGGCGCGGCGCGCGCCTTCCAGGCGGGGTCCGGAGAACATGGTGAGGCCCGGCTCCTCGGGCACGACGACGCCGATCCGGCGCCGGCCGGTCTCCAGGAGGTGCTCGGTGGCCACCTCGCCGATCCGCCCCTGGTCCATGACGAGGGCGTGGGTGCCCTCGACGCGCCGGGTGCCGAGGGTGATCACGGCCCGGGCCCCGGAGCGCTTGAGGATCTCGACGCCCTGCCCGGTGAGCTCGATCTCGCCGAGGGAGACCACGGCCACCGGCCGCAGCTCGGCCCAGGCGCGGGCGGCCTCCTCGGCCTCCAGGCCGACGCTGCCGTACTGCACGACCGTGTAGTCGAGACGGCGCAGGGCCCACTGGAAGTCGTTGAAGAACTGGCTGTAGAGCGGCCCGACGGGGACGTGGGAGCTCGGGAGGAGCACCATGCGGCTGTGGCCGGCGCGCAGGCTGCGGGCGGCGGCGTGCGGGACGTAGCCCAGCTCCTCGGCCGCCTCGCGCACCCGCTGCCGGGTCGGCTCGCTGATGCGGACGGCCGAGGTGTTGTTCAGGACGTACGAGACGGTGGCCCGGGAGACGCCCGCGAGGCGGGCGACGTCGGCGCTGGTCGGGACCGCGCGCCCGGTGGGGCGTTCGGGGTTCTGTTCGGTTGGCTGAGTCATCGATCCGGCATCTTTCCAGACCAATCCGGCCGAGGGTCTGGCGGATGGCCGGATATGGGTGCTACACAATGCCCACACGTGTCACTGACACGTGTAACCCTATCGCTTCATCCGCTTCTCGCCCCCGCATCGGGCGATCTCTCCAGGAGGGCAAAGTGGCCCTTTCCTCCCCCGCCACCGGCACCGCCGACTCCCCCACGGGCCCTCGGCCGACGCGCGGCCTGCTGCCCCTGCTGCTCGCCGGCAACACCGCCATGTACGCGCTGTACATCGGCGTCCCCGGCATGCTCCTCGCGCTCCAGATCCAGGCCATCGACCCCGCCGACAAGGTGGCGAACTTCGGCCTCGTCTCCGGCATATCCGCGATCTTCGCCACCGTCTTCAACCCGGTCGCGGGCGCCCTCTCGGACCGCTCGGGCCGCCGCAACCCGTGGATCCTCGCCGGCGGTCTGCTCGCCCTCCCCGTGATGCTGCTCCTCGGCAGCGTCCACACGATCCTGCTGGTCACCATCGCCTGGTGCCTGGGGCAGGCCGTCATGAACATCTACCAGGCGGCCATCACCTCCGTGGTCCCCGACCGCGTCCCCATGGCCGCCCGCGGCAAGGCCTCGGCCGCCGTCGGTCTCGGCCTCCCCATCGGCTCCACGATCGGCGCGCTCCTCGGCGCGGCCTTCTCCGAGCACTACCGCACCGGCTACCTCGTTCTCGGCGCGATCGTCGCCGCCACCGCCGTGCTCTTCACCGGCTGCGCCCGTGAGGAGCGCATGCCCCCGAAGGCGGCGCTGCCCGTCAAGGAGCAGATCGCGGCCTTCGGCAGCGCCCTGAAGGAGCACGACTTCCGCTGGGCCTTCATCGGCCGCGCCCTGCTCGTGCTCGGCTACTTCGCGGTGGCCGGCTTCCAGCTGTACATCCTCAAGGACCACACCGACCTGCCCGCCGGACTGAGCCCGGAGGAGGCCGTGGCGATCCTCATGCCGGTGAACTCGGTCGCCATGGTGGTCTCCACCGTCCTCGGCGGCTGGCTCTCGGACCGCTTCGACCGCCGCAAGCTCTTCGTCGGTGCCTCCGCCGTGCTCGCCGCCGTCGCGCTGCTCATCCCGGCCGCCTCGGCGAGCTGGACCGCGATGCTGGCCTTCTCCGTCGTCAACGGCCTCGGCTTCGGCTGCTACATGGCCGTCGACACCGCCCTGGTGACCATGGTGCTGCCCAAGGCCGAGGACGCGGCCCGGGACATGGGCGTCCTCAACGTCGCCAATGCGGGACCGCAGATCGTCGCCCCCTTCGTGGCCTCGCTCATCGTCTCGCTGAGTGGCGGATACACGGCGCTCTTCCTGGTCGCGGCCGTACTGTCGGTACTCGGCGCGCTGGCCGTGCGCCCCATCCGCAGCGTGCGCTGACCCGCGTCGGCCGCGCCCCGTCCCACGGCGTGCGCCGACCCCCCGGTCGGCGCCCGCCGCGCACCGCAGGAAAGGCGGCACCGTGCGCCTGCACACCACCACTTGGGGATCCGGTGACCGGACGGCGCTGCTCGTCCACGGGATCATGGCCGACCACCGCACCTGGCGCCGGGTCGGCCCGGCGCTCGCCGAGCGCGGCTATCGGGTGATCGCCGTCGACCTGCGGGGGCACGGGGCGAGCGAACGGGCCGCGGGCCCGGAGGCGTACCGCCCGGAGGACCACGCCGACGACCTGATCGAAACCCTTTCCTCCGGCGCCGAGTTGGCGATCGGCCACTCGCT
The DNA here is from genome assembly GCF_041053105.1 of Streptomyces sp. R44. Lineage (NCBI taxonomy): Bacteria > Bacillati > Actinomycetota > Actinomycetes > Kitasatosporales > Streptomycetaceae > Streptomyces > Streptomyces sp. R44. The sequence goes on along the minus strand of NZ_CP163444.1, from coordinate 7,595,769 downwards.
CGGCGGACTCGTCCTCGCCCAGGCGGTGGAGCGCCTCGCGCCCGCCCGAGCGGTGTACTCCGACCCCGCCTGGCACCTGGCGGCCGGCCCCTGCGGCTACCGGGCCGAGCTGTTCGTCCGGGGCAAGTCGATGACCCGGGAGCAGATCAGGGGCTTCAACCCGCACTGGCCGGACGAGGACGTGGACGTCGAGATGGCGTCGGTACGGGACTGGGACGAGCGGACGGCCCACGGCCTCACGCCGTTCGTGGGAGCCGACCTCTGGCCGGTCCGGCCCGTGGTGCCCTCCCTCGTCACCCTCGCCGATCCGAGCACTCTGGTCCGGCCGGAGCACGCCCGGATGCTGGCGGAGCGCGGATTCGAACTCCGTACCGTGAAGGGGGCGGGGCACACCGTCCACCGGGACGAGTTCGACGGGTTCATGTCCGCCCTGGACGGCTGGATCTGACGTACCGTTCAGGCATGGACGACGCGTCGATGCACAGCTCGATGGTGGGACTGCTCGGCCGGGTGACCGGCACCGTCGGCCCCGGCCTCGTCGGCGAGGTGATCGTCCGGATCCGCGGCGGGGCCGAGCACTTCCTCGCGTACCCCGCCGCGCCGAAGGAGCGGATCGAGGTCGGCACGGTCGTGATGGTCATGGAACATCTCCCTCCACGCACCGTCTATGTCACAGCCGCGTACGACAGTTGACCGAACCGTTGAGCTGCGCCCGCCACAGGCGCACACTCCCTTCACCGGATCCGCACGGCTCCGGTGAAGGGGGACCTTGTCCATGGGCATCGGCATTCTGGCGGGAGTCGTCGTCGGCGCTCTCGCCGTTCTGATCGGTGTGTTCAAAATGATGTGGCGCGTCGCGGAACCCAACGAGGCGCTGATCATCTCCGGTTCCAACCACAAGAACGAGGCTCTCGGCGACGGCATGGGGTTCCGCATCGTCACCGGTCGCGGGACCCTCGTGCTCCCCGGCGTCCAGGCGGTGCGGAAGCTGTCGCTGGACCTCAACGAGACACAGCTGTCGGTGGAGTGCGTGACGCACCAGGGCATTCCGCTGAAGGTGCGCGGTGTGGTGATCTTCAAGGTGGGTGACGACTTCGTGTCGATCGCCAACGCGGCCCGCCGCTTCCTCGACCAGCAGAAGCTGATGTCGGAGCGGGTGCACATCGTCTTCGCCGGTCATCTCCGCGCCATCGTCGGCGGGTTGACGGTCGAGGACATGATCCGTGACCGGGAGAAGCTGACCGGGCAGGCGCGGTCGGCCTGTGGCACGGAGATGGAGAAGCTCGGGCTGATCGTCGACTCGCTGCAGATCCACGAGATCGAGGACCCGACCGGGTACATCAAGAACCTGGCCGCACCGCACGCGGCCGCCGTCCAGCGGGACGCGCGGATCGCGCAGGCGGAGGCGAACCGGCGGGCGACCGAGGCCGAGCAGCAGGCCGCGGCGCGCATGTCGGAGGCGACCCGCGACAGCGAGATCCTGCAGGCGGGCTACCAGGCCGAGCGGGACCAGGCCTCCGCCCGGGCCCGGCAGGCCGGCCCGCTGGCCGACGCCGCCTCGCGGCAGGAGGTCGTCGTCCAGGAGACCCGGGTCGCCGAGCTGGAGGGCCACCGCAAGGAGCAGCAGCTCCAGGCGGAGGTCCGCAAGCCGGCCGACGCCATGGCGTACGAGACCCGGACGCTGGCCGCGGCCGAGCGTGACGCCCGGATCTCGGCCGCCGAGGCCGAGGCGAAGGAGACGGAGCTGGCGAGCGCGGCCAAGGCGACCGCGACCCGCCTGACCGGTGAGGCGGAGGCCGCCGCGCAGCACGCCAAGGGTCTGGCGGTCGCCGAGGCGACGCGGGCGAAGGGTCTGGCGGAGGCCGAGGCGATCAAGGCACGGGCGGCGGCGCTCGCGGAGAACCAGGAGGCCGTGGTCGCCCAGCAGCTGGCGGAGAAGTGGCCGGAGATCGTCTCCGCGGGCGCCTCCGCCTTCGGGAACGTCGACCAGATGGTGCTGCTCAACGGCGCCGACGGCATGGCGGACGTCTTCGCCAAGGCCCTCACCATGGGCGGGACGGGCCTCGGCCTGGCCCGCCAGCTCCTCGCGACGATGAGCCCGGCGACCCAGGAGAAGCTGGGCGGGGCGGTGCTGCCGGCGGCGCGCACGGAGGAGTCGGTGGAGATCCCTGTCGGCGACGAGAAGTAGGGGGACGCGACGAACGGGCCCGGTGCCGGGAACGGCACCGGGCCCGTTCGTATGACCGCGGCTTCGGTCAGGGGAGGGTGACGTTGTTGAGGGCGTTGTGGGTGGGCAGATGGTCCGCGGCTTCGCTCTGCTGGTCGCCGTTTCCGAAGCTCTGGGACAGGAGTCCGAGCCCGGGAAGGTTGTTGCCGACGCTGTCGGCCGACGCCGCCCCGGCGGAGGCCAGGACGGCGGTGACGGCGACGGCGGCGGAGGCGAGGACACGGCGGTGGAAGATCGTCATGCCGAGCTCAACGACGCGAACCGCGACAGGGCACGAGGCTTACGCCCACAGAGCGGGGTCGACCGGCGCCTGGCTGTGACTGTCGTCCCCCGCCCTGGAGTTACGGGACATAGATGGAGAAGTACCGGTTGTCGCCGCCGTGACAGTCCCACTGTCGGACGGCCGCGCCGCCCGCCTTGCGGCGAGGCCATCCAGGATGTGCCCTGAATGTGCCCCGCCGTAGCTGCCGATCATCGAATCAGCAGCTCAGAGGCCGTTCTTGCGGCCGTCCGGTCAGTTGTGGCCGAACTTGCGCTCCTTGCGGTGGGACGCGTGCTCGACGAGGGATGTCGGTGCCACGTCTCTCGTGGGGGTCGGCGCGCTCTTCTCCTTCGCGGCCGCCTCGGTGCGGTGCTCATGGCCGCCGGTACGGGCTCCCCGGTTCGTCCGGGTCTGTTTCTTGCCCACGATCGTGCCTCCCGTGACGGGTGTCGGACGATGGTCCGTATGCCCTCAGCCTGGCACGGGGGTACGAAACCCGCATGTCAGACGGGGAGCGTACGGATCCGGCCCCCGGGCCGGACCCGACAGGCCCTACGGTGACCCCCATGACGACGTATCCGCACTCCACGACCGAGGCCGATCCGCATCTGATCGGGCCCGTCCGCACCTCCTACGCGCCGGACCGTGACGGCGCGCCCGACCCCGGGGAGATCGTCTGGACCTGGGTGCCGTTCGAGGAGAACGACGGCAGGGGCAAGGACCGGCCGGTGCTCGTGGTCGCGCGGGAGGATTCCGGCACCCTGCTGGCGGTCCAGCTGTCCAGCAAGCGCCACGACCACGACCGGGAGTGGGTGGCGATCGGGACGGGGTGCTGGGACCGCGAGCGGCGCGAGTCCTGGGTGGATCTGGACCGGGTGCTCCGGGTGTCCGAGACGGGGATGCGGCGCGAGGCCTGCGCTCTGGACCGTCCGCGGTTCGACCGGGTGGTCGGGCGGCTCGTGGAGCGGTACGGCTGGTCCTGACCCTGCCGGTCAGGCGCTCGCGCCCAGGACCCGCTGGAAAGCGGCCAGTGTCGGGGTGCCGGACGCGCGGTCCAGGACGGCGAAGGTGATCTCCTCGAAGTGGCCGGCGAAACGGCCCTCGCCGGTGAGGAGGGTCTGGAAGGTGGCCGCGACCTCGGCCGGGTCGTTCTGGAAGACGCCGCAGCCCCAGGCGCCGAGGACGAGCCGTCGGTAGCCGGCCGCGGCGGCCGTCTCCAGGACGCGTTCGGCGCGGGAGGCGAGGACGGCCGGTACGCGGCCGGCGAGCCGGGGGGTCTGACGGCGCACGACGCCCGCGTTGGGTGCGGGCGCGGTGAGGAAGCCGACCGCGAAGGGCTCCGGGAGCAGGGCGCCGCGGTCGTCGCGGAAGACCGGGACCCGGGGCGAGTGGATGACCCGGTCGGTGTAGAAGGCGTCCCGCTCGGCGCGGTGGTGGGCGTAGTAGTCGGGGGCGCGCAGCAGGGTGGCGTGGAGGGCGGAGGCCCGGCAGAGGGCCTCCTCCTGGGCCTGGGCGCCGTTGAGGTAGCCGCCGCCCGGGTTGCGGGCCGAGGCGAAGTTCAGGACGGCGACGGGGTTCCCCGGGTCGGCGCGCCACATGCGGCGGGCGGCCGCGAGGCTGCTTTCGGGGGTGACGGTGAGGGTGGGCGTCCGGTCGGTGTCGGGGGTGACCGGGACGGGTTCGGGGCCGTGGAGCCGGGTTCCGGCCAGGGCCGCGGCCAGGTCTTCGGTCAGGGAGACCGTACGGCCGTCGGGGGCGCGGTAGTGGCCCGCCGCGACGATCTCCTCGGTCCGCCGCGCGATCTCGCGCAGTCGTGCACTCATAACTCCCAGCATGATCGTTTCATCCTGGTGGGAACAACGGGTTTTCCGGGGCTGCGGGGGATTCTGGACAAGCGGGGGCACAGGGGGCGCATGCGTGCCTCCCGGGGCGCTCTTGCACGCCGCCCGGTGGTGGCTTTAGGTGGAAGCAGCAGCTCGACCCGAGGACCAGGAGGTGCACGGATGTCGCCGAGCGGCATACCGCGTGGCGGCCCCCCTCTCACCGAGGCGGAGGCGGAGGACCTGCTGCGATGTATCTGCTTCAAGACCGGTCCGCCCCGCACGGTGGGGGTGGAGCTGGAGTGGCTCGTGCACGAGCTGCGGGACCCCCGTCTTCCCGTACGGCCGCCGAGGCTCGCGGCCGCGCTGGACACCGTACGGGCCCTGCCCCTGGTGTCGGCCCTCACGTTCGAACCCGGCGGGCAGCTGGAGCTCAGCTCGCGCCCGGCCGGCTCCCTCATGGAGTGCCTCGACTCGCTCGCCGCCGACCTGGGCGCGGTGCGGGCGGCGCTCGGGCCGCTCGGCCTGACCCTCAGCGGATACGGGGTGGACCCCTGGCACGCACCGCGTGACCGGGTGCTCCACGAGCCGCGGTACGACGCGATGGAGACCGTGCTCGGCCGGACCGGTCCTGCCGGGCGGGCGATGATGTGCGACTCGGCCTCGGTGCAGATCTGCCTCGACGCCGGCCTCGAGGAGCCGGGGCCGCTCGGCTACCACCGCCGCTGGCAGCTCGCCCATCTGCTCGGCGCGGTGCTGGTGGCCGCCTTCGCCAACTCCCCGGTGCACGGTGGTCGCCGCACCGGCTGGCGCTCGACGCGGCAGGCGCTGTGGGCGGATCTCGACCCGCGGCGGGCCCTGGCGCCGTCACCGGACGGGGAGCCGCGCGCGGAGTGGGCGGCGCACGTCCTGGACACGCCGGTGATGTGCGTCCGGGCCGAGGAGGGCCCGTGGGCGGTGCCGGAGGGGCTGACGTTCCGGGAGTGGCTGCGGACGGGCCTCCCCCGTCCGGCCGACGCCGACGATCTGCGCTATCACATGACGACCCTGTTCCCGCCGGTGCGGCCGCGCGGTCATCTGGAGCTGCGGATGGTGGACGCGCAGCCGGGCCCGGACGGCTGGATGGTGCCGGTGGCGGTGACGACGGCCGTGTTCGACGACCCGGAGGCGGCGGAGGCCGTATACCGGGCGGTGAAGCCGCTCGCCGAGCAGGCGGGCTCAGGACCGGCCCCGCGCAATCCGCTCTGGCTGGCGGCCGCGCGTGACGGTCTCGCCGATCCCGAGCTGCACGCCGCCGCCCGTGCGGTGTTCTCCGCCGCGCTCGACGCGCTGCCCCGGATCGGGGCGAGCGAGGAGGTGCGGCAGGCGGTCGCGGCCTTCCACAAGCGGCATGTGATCCCCGGGAGCTGCCCGGCCGACAACCTCCAGGTGGTGACGTCATGACCGCGACCGAGACCGGGGCAGACGCGGAGGCCTTGCGGCGGCGGGCCCTCGACGCCCTCACCACCGCGCGCGAGCGCACCGCGTCCCTCACCTCCTGCGTGGAGGACGGCGAACTCACCGCGCAGCACTCGCCGTTGATGTCCCCGCTGGTCTGGGACCTGGCGCACATCGGCAACCAGGAGGAGCAGTGGCTGTGGCGGGCCGTCGCGGGGCGCGAGGCGCTGCGGCCCGAGATCGACTCGCTGTACGACGCCTTCCAGCACCCGCGCGCGTCCCGTCCCTCGCTGCCGCTGCTCTCGCCGGTCGAGGCCCGCGGCTACGTGGCGGACGTCCGGCTCCGGGTCCTGGACGTGCTCGAACGGACCCCGCTGGAGGGGCGGCCGCTGCTCGACGCGGGCTTCGCCTTCGGCATGATCGCCCAGCACGAACAGCAGCACGACGAGACGATGCTGATCACCCATCAGCTGCGGAAGGGTCCCACGGCCCTGACCGCTCCCCCGCCGCCGGTGCTGCGGTCCGGTCCGCTGCCCACCGAAGTCCTCGTCCCCGGCGGCCCGTTCACCATGGGAACCTCGGACGAGCCGTGGGCCCTGGACAACGAACGTCCCGCGCACGCCCGGGTCGTCCCCGCCTTCCACATCGACACGACACCCGTCACCAACGGCTCCTACCTCGCCTTCATCGCCGACGGCGGCTACACCGACCGCCGCTGGTGGCGGACGGAGGGCTGGGCGCAGATCCGCGAGCACGGCATCGGGGCCCCGCTGTTCTGGCGCAAGGACGGCGGACAGTGGCTGCGCCGGCGGTTCGGGGTGACGGAGCCGGTCCCCGAGGAGGAGCCGGTCCTGCACGTCAGCTGGTACGAGGCGGACGCCTACGCCCGCTGGGCCGGGCGCCGGCTCCCGACCGAGGCGGAGTGGGAGAAGGCGGCCCGCCACGACCCGGTCTCCGGGCGCTCCCGCCGCTACCCGTGGGGCGACGCCGATCCGGGCCCGGAGCACGCGAACCTCGGGCAGCGGCACCTGCGGCCCGCCCCGGCGGGCAGCTACCCGGCGGGCGCCTCGCCCCTCGGCGTACGGCAGCTGATCGGCGACGTGTGGGAGTGGACGGCGAGCGACTTCCTGGCGTACCCGGGGTTCACGGCCTTCCCGTACAAGGAGTACTCGGAGGTGTTCTTCGGGCGGGAGTACAAGGTGCTGCGGGGCGGTTCGTTCGCGGTGGACCCGGTCGCCTGCCGGGGCACGTTCCGCAACTGGGACCTGCCGGTGCGGCGTCAGATCTTCTCCGGCTTCCGGACGGCGCGGACCGCGGAGCTCGACTGATGTGCCGTCATGTCGCGTACGTGGGCGGGCCGGTGGCGCTGGGAGAGCTGTTGGTCCGGCCGCCGCACGCCCTGCTGCGCCAGTCATGGGAGCCCCGTACGCAGGACAGCGGCGTCGTGAACGCCGACGGTTTCGGCGTCGGCTGGTACGCCGAGGGGGACCCGGTGCCGGCGCGGTACCGGCGGGCCGGCCCGATCTGGGGCGACCTGTCCTTCGCGGACCTCGCCCGGGTGGTGCGCTCCGGGGCGTTCCTCGGGGCGGTCCGGGGGGCCACGCTCCCCGGCGCCGACGGGGAGGCAGCGGCGGCGCCGTTCACGTCAGGACCGTGGCTGTTCAGCCACAACGGCGCGGTCGGGGGCTGGCCGGACTCCCTCACGGCGCTCGCCGGCGCGCTGCCGGCCGAGGAGCTGCTGCGTCTGGAGGCGCGCTCCGACTCGGCGCTGCTGTGGGCGCTCGTCCTGCACCGGCTGCGGGCCGGGGACGAGCCGGGGGCGGCCCTTGCCGACACCGTCCGGGAGGTCGCGGCGGCGGCCCCCGGTTCCCGGCTGAACCTGCTGCTCACCGATGGCGAGCGGATCGCCGCGACCGCCTGGCGGAACAGCCTCTGGTACCTGTCGGGCCCCGACCGGGTGGTCGTGGCCTCCGAACCGTACGACGACGATCCGCGCTGGCGGGAGGTGCCCGAGCGGACGCTCGTCACCGCCGACCGCGCCGATGTCACCCTCACCCCGCTCAAGGAGCCGTCCGCGTGAGCCCGTTCCAGCTGACCCGTACCCTCGCCGTGGACGCCGCCGACGCCGATCTGCGCGCCGACGTCCTCCACGGTCTGACCCGCTCCCCCAAGGAGCTGCCGCCCAAGTGGTTCTACGACGCCCGGGGCAGCGAGCTCTTCGAGGAGATCACCCGGCTGCCCGAGTACTATCCGACGCGCGCGGAGCGGGAGATCCTGGTCGCGCGGGCGCCGGAGATCGCCGCCGCGACCGGGGCGCGGACGCTGGTGGAGCTCGGTTCCGGTTCCTCCGAGAAGACGCGGTTCCTGATCGACGCGCTCCTTCCGGGGCTTGAAGCGTACGTGCCGGTGGACGTGAGCGAGTCCGCGCTCGTCGGTGCGGCCGAGTCGCTGCTCGCGGACCGGCCCGACCTGTGGGTGCACGCGCTCGTCGCCGACTTCACCCGCGGCCTCGCGCTGCCGGGGACGCCGGGCCCGCGTCTGATGGCCTTCCTCGGGGGCACGATCGGCAATCTGCTCCCCGCCGAGCGGCGGACCTTCCTGCGTTCGGTCCGCGCCATGCTCGCGCCGGGCGACGCGCTGCTGCTCGGCACGGACCTGGTGAAGGACGAGGCCACGCTCGTGGCGGCGTACGACGACGCGGCCGGGGTGACGGCCGAGTTCAACAAGAACGTGCTGTCCGTGATCGACCGGGAGCTGGGCGCGGACGCCGATCCGGCCGCCTTCGACCACGTGGCGGTATGGGACGCCGAGCAGGAGTGGATCGAGATGCGGCTGCGCGCCCGCCGCGCGCTGACCGTGAAGATCCCCGAGCTGGATCTCGTGGTGCCGTTCGCGGCGGGCGAGGAGATGCGGACCGAGGTGTCGGCGAAGTTCCGTCAGGCCGGGGTACGGAAGGAGCTGGAGGCCGCGGACCTGGAGCTGGCCCGCTGGTGGACGGACGGCGAGGGCAGGTTCGCGCTGTCCCTGGCGACGGCCCGCTGAGCCGCGGCGGCCAGGGCACGGCGGTCCGGATACTGAATACTGGATATCGGATCCAGTATTCGAATATCGGCGACGATGCGCCGCGTGCTGACGACCCGCCACAAGGACGCGCCCAGCGGATCGTCCGCGACGTACGCCGCGGCGTCCGTGGGCCGGTAGTCGATCCGGACCGGCAGCACGGCGCAACCACTGTCCAGCGCTGCCTGGAAGGCGGCCGGGCGGAAGCGCCCCCGCGCACGCCCGCACCAGGTCGACCCCTCGGGGAAGACGACCACCCGGCCCCCGCCGGCGAGCACCCCGGTCATCGCCCGGACGGTTCCGGGCAGGGCCCTGAGCCGGTCGCGGTCGATGAAGAGGGTGCCGCCGAGCGCGGCGAGCGTGCCGAGGACGGGCCAGCGGCGGACCTCCGCCTTGGCCACCATCCGGCCGGGCAGCACGGCGGCGACGAGAGGGATGTCCAGCCAGGAGACGTGGTTGGCGACGACGAGCAGCGGCCCGTCGGCCCCGGCGGCCGACCCCTCGTACCGCACGCGCACGCCGAAGGCCCGGACCACCGCCCGCAGCCAGCTCCGGACGAGGGCGAGCCGGGCGGGCGCCGGGAGCAGCCCGGCGGCCGGGGCGAGCAGGACGCCGAGGAGGACCGCCCCGATGCCCGCGGTCAGGCGGGCGACGGCGAGGACGGCACCGGCGCGTTCCGTCGGGTGGTCACGGCCGCCGGAGGGGTGGGCGGCGCAGTGCCCCGGGGTGCAGGGCGCCGTGGGGAGCCACGGCGACAGGGCCGTGGACCCGTTCACCGTGCCGGGGCGAGCGAGAGGAAGTGGTTGAGGTAGCGCGGGTTGGTGCGGCGCAGCGAGAGGAGGACGTAGAGGTCGGCGGTGCCGAAGTCGGGGTCGTGCGCGGGGGCGCCGCAGACCCAGGCACCGAGCCGCAGATAGCCGCGGAGCAGCGGCGGGAGCTCGGTGCGGCCCTCGGGGCGGGTGATGCCGTCGGGGCTCCACAGCTTGTGCGGGGTGACCCAGTACTCCTCGGGGGCCAGGTGCTTGGCCTTGACGGTGTCCCAGGTGGCGGCGGCGAGGGTGCCGCCGTCGGCGAGCGGGATCGAACAGCAGCCGGCGAGCCAGTTGTGGCCGGTGCGGGTCATGTAGCGGGCGAGGCCGGCCCAGATGAGGGCGATCACGGCGCCGTTGCGGTGGGCGGGGTGCACGCAGGAGCGGCCGACCTCCACCAGGTCGTGGCGGACGGGGGCGAGCCGGGTGAGGTCGAACTCGCTCTCGGAGTAGAGGCGTCCGGCGACGGCGGCCCGGTCGGGCGGCAGGATCCGGTAGGTGCCGACGATCTCGCCGGTGCTCTCCTCCCGTACCAGGAGGTGGTCGCAGTACGCGTCGAAGGCGTCGCCGTCGAGGCCGGGCTCGGGCCCGTCGAGCAGGGCGCCCATCTCGCCGGCGAAGACCTGGTGGCGCAGCCGCTGGGCGGCCCGTACGTCCTCCTGGTCCCGGGCGAGACCGACGACGTACCGGGGCGTGGACGGCTCGGCCGGGCCCTGGGGCTGTGCGAGAACGGCGGCCTGTGCGGGAACGGCGGCCTGTGCGGGAAGGGCGGCCTGGGGCTGCGCGGGAACGGCGAGCGTGTGCGTCGGTGCGGACATGGCGGGCGCCTCCGGCGGACGGAAGGGGAAGGGGCGGCGCCGGGCCGCGTGAGCGGTGGCCCGGCCCCTTACTTCTTCCGTCGCCGGCTGGATTCGACATGACCGTCCGGGGGCTCGCGGGTGTGCGAAGGCTGAATGCTATTCGGCGAGGGTGTCCGTGATCGCGGTCGAGGCGTCCTTCGCCGCCTTCACGGGGTCCTCGCCCTGGAGGACGGCCGTCATGTACGGCTTGATGGGGTTGTCGGCCTCGACGTCCGCCCACTGCGGGGAGTTGGGGGTGGCCCGGCCGCGTGCGGCGCCCGTCGCCATGACGGCGGTGGCCTCCTGGCCGGCGACGACGGACGCGAGTCCCTTCTTGTTGGGCACGTAGCCCATGGCGCGGGCGAGTTCGGTCTGCCACTTCTCGCCGGCGAGCGCCTTGACGACGTCGAGGGCCGCGCCGCGCTGGGGCGCGTTCTCCGGGATGATCAGGTCGGAGCCGCCGGTGAAGACGGCACAGGGCCGGCCGGCCTGCTTGCCGGGTATCGGGAAGTAGCCGAGCTTGTCCTTGAGGTCCGGGTTGGCCTTGAGGATGGCGGCGACGGCGCTGGGCGTGGCGATGAGCTGGGCGACGTGGCCCTTGGCGAAGACGTCGGCCTGCGGCGGGGTCTGCTCGTCGGCGTTCTTCGGGCCGGAGCCGAGGGCCTGGAGCTCCTTGTAGAAGGCCATGCCGCGCTGGGCGGCCGGGCTGTCGAGCGCGCCGGTCCACTGGCCGCCCTTGTCGACGGCGAGTTCGCCGCCCTCGTCCCAGATGAAGCCGGCGAGGGTGTACCAGTCCTGTCCTGCGAGGTAGATGCCCTGCGAGCCGTTCTTGTCGAGCTTCTCGGTGTCGTCGAGCCATTCTGCGCGGGTGGCCGGCGGCTTGTCGAGGCCGGCTTCCTCGAACAGCTCCTTGTTGTAGATGACGATGCGGTTGGCCGCGTACCAGGGGATGCCGTACTGGGCTCCGCCGATGCTGCCGGGCTCGGCGAGACCCGGCAGCCAGTCCTCGCTGCCGAGGTCGCGGACCGACTCGAGGGTGAGGTCGAAGAGCTTCTCGGTGTCGGCGTACTGGGCGACCTGCGTGTTGCCGACCTCGATGACGTCGGGGCCGCCGGAGCCCTGGATCGCCTCGGTGACCTTCTTCCCGATGCCGGTCCACTCCTGGATGGTGAATTCGAGCTCGACCCCGGCGTGCTCCTTCTCGTACGCCTCGGTGAAGCGCGAGAGGAAGTCCTCGCTGACGCTGTCCCGCATGAGCCAGACGTTCACGGTCTTCGTCCCGCCGTCGCCGCCCGGCAGCATCCCGCAGCCCGCGAGGGCGAGGGCGGTGGCGGGGGCCAGGAGGCAGGCGAGAGGGCGATTCTTCACGTGGGTCACCTTCTGCTCAGGTTCAGCACAGGGTCGTGCGCATGGGGGCTGACCCGGCATGGGGGGACCGAACGGGGTGTTCGCGCGGGTATGTGGCCTGGATTCTGGTCTGGACCAACCGGATGGTCAAGTCCTTGACGATCCCGCTGGACACCCTGACGGACGATCCGCTCCCTTACCGTCGGTAGTTACTCGTGGGTCGCCCGGCCCCGTCGTGTCGCGCGCCGACGCGCCCTGGGGCACCGTGGAGGGAACGCACCGAGAGGAGTTCGGCCCCCATGTCGAATCACACCTACCGAGTCACCGAGATCGTCGGCACCTCCACCGAGGGCATCGACCAGGCCATCCGCAACGGAATCGAGCGCGCCTCCCAGACCCTGCGGGGACTCGACTGGTTCGAGGTGACGCAGGTACGCGGCCACCTCGTCGACGGCGCGATCGAGCACTACCAGGTCGGCCTGAAGGTCGGCTTCCGCCTGGAGGACGAGACCTGACCCGGTCCGGGCGCCGGCAGGTGTGCGGTCCGCCGGAGACGACCCGCGCGGTCTGTCGGACACGGCCGGTCAAGCGCGGTCCGCCGGGTACCGCCGGTCAGGTGCGGCCCTCCTTCTCCTGAGCCTCCCTCAGCGCCTCGGAGGGCTCCGCCCAGCGGGCCCGTACGACACGGAAACCCGCCGCCTCCGCCGCGTCGCACACCGCCAGGTCGTCGTCGACCAGCATCCTGACCGTGCGGTCGGCGGCGAGGCGGCGCAGGATCTCCACCTTGGTCACCCGGGCCGGCCGGAAGTCGCGGTTGCGCCGCATGTGGACGGCCCCCTCCGGGAGCCCCTGCTCGGCCAGCCACTCCAGGGTCGCCCGGCGGCACCGCTCCGGCCGCCCCGTGAGGTAGACGACCTCGCACTCCTCGGCCGCCTCCAGGCACAGCGCGATCCCCTCGTCCAGCGGCGGATCCTCCGGGGCCGCCGCGAAGAAGGCGTCCCAGTCCTTGGGCTTGCGCTCCAGGTAGTGCTGGCGGTGCGCGGTCGCGGCCAGGGTGTTGTCGAGGTCGAAGACGGCCAGGGGCCTGTTGTCCGAAGTCACGCGCCCAGCCTAGGAGCCGCGGGCCGGATCCTCCGTCGGGTCACTGGAAGCTGATCCGGTGCGGGTGGGCCGGGTCGGCCGGGCAGGTGTGGACACGCATGAGGCCCCGGCCCAGGAGAACGCCTACCGGATCGATCACGCGCGGGTCGTCCGCCACCCCGCGGTCCTCGGCCGGCAACCAGCTCCGCGAGGCGCCGTCGCACTCCACCGCGGCGACGGTGAGCAGCGGCGGCATCATCGTCCCGCACGTGGGGCAGTCCACCGGCCGGGGGTCGGTCAGGTGCCAGGAGGCGAAGCCGCCGACCTTCCAGCCCGGGGCGAGGGAGAGGTCGCTCCGGTAGTCGATCTCTTCGGGTTCCCGCGCGCGTGCGGCGGCCATGGCCGCCTCGTACTCCTCGTACGTCGCATAGGTCACGGGCGCGGAGGAGTCGTACGCGTCGTCCTCGTCGTACGCGTCGTCCTCGTCGTACGCATCGAACAGGCTCTCCTCCCACGCGTCGATCTCCTCCTGGAGCTCCTCCGCGAGCAGTCCGAGGTACTCGTGCTCGACGACCTGCTCCGGGTGGACGACGCAGGCGGTGGGGACGCACTCCTCTCGCCCCGCGACCGGCGGTTCGGGCTGCGGGGCGAGGACCGCCCCGACGTCGGCCGAGCGGCGCCACCGCAGCCGCACGTCGATGGTCCGCTCGGGGCCGTGGACCTCGAAGGGGCACCAGAACACCTGGAGCAGATCGTGCCCTTCGGGGCCGACGAGGTCCGGTACGTCCCGGGCGTAGAGCTGGGCGACGGCCAGCATCGGCAGCGGGTCCCCGTCGCGGAGCTCCGGGGCGTGCGTCCCCCGTGTCATCCCGTCGAGGAGCCGCCGCTCCTCGTCCGTGAAGTCCCGCCCGCGGGCCTCGTCCTGGACGCGCCGGCGGAGTCGTACGTCGGACAGGAGGTGCCCCGTGCCCTTCGCGTGCACGGCGGTGCACACCGGCCACGGCTCGTCGGCGGGCCACAGCAGCGGCCCCGCCACCGAGCTCTCCTCCGGCTTCGCCGCGCCCTGCCGGGGGTGCAGCCGCGTCGTCGTGCGCCGGTGCCGGGCGAGGGCGGGAAACACCGCTTCGACGTCGACGGGGCGCGGGGGCGTGGTGCGGGTCATGCGCGGATCCTCCCAGGGCGGTTCGGTGCCGATGCCAGGAACCCGGTACGGCGGCGCACCCGCCGCCATGGGGCGAAATCGTCATCTAAGATGCAGGGCGGCCGCGGGGCTGCGGCCTGTCGCAGGGTCTCGGGTTTGACGGTCGGCATGACGTCGATCACGAGAGTCCAGGCAATCGTGTGACCACCGGCGTGCGTCTCAGTGGTGCGGGAAGCCCAGCTCACCCCGCCCACGGCACGAACAGAAGACCCCCAGGGAGAAGTGAGGTATGCCGGTGATCTGCGTCGGAGGCATGATCGGGATCGGCAAGACGAGTGTGGCCGAGATCCTCGCCAAGGAGCTGGGCAGCGAGGTCTTCTACGAGAGCGTCGACGACAACCCGATCCTTCCGCTCTTCTACTCGGCGAGCCCCGAGGAGATAGAGGCGAAGCGCTACCCCTTCCTCCTCCAGCTCTACTTCCTGCAGACGCGGTTCGCCGCGATCAAGGAGGCGTACAAGCAGGGCGACAACGTCCTCGACCGCTCCATCTACGAGGACTGGTACTTCGCCAAGGTCAATCACGACCTGGGCCGGATCAGCTCCCTCGAGATGCAGGTGTACGAGGGGCTGCTCGACGAGATGATGCGCGAGATCGACGGCCTGCCCTACCGCAAGGCCCCGGACCTCATGGTCTACCTCAAGGCGGACTTCGAGACGGTGCTGCACCGCATCGGGCTGCGGGGACGCGATTTCGAGCAGGACGAGAGCCTCGTCGAGTACTACCGCACCCTGTGGTCCGGCTACGACGACTGGGTCCACAAGCACTACTCGGCCAGCGAGGTCCTCGTCGTGGACATGAACCACACGGACGTGGTGAACAACCCCGAGGACGCGGCCCGCGTGGCGCAGGAGGTCAAGGACGCCCTGGCGGCGACCGGCCGCCGCGGCTGAGCCCGCGGTCTGCGCCCGGCGCCGCGTCCGGTCCCGTGCTCTACGCCCGGCGCCGCGTCCGGGCACGGCGGGACCGGACCGCGAGGGCGTGGACGGTCCAGGCCGGCAGGGTGCCCACGGCGGCCATGGTGAGGGCCAGGCGGAGGTGGACCGCGCCGGGGAGCGGGACGCAGGGGTCGGTGCCCGTGGCGAGGCAGCCCACGAGCCTCACCAGCACACCGAAGGCCACCGTGCCGAGCAGGCCCGCACCGAACGCGGCCAGGGCGCCCCGGGCGAGCGGCAGCGGAGCGTAGCCGCCGCCCGCCCAGAAGGCCGCCGCCACCTGGCCCGCGATCAGTACCCCGCCGGCCATCAACACGGGGGCGGGGGCGCCGGTCCACACGACCAGCAGCGCCGACAGGGCGGCCGCCGGTGCCACCGGGACGCCGAGGCGGACGAGGACCCCCGGTGGCGGTCCCGGCGGGCCGAATCCGGTGAACGTGTGCCGGGCACCGGGGCGCCATGACACGTACTGCCCGACCAGCGGCACCACCATGGCGGTGAGCAGCACCGGCACCACCAGGGACGCGATCCGGTGGGACGCCAGGAACCCGGTGCCTCCGACGAAGACCAGCGCGCCCGGCAGCGAGGGCGCGATGAACGCCGCCGCGTACAGAATCATCGTCGGAAGCGTCAGCAGGAAGTCGGCCATCGGCAGCACACCGGCCGCGCCCACCGCGAGAACCGTCCACAGCACGCGTCGCGGACGGCGGTTGCGGGCCAGGACCGGTCCCCACGCCTCCGCGACCAGCACCAGCCACCGGACGAGAGCCCAGCCGCACAGACTCGTCAGGGCGAGGTACGGGAAGGCCAGCGACGCCCCTTTCCCGCCCACGCTCACCAGGCTGAAGGCCATCGACGAGGACAGCAGCCGGAACACGCCCAGGCCGAGGCCCAGACCGAGCCCGGCCCGCCGGAGCCGCGCCGGGGTGAGGGAGCCCGGGGCGTGCGTCACCGCCTGCCACAGCACCGTCCCCGCCGCGCCCACCACCAGGAACCCGGACAGGACCGTCGCGGCGAGCTCCGTGACCGGTCCGGCCTGGCTGCCGCCGCCGATCGGCCCCAGACTCACCATGTCGTGGAGGAAGGCGCCCGCCGCCCCGACCGCGCTCATGTCCCAGAAGCCGACCCCGTACAGGACCCTCCGGTCGGTCAGCGCCCGCGCCCTCTCGGCGAGCGGCGGGTGGACGCTCAGCAGGCCACGGCCGGTCTTCGCGCCCTCCCGGGCGGGAGCGGCGCCGAACAGCCTGCGCAGGCCGTCGGCCGAGCCCTCCCACTCCGTCACCCGCGCGTCGGCGTACAGCTCCCGGCTCCGCAGCACCGCGTTCTTGAGCAGGACCACCAGTGCGGTGAGCAACGGGACCTGGACGGCGAAGCCCAGGACGGAGCCCCTGAGCGCGCCCCCGACGACCAGGGACGCCGGGACCGCGACCACCGTCAGAGCGCCCAGGGTCGGCATGCTCGCCCGCCACAGGATCAGGGTCAGGAAGGCGATGTCCAGGTCCCGGTTGCGGATGTGCGCGAGTTCATGGAGGACGATGCTCCGGAACGCCGCCCGGTCGAGGGAGTACAGGGTGAGCAGCCCTCCGCTCAGCGCCACCCTGCGCCGTCCGAGGCGCCCGAAGGCGAGGGCGTGGACCGCCGGATTCAGCGGCTCGACGAGGAAGCCGACCCGCTCGCGGACGCCCGACTCGCCGAGCAGACCCGCCAGATACGCGGAGAGCTCGGGCATGCCGGTGAGCGGCCGGTAGCCGCGCCGCCGGGTCCGGTACCGGGGCAGGCCGGCGTAGGCGCCGAGGAGGGCGAGGAGCAGGCCGACCGAGACTCCGGCGGTGACGAGCCGGCTGGCGCCGGCGCGGGGGTCCTCGCAGTCGCCCAGGTCGAGCTCGGTGGGGATGCGGATGTCGGTGGCGGAGCCGCGTTCACGGGCCGCTTCCTCCGTCGCCCGGGCGTTGCACTCGTGGTACTCCTGCAACTCCTCCCACCGCACCGACGACAGGAGGACGGCCGAGGTGCCGTTGACCAGGAGGGCCGACACGATGCCCATCGCGGCGATCAGCAGCACGAAGCGCACGGACGTGCCGGAGGGGAGCGTGAACGGGCCCGGACGGCCGAGCGCCGCCGGTCCCGGCGCGGACCGCCTCACCGAGCGGCCTCGGCCGGTCCCTCCCCGCCCGGTTCGCCGGTGTCCGGCCTCTCCGGGGGCAGCGTGGCGAGCTCGGCGATGATCCCGTCGGCGATCGCCTGCGCCTGCGGCTCGGGCACCCGCCACCGGAGCGCCGCCTGTCTGGCCACCTCGCGCAGCCGGGTCAGCTGCTCGGCGGTCAGCGGCTCCGTCGCCGCGGGCGCGGCGGGCGGTTCGACGGCCGGTCTCGTGCGGCGGCGCAACAGCCTCGGTAACAACCGGTTCCGTGTGAG
The DNA here is from genome assembly GCF_041053105.1 of Streptomyces sp. R44. NCBI lineage: Bacteria > Bacillati > Actinomycetota > Actinomycetes > Kitasatosporales > Streptomycetaceae > Streptomyces > Streptomyces sp. R44. The sequence continues at coordinate 7,578,338 of NZ_CP163444.1, read as the reverse complement.
GTCCACCGCCTCGGCGGTGGACTGCTGCGCGAGGTGACCGAGCACCTGGACCGCGGCGGAGAGCGCCGCGGTGCTGATGAGCGCGGCGACCACGTCGAGGCCGATCGCCAGCGGCTCGTCACGGCGGACCGGCCACAGCCGGTACTTCGCGGACGACTGATGGAAGGTCTCGGCCGTCATCGGGAACTGGGGCAGCTCGTGCGGCGCCGCCGCCTCCACCGCGCGGCGGGCGAGACGGGTCGCCGTCGCGCCGTCGTATCGCCCGAGATGTCCGTCCCGGTCCTGGTACTCGTATCCGCGCATGTGACCGGACGCCTCCCCCACCATCCGATACTTCCGCCAACACACCATGATGCCGCAGAAGTTGGGGACGATACGAGGGTGACTCGGGGGGCACCGAACGGATCCGGCCTACGCGGGAAGCACAGGGAACACGACCACCGAGCCGTCCTTGTGGCGGGCGATGTCGATCGCCAGGTCCGTCGAGCGGCGGGCGTGCCAGCTCCAGCGCCGACAGGCGTACCAGGACGTCGGCGATGCCCGACTCCAGTTCGTCGAGGCGCTGCTGATCACGCTTGAGTGCGCGCATGAAGTTCTCGAACGGATTTCCGGGGTCGCTCTGGGCGTGCTCGACGGCCCGCAGGACGACGACCCGCCGCTTCAGCGCGACGGCCAGGGAGGCGAGTTCGAGGTGGGTGCGGAAGGTGCCGCCGTCCTCGTCGAGGCCGGGGAACGACTCGGTCAGCGTGGCGAGTTCGACGGCCTCGCCCGCAGGAAGCCTGTCGAGCGCGCTCCGCCATCGGGCAAGGCGTCGGTCGGCCTTGCCCAGCGCCGTGTTGATGGCGTGCACGGCCGAGTCGAGTCCCAGCGAGACACCGATCTTGCCCTGGTCGAGCAGAAGGGCGGTGGCTTTGTCGATGGCGTCGCGGCAGCCGTCGAGTTCGCTGTGCTCGTCGTCGAGCTTGTCCTCCTGAAGCTGCTCAAGCAGCTCCGTGATGTGTGCGATGGCCTGCTGGCGCTTGTGGTCGGCGTGCGCGCTCACCCCCACCGCCACGGCCATGAGCACGAGCGGAGCGGCCACGGTGAGCGCGGTGCCGCCGGCGGCCGCGGCACCGGCGGTCGCGCCGGCGCCACCGACCGTGCCCGCCGCCGCCGCTCCGCCGACCGGCACGAACCGCGCCTTGCCGACGATCCTGCCCGTCGAGTTCACGAGGTCGCCGAAGATGGCACCGCCACCCGCCTTCGGCACCATCGGGCGAAGGCAGCCCTGTCCGAACTGGGCGGCGACCTTCGCCGGAACCACCATGCGATACAGACACTCGCCGGAAGCGGTCGCCCTGGCCACCGTGAGGGAACTGCGCGCCGACTGCGTGACGAACTGGGACAGGTGCTGCGCCAGGGGGCTCACGACGTCGAGCGGGATGCCACGCCCGCGGTCGATCCTGTCGGGCAGCGGATGCACCTCAAGCGTGACGATCGGCTGATCGGCCAGCACGGCCGGCACTCCGCGCAGCTCGGCCAGGCGCTCGTCCGTCATCGACTCGCCGGCGGCAGCCCCGGCACTCGGACATCAGCGGTCGCCGGCGTCCACACGGGCACCGTCGTCATACGGTCGTCGGTCGTCGTCCCCCCCTCGTTCTCCGAGAGGAGGCTACGCCTGACGTCGGATCGTACGATCGCATCCGCCAGGGCCGAGGAGAGTGGCCGACGGTCTTCGCAGCAGACAAGGCGCTGCAGGATTGGGATCTGGACAACGACGAAATCATCGACGGCATCGTTGACGGCGCCCACGACTGCGGCATCGACGGCATCTGGTCATTCGTGGACGGCCGCTACGTCACCTCGGGGAGGGCTACGTGTGCCTGGCACGGCTCGATGAGTACTACCGCTTCATCACCTCGGACAACCAGGCCCTCCGACTGGAGCTGTTCGAATCGAACGTGCGGGACTACGCCGGTTCCACAGCAGTGAACAATGCCATTGGTGAGACCTTGAAGTCCGGCACCGGCGAGGACTTCTGATGGTTCAACAACGGCGTCACGGTCGTCGCCGACGCGGCACAGATCGCGGGCAAGAAGATCGTCATCAAGGACCCTCAGATCGTCAACGGACTTCAGACGAGCCACGAGGTCTACAGCTTCTTCCAAGCCGGTGGCCATCACCGCAATCGCTCTCTGCTCGTCAAGATCGTGGTCGCGCCGGAGAACGGGACGGCTCGCGACAGGATCATCCGGGCCACCAACAGTCAGACCCAGCTGCCGGCAGGTGCGCTGAGGGCCACCGAACCGATTCAGAAGGACATCGAAGAGGGTCTCACGCATGGCGGCGGCTACTACTACGAGCGGCGCGCCAGTTACTACCGCAACCTCGGGTTCCCGCTTGATCAGGTCGTCTCCATGCTCCGCTTGGCACGCGAGTTCACGGCCTTCGCGCTGCGCGAGCCTCACGTGGCGCTCAGGCACTCAGAGGCCTTGCTCCTCGAGGACAAGCATTACCACCAGATCTTCTCCGCGAAAGTGGATCTCGACCTCTACCGTCTGTCCCTCGACGTCCACACCAGGATCCGGCAGCATCTGAACGCATACGCCGAGGATCGTCCCCTGCTCGGGGAGACCATCGAGAACTGGCTCTATCCCCTTGCCGCAGTGTCCGCCTACGCGCTGACGCGGCTACGCCAGCCCACCCCGCGCGATCTGCTGAACATCGACCTCGACCACCTCAACACCGAGCTCATGGACCGTCTGACAGGCGTGCTCGACCAGTGCTTCAAAACTGCCCTGCGCAACAACAAGGCCGGCGGCGTCGACCGGATCGCCCGAAGACCCGAATTCACCAACCGCATCCGCCAGACGGTGGTGTCCCAGAGTCGCTTCCACATCGAACATACGTCGAAAGACGTCTGAATCCACCTCGGAGCGCCACTTGGTGGAGCCGCGGATGCCACCCACCGTCATGCGGCGGCGAGCCGCCACCCGAGGCTGCACGCCTGCGCAGCGGCTGCGCCACCAGTTCCACCACACGAAACCCGATGGGCCAGAATGATGGATCATTCGCCTACTGAGCAGCGCTGAGGGTGGAAGGTGCGGCTGTCGAGGGAGCCATGGGTGAGCAAGTGGTAGGGCCCGGCGCCGGCAGGACGGCGCGGGCACCTGTCGAAGGGCCCGGATGGAGTAGACCCGGTCTCGACGTGGCCGCAGGACGTTATCCGCTCTCGGTGGAGCGGCATGTGATGCGCATGGTCGATCACCTGGTGCCTGGGGTCACCGCGGTGACTCCGCACGCGCGTTACTACGCCCTGCACGGTCTGATCGCGGCCCGAGTCGATGCCGAGGGCCTCGCGGTCCCGGCCGCGCAGACACTGCTGCGACGAGCGGAAGTGGCTCTGGCAGCCGTGTCGTTCGCGCACCATCCACATGCCCATGATGGGCTCCCACGCGCCCACGGCGTCGACGCCTTGGCACGGCACCTGCACTCCGGGACGGTCTCCGTGGCCGAGTCCGCAGTACCCGGCACCCATGGATACGTAGGCAACTCCTGGGGGTTCTGGGGTCCGTATGCCGGATCCGAGCTCACGCTCGGCATCCTCAGCCCCGGCCGCATGCCCGTACCCGGACCGCTGCTCGACAGGAAGGCGGTCCGCGACGGGCTGGGCGATCTGCTCGAACTTGCAGCCGAGGACACGCTGCAGGTGGACGAGCTCGTTTCTCTCGGCGACCGGCTGTGCGTGTGCGTCGGTGGTGAGCATCCTGACGGAGCGTGGCTCGCGAAGCTGATGTGCGAGCCACACTCCTCGGCCGAAGGAGGCTCCCGCTCGGCTACGCGTCGGCAGACCATTCAGCTACTGGCACGTGTTGTCGAAACGCATCCGGTCGCCCGCTTCACCCGCGACGTCGGTCACGTCTTCGCCTTCGGTGACTTCCTCACCACCGACGCCGTGGCGAGCGGTGTCGATGCCGCATCCGCCTGGCGGGGAGTGGCTCTGCGGAACTACTCCGTCGGAGCGTGGCGCCGCCTGTGGTCCTGGCTGGTGGAACGGGTCGACGGGCTGGTATCGGTCGAAGAACTCGCCGACCGTTTCGCCGAGGAGCTACCCGACATGACGGTCGCGGCGTTCCTCTCCTCCCTCCCCGCAACACAGAGCACCACAGGCGTGCCGCTACCCGCCGAACACGCCCTGCGCAGGGCAGGTGAGGCCCTGCCTCTCACCGAACTCGGGGTTCTCGCAGCCAATGCCCGCCGGTCGGACGAACTCACCGGCAGGGTCCGAGACGCGTTTCTCGGCCGACGCGGCGTCGAACTCGGCCCGGAGTGGGTCTGGCGCCGACTTGAGGAAGCCCGGCCCCTGCGACTGCGCGACGTCGCGCGCCGACTGACCCATGACCTGGTGGCCCGGTCACAGCGCATCGCGCTGTCCAAGTCGCGCCGCCGCGCCGATGGCTCGCTGTGGCTACCGACGCGACTGCACGAACGCGGCGGATGGCTGTTCCGGACCAGCAAGGAGGGGCGGGGTGACGTCGGCTTGCGACTGGATCAGCTCGGAACCGTCCTGGCCACCTGCGGCGTGCTGCACCACCACAATCAGCACTGGTCAGTGACCAGTGGCGGAAAGGCACTCGTTGACTGAAACCGAACCAACACCTGGAGTGGAGACGCCGACCGCGTTCGCCTCGCCCCTGACTCTCATCCTCGATGAGGAGCGCATCGGCGAACAGGGCCTGGAAGAAGCACTGTTCCTGAGCTTCACCTCCGATCTGGGGTTCTTCGAGGAAGTCGCGCTCGGCGTCACCCAGGCCACCGGCGCCCGCGTCACCGTGGTCGGGGACGTCTCCATGGCGAGGAGCGATCCGCGGGCCATCCGGCGGGCCGGCCGTAGTTACCTCGCCGGTCTGGCCTACGCGCACGGTGCCGCGTTCCATCCCAAACTGGTGATCCTGGCCGGACCGCAGCACGCCACCATCGCCCTCGGCTCCGGCAACACGACGCTGTCCGGCTGGCAGGCCAACGCCGAGCTGTGGACGGTACTGCGCGTGCACGGAGGCCAGAGTCCCAGCGCGATCCAGCACCTGACGGCATGGCTGCGCGGCCTGCCGGAGAAGGTGAGGTTCTCTGCCGGCGTAGCACAGGCACTGAATCGGGTCTCGGCGCTCCTGGACCGGCTCCACCGCGACAGCATCCCCACGGCGCCGCAGGTCCACCTCGTCAGCAGCCTGCACTCACCCATCATCGACCAGCTGCCGCACGGACCGGTCGACGAACTGGCCGTCTTCGCGCCCTTTCACGACCATCGCTCCCTGGCACTGCGGAAGCTGCTTGAACGCTTCCGCCCGCGCCGGTTCACCCTCGCCTATCAGCCAGGGCTCAGCGACCTCGACGGTGCATCGGTCGCCGCCCTGGTCAAGGAGTACAACGGTCGTGTCGTCAGTGACCACGATCAGAGGTACCGCCACGGAAAACTCGTCGAATGGGCCTCCGAGGGGCAGCGGTGGGCCCTGACCGGCAGCCCGAACCTCTCCGCTGCGGCCCTGCTGCTTTCCCAGGACGAGGGAGGCAACTGCGAGCTCGGAATCATCACGCCCGTCGCCACCACCCTTCTTCCCGAGGGCACCGACGAGCCCATCGCCCGGCTTCGTTCGATGTCACCTGTCCCCCGTGCCATGGCCGGCAACGGCCCGCTGCTGCTCGGTGCCCTACGCGTATCGGACGGCCTGGAGATCAGCATGGCCCGTCCCCTCTCCGACACCGCTCACCTGGAGTTGTCCCAGGCGGCAGCACCGCCGGAGGCATGGGAGCGCATCGCGGACGTCCCGCCCGGCCAGACCACGCTGACGGTGACGGCTCCGGCGGACGCGGGCAGTCGCGTACGCCTGGTCGTCGTCGGCCAGGACGGAGTACCCCACTTCGGCAACATCGTGTTCGTCGTCGACCCCGACCGGGCGCTACGTCGTATGGCTCCGGCTCAGTCGAAAGCCCCCACGACACAGCCGGCCGACCTGTTCGCGGATCCCAGGCTCGCCGAGCGCTTTCTGGGCGACCTGGAAACCCTGCGCACAGCCTTGGCCCCCGTCTCAGCGGTCGCATCGGCGAGCAGCGGCACCGGCGCAGCCGCGAAGATCCCGTTGGACGGCGACGAGGGCAGCTGGGAGCGGTATCTGGACGAGTGCGCTGGTCGTGTCGGACAGCCGCTCACGCGCTTCGCACTGGGACTGCCCTCGCTCACCGACACCGGCACGTCCTTTCAAGACCTGCTGCCCGTCTCCTGGGACGAGCGGTTCACCGACGACATCGAAGCCACCCCTGATGAGGACGCCATCGAGGGCGTGACAGCAGAGCACGATCCCGAGGCATCGGGCATCGGCGCGGAAACGAACGCTGCGGCTCTTCCCGACCTCTGGCAGGCTGACCAGGAGATTCGCCGCAGATACCGCCGATGGATCCAGCGTCTCGTCGCCCTCGCTCCCCACCTGGGCCCTCCGGAACGCATGCTCGTCGTCCGGCTGACCCTATGGACCGTCGCGGCAGACGCCTGGCCTCCGGCACGCACCGACTGGGTGCCTCTGCTCTCCCGTGCCGTGCGCGCGCTGAATCGAAATGATCTCCCCGAGCGGATCGAGCCCCAGGTCGGCAGCCTCGCTGCCGTAGCCCTCGCCGTCCTCCGCAGCCATGCCCCACGCTACGAGATCACCTCGGAAAGCCTTGCCTTCAACGAGGCCTCACGGGAGGTCGGCCACTTGCTTCCCGCAGTGGATTTCGCTTACGTCACGGAATACACGGCTCTGCTGGACACGGCCTTCGGTCCTGCTGTCGCCCACGCTGCTGTGCTCGACGTGGCGTCGGACGTGGTCCAGGACGATCCCCTCGCCGACGCCGTCTGGACTCTCACCGAGAAGGGCCGCGACGTACGCCGCCACGGGAAACTGCTACTTCACGTCACCGGCCGATTCAGCAACCCTGCGCTGATGGCTCTTGAAGCCGTAGGTGCCGCCGAAGACGCGCCCCTCGTCGGGGCCTGGGCCGGCCCAGACTCCGACACCGGGCCCTGGGCACTGGTCATCTGGCGTCGTCCGGACCTCATCGTGATCGATGCCCGTCGGCCCACACCGCTCTGGCGGCACTACCGACTCGCCGGCCTGGTGGGCCCCAGAGCTCTGGGCGCGCAACGCAGCTTCGAGTCCGCTGCGTCCATCCCCCATGGCCCCCGCAACAAGCCCTTCGAACTGGCTCGCCAAGTGATGTCGGAGCTCGGCCTGAGCGATCCTCGGCCTCCGCACAGCGCGCCGTAGCCCATGGACTGCTTGGGCTGTCCACGCTCGGTAGATCCCGCGCCGACAGCTACGCAACACGTGTGACCGCCGGACGCTCTTGACCGGCTCGATCAGCCCAGGAAGCTCAGCCTCACCTGGCGGAATCCATCCTCGCGCTTCGCAACAGGCCGCCCGCGCCTGAACCGACGACGGTGGCGACGCCCAGGTCCCCCGGTACCGTCATCGGCATGTCGGCATCCCCTGGACGATTGCTGTGATGCGGTTGGTGCTGCAGCGGAGCTTCCGTAGGAGACGCCAGCCCTTCAAGGTGGCCATGGCCTGCTCGCCAAGGCAGCGGATCTGTGCGTGTGTGCTGTTGAATAAGGATCTTCAGCGTCGCCTCTCAAGGGTGAGGGCGGCTCTGGTGATTGACGTGAGCCGGTTCGGGCCGATCCGGGCTTTGCGGAAGATCCGCCAGGCTTTGAGCCGGGCGAAGGCGCGCTCGACGGGGAAGCGGAGTCGGGCATGTGCCTGGTTGACGGCTGCCTGTCTGGCGGTGAGGGGGCGCCCGAGGTGGCGTTTGAACGGGACCTGGAACGTGCCGCCGGCTCCGGCGTAGGCCTTGTCGGCGAGGACGGGAACCCGCAGACGTTCACAGGTCGTGACGGTGCCCTTGAGGCGAGGAGTTTGATCACGCTCTGTACGTAGGCGTGGGCGGTGCCCTCGCTGATACGGAAGCCCGCGGCGAGCTTCGTGTAGGTCGTGTGCTCGCGCAGGTGGACCAGAGTGATGATCGCGCGTTGCGAGGGTCGCAGCTTGCATCGGCGGTCACCCGTCGGGGCTCCGCGTCCCGGACAGCGACGACCAGACACCGCCTCCCAGCGCGGTCGGCTAGGAGGGAACTGGCGAGGGGCAGTCGATCCGCACGAAACCGTTCCTGCCCGTCGTGTCCACCAGCCAGTGCCGGCCCCGCCCCCATTCCTCGTCGCACTCGACAGTCGAGGCGACAAGGCGGGGAATCGCTGCTTCGGCGTTCCGGTCCAGCGCCTCGACGACGGCGCCGCGAGACTCTCGTACGGAGAGCGAGTCCTGGTCGTGGAAGACGGTCATGAGCCGGTCGCTGCAGCCTGCGCCCGGGCAGCCCCGCGATCTCCGGCGGACCGGACTGCGACGAGGGCATGAGAGCGGGGACGGTGGCACGGAGCCGAGCGTGACGGGCAAGCGGATCTCCCGGAGCGGTCGAACCCGGGGAAGAGTACGGCGGGCCTCGGACACCGGTCGCGGAGAGGGTGCGGTCGGCGGTCGGCCTCACGGCCCCGAGCGACTGCGGCACCCGTCGCGCGCGGGGTGACGGCTGATCGGTGGGGCCGCCGCCTTCGCGGCAGCCCTCGTGATCGGTGAGGGGACCTTCGTGGTCCGTCGACAGCTGAGGGTCTACGGCCTCAGTGAGCCGTGGCGGGTTCCCTCCAGGCGTGCGCCGTCCAGGATCGTGCCCGCCGTCCTGGCCGCGACCATCACGGCCTCCGACAGGTCCGCGTCGGAGAAGTCCGCGTCGCCGAGTTCGGCCGCGACGAACTTCACCCGGCGCAGGGAGGCGCCGGACAGCCGGGTGCCGACGAGGCGGGCGCGGGAGAACACGGCGTCGTCAGCGTTCGCGCCGCTGAGGTCGGCCCCGCTGAGGTCGCAGAGCCCGGCGTTCACGCGGGTGAGGGTCGCGTTCACCAGCGTGGCCTCGCGCAGGTCGGTGCCCGTCAGGAACGCGTCGGTGAGGTCGCAGCCGCTCAGGTCGCAGCCACGCAGGTCGGCGTAGCTGAGAATGACGTCCTTCAGGTCCACGCCGCCGAGGCCCGCACCGGCGAGCGGAATGCCGGCCAGATCGTTCTCGGTGCCCCAGGGCAGGGTCCACTCGCGCACGAGCGCGCGCCAGTCGCCACCGCCGGCGAGGGCGGCGCGGATGCCCTCGAGGGCGGGGGCGTTCTCCGGGCGGGCCCACCGCTCGCGTACCTCGGTGGCGTGGCTGTTCTCGTCGGTCATGGGCGCACTGTTCCATTTCTGGGATCGGTTATGGCTGCTGCTTGATCTGGTGCAGGAAGCCTTTCACACGGTCCAGGTGGTAGACGGTCTCGTCGTGCTTCTTGAGGAGCACTTCGAGCCCGCGCTCGGTCATGCCGTCCGGTAGCTTCTCCATCTCCTTCCACAGGGCCTTGCGGACGTTCTCCAGTCCGTTCGCGGCCTGTGTGAGGTCCTGGACGTGGTCGAAGGGGGTGCCGTCCGGCTTGCGGGCCACCACCTCGCCGCCCGCCTCGCGCCGCGCCGCCGAGTAGTGGTTGTGGTTGGGCTCGGAGTTGATGCGGCCGATCGGGTCGGCCTTGATGTTCTCCAGCTTCTGGATGGCGTTCATCGCCTCGTCGCTGAGTCCGAGCCCGCGGTAGGGGGAGAGGCCGAGAGGGTCGGACCAGGTGACCGGGTTGTGGACGTAGGAAGCCGGGTTGGGGGCGGGGAGGAGCCCCAGCGGGTCGGGAGTGAGGTAGCGGGCGGTCTCCGGGTCGTACTGCCGGAAGTAGTTGTGGTGGAGACCGGTCTCGGGGTCGAAGTACTGACCGGGGAACCGGAGCGGGGTGTAGGCGGTGGCGCCGCTGTTCCACGTGGTGGTGCCCCAGAGCGTGGCGCGGCTGTGCCAGGCCACCCGGCCGGTCTCGTCGACGAGTTCGGTGGGGGTGCCGACGAGGTCGGTGGCGATGGCGAAGAAGCGCTCGTCGACGGCCTCCTGGGAGGCGTCGGAGCCGAGGACGCGTTCGGTCTGGGCCAGCGGCTTGGCGTGCCGGTGGTCCCAGGTGAGGGCTACGGGGCGGGGCAGCCCGGGTGCGGTCGTGACCTGTTCGCACAGGGTCGGGCCGTCCCAGGTGAACAGGGTCTCCTCGACCACCGTCTTGCCGTCGTCGGCGAGCCGCAGCTTCGCGGTGCGGCGGCCGAGCGGGTCGTACCGGTAGCGCCAACGCGTCCCGTCGGGCGTGGTGACGGCGGTGAGGCGGCTCTCGGCGTCCCAGGTGAACCGCCAGGTGTCCGCTCTTCCGGAGAGCGTGACCCGGCGGCGCAGGGTCATCCGGCCGCCGGCGTCGTGCTCGTACCGGACCGCTCCGGCGCGGGTGAGGGTGGTTCCGGTGTAGCTGCGAGGGCCCGTGGCGTCCTGGCCGGGGTGGCTGCCGGTCCAGGACGCGGAGGTCTGGTTGCCGGAGGCGTCGTAGGCGTACGACTCCTTCCAGCCCGCGGCGGTGACCGTGGTGACGCGGCCGGTGATGTCGAGGCCGTAGCGGAAGGAGCCGCGCAGGGCGTCGTCGAGCGCGGTGAGGTGGCCGTCGGCGCGATAGGTGTAGGCGCGGCGGTTGACGGTGCGGCCGCCCGCGGTCAGGTGCTGGCCGGCCAGCCGCCCGGACCCGTCCCAGGACGTGGTGAGCTCGAGGGCGTCGCCGAAGGCGCGGCGCAGTTCCCGTCCCGCCGTGTCGTGGGTGAAGGAGATCCGCCGGGCGCCGCTGGTGAGCTGGGCGAGCCGGCCGGTGGCGTCGTACGCGTAGCTGGTGACGTGTCCGGTGGGGGTGATGCGGCGGGAGAGGCGTCCGGTGTCGTCATAGGTGTAGGTGAGCGGGCGGCCGTCGACGAGTTCTGCCTTGAGTTCGCCGCGGTGGTCGTACTGCCGGACGAGTTCGCTGTCGGGGCCCTCGGCGCGGACCATCCGGCCGGCGGCGTCGTACGCGTAGGTGGTGACGGCTCCGGCCGCGTCCTTGCGGACGATCCGGTCGAGCGCGTCCCGCTCGTAGCGGATGGTCTGGCCGGTGGGGGTGACGCGGGCGGTGACCTGCCCGACCGCGTTCAGTTCGTAGGCGACGGTCCGCCCGTCGAAGTCGGTCTCGGCGACCGTGCGGCCGGCCCGGTCGTAGGTGTAGTCCCAGGTCAACCCCTGGGGGTCGGTGACCCGGGTGAGGCGGAGGGACGCGTCGTGCTCGAAGGCGTGGCGCGCGCCGTCCGGACCGGTGCGGGCGGCGAGCAGGTCGAAGTGGGTGTACTCGAAGCGGGTCGTGAGGCCGTTCGGATCGGTGTACGCCGTGCAGTTGCCCTCACCGTCGTAGGCCCATGCCTCGACGGTGCCGTCCGGGCGGACGCGCCGGGCGAGTTCACCGTCCTCGGTCCACTCCAGGGTGGTGACGGCGCCCTGCGGGTCGGTGACGCGGACGAGCCGGCCGTGGGCGTCGCGCTCGCACCGCGTGGTGCCGCCGAGGGGATCGCCGACCTCAAGGGGGAGTCCGGCGGGGTCGCAGCGGAAGGTGGTGACGGCGCCGGAGGGGTCGGTGATGGTGGCGAGGTGGCCCCGGTCGTCGTAGGCGTAGCGGGTGGTGTGGCCGGCGGGGTCCGTGACGGCGGTGAGGTTGCCGAGGTCGTCGAACTCCTGGCGGGTCCGCCCGCCGTCGGCGTCGATGAACTCCACGGGCAGGCCCCGGTCGTCACGGACGGTGGAGAGCCGGCTGCCGTCGGCCCGGAGGACCGTGAGCAGCCGGCCCTCGTCGTCGTACGAGAAGGCGGTCGTCCGGCCGAGGGCATCGGTGCGGTTGAGGAGGTTCCCGCGGGCGTCGTGGCCGAGCCGGGTGGTGTGGCCGAGCGGGTCGACGGTGGCGAGGACGTGGCAGGCGCCGTCGATCAGATGGCGGGTGACCCGTCCGTCGGCGGTGGTGAGGGTGGTGGTGCGGTGGCCGGTGGCCGGATCGGGGTGGCCGTAGGCGAGGGTGAGCTGGACGTGGCCGTCCTCGCCGCCCTCGCCGATGACCCGGTCGTGCTCGTCGTAGGCGTAGTCGTAGCGGCTGCCGTTGGAGTCGGTCCAGGTGATCACCCGGTGCCGGTCGTCGTAGGCGAGGGTGAGGGTGGCGCCGGAGGGCTTGGTGACTGCGGTCAGGTCGCCGTCGGTGTGGCCGTAGCGGACGAGTTCCTGTCCGGTGCCGTCGGGAAGGCGCAGGGCGAGGCGTGTCACCCGGCCGTTCTCGGTCGTGACGTCGACGTGGTAGCCCGCCGTGTGGACGAGGGCGAGCGGGGTTCCGTCCTCGGTGCGGTCGACGGTGACGGCGTTGCCGTTGCGGTCCACCGTCCGTACGAGCCACGCCTCTCCGTCGCCGCCCGGTTCGGTGCCGGCGGGCGCGGCGAAGTGCCGGGTCAGACCGGTGTCCGGATCGGTGAGCGTGTAGTCGCCGGACTCGTCGCGGGCGAGCGGCCGACGGCCGGTGCCGGACTCGGGGAGCGTGGGGAGACCGGGCACGGGGTGCGGGTAGGGGAGCAGGAGGCCGTCGTCCGTGACGTGGACGACCCCCTGCGCGTCGATCTCCAGGTGCTCGTCGACGGTGGAGGACCACGAGGGGCCGAAGAAGCGTCCGGCGGTGTAGCCGGACTCGACGCGTCGGGTGAAGGTGAGCGGGAGGGTGCCGGGGAGGGAGACGTCGGTCTGGGGCAGGAACATCCGGCCCGAGGCCAGGTCCACCGGGTCGGTCTCGTCGACGAGTCGGTGGGCGTCGGGGCGGTTGTGGGTGCCGTTCGGCGACCCGTCGATCAGGCGACGGGCGCGGTTGGCGTCGGACGCCAGGTCTGCTCCCTCGGCCGCGACCCGGACGCCCTTGACGGCCGCGCCACCGCCGGCGGTGGCGGCGGTGAGCAGCAGGTCGGGGACGAGCCGGCCGAAGCCCTCCGCCGGGTCCTTCATGAAGTTGTCGAGCATCTGCTTGCCCGTGCCCCACGGGTCGTTGGCCATGAGGACGAGTCCGGAGGCGAGGCTGTTGAGCTGGGTGAAGTACTCGGCCGGGTGGGTGAGGTTGTACGGGTCGGTGGGGTTGACGCTCCGGACGAAACTGAGCAGTCCGGCCGTGCCCTTGACGATGCCGCCGCCGAAGTGCGTCTGCATCACCTGTAGTTCGTCGAGGCCGTCCTTGGCCTGCTCGGCGTACGAGGGCTTGGGAGGGGCCGCGTCCCGGGCCGCCCGGATCGCCGTGCGGGCGGTCTCGGCGGCGGCGTTGCGCTGTTTCCGGGCCTCGGCGAGGATCTCCTGCGCCTCCTCCATCAGGGCCTTGCCGGGGTCGCTGAAGGCGCCCGGCCTGGGTGGCAGGGAGGCCGGGTTCCGCTTGTCGGCAGGTTCGGCGTTGTACCGGTCGACGGCCCTGTTGTAGTCGTCGACGTTCTTCTGATGGGCGTTCGCCGCGTCCTCGGACGCCTTGGTGCCCTGCTTCCACTTGTCGATCGCCGTCTGGGCCTGCCCCTGGGCCCACTCGACGGTGAGGCCGAAGCTCGCCAAGGCGTCGGAGGCCTTGCCGAAGGCGTCCGCGCCCTTGAACCACTTCGGCGGCTCGACCGCCACCTTCTCCCGGAAGGCGTCCGCGGCCTCGCCCTTCACCGCGGACGCGTCGAGACCCTTGAGCCCCTGACCCACCTTGTCGAAAGAGGCCTGCAGGTCGCGCAGGTGGGAGGCGGTCGAGCGGAGCTTGGACGGGCTGCCGTAGATCAGCTTGGTCTTGTCCTCGGTCTGCCCGAGGTCCATCTCGTCGACCTCGGCGCCCATCCGGTTCGCCACCGAACGCGACTGCTCGCGCACCCAGTCCGCACCGGACTCCCAGCCGACGTCGTCCAACCGGTCCGCGGTCCAGTTGCCGGCGTCCTCGACCCGGTTGCCGACCCACTCGACCCCGTCCTCGACCGCGTCCTCGACGACGTCCGGTGTGAGGTCGCTGATGAAGTCCCCGATGCCCACCGCTCAGTTCCCCCCGCTGTTCCGCTGCTGGGCCCTCTCCTCAGGGGACGGGCCGAACGTCTCGTCCACCGCACGGTCGAAGTCGCCCTGGTCCACCCCGAGGAGCTCGTTGAGGATCCGCGCCCGGCTCCCGCCCTCGCCCTCCGTGAGGACGGCCCGTCCGGTGTCCTTCCAGCTCTGCGCGATGTCGTCGCCGGCGCGGTCGAAGGACTCGGCGCTCCAGTCGGGGCTGAGGTAGTCGGGCGTGAACACGTCGCCCCAGTCCTGTTTGACGATGTCCGCCTCCGAGGCGTGCGGGTTGCCCACTGCGGAGTTCACAGCGATCTTGAAGGTGCCCTGGAGGTACTGGTCCTCCTCCCAGACGATTCCGGCGGCCAGCCCCAGCGTCGCCGCGAGGGTGTTGGCGTCCTGGATCTGCGCTCGCACGCCCCATTCCCAGCGCTCGCAGTAGTCCTCGAAGTCGGCCGACAGGCCGTGGTGTCCGGCCTCCATGCCGGTCATCGAGAGCTCGGAGAACCCCTTGCCGAGCACGGAGCCGGTGCCCGTGCCGATGTCGCGGAGTTCGGCGGTGGCCGCCCGGATCCCCTCGGTGATCCGCTTGATGCTCTCCTGGTCGAACCGCAGGTTCTCCTGCCCGCCCCCGCTCATCGGGTGTCACCGCCGGCGGCCGGCCCCGAGGCCGCGGCCGGGCCGTCGGGCGGAGAGGGCGTCGGCCCGTCGGTCGGGACGTCGATCGCCACGTCGTCGGGCACGATGCCCCGGACCGGTGGGAAGGCCATCGCCCCCTCCGGATCGGCGATGTCGACGGCCACCCCTGCGGGCACGCCCAGGGCGGGCACGATCTCGTCGAGCAGCCGCGCGCCGCGCAGCGCCGCGTAGTCCCAGGTGCGGGTGGCGTCGTCCGCCCGCGAGCCGGGGGCGAGGGAACGAGCCCGGGCGAACCGGGCGAGCGCCGCCTCGTCGGTGAAGGCACAGATCCAGCGCACCCCACCGAGCTCCGCCGTCCACAGACCGCCGGAGTCCACCGGGACGAGGACGAGGGCACGCCGTAGCTCCCCCACCAGCTCCCTCGGATCGCCGAGCCCGGCCCGCCGTTCGGCGATCCGCTCCGCGAGTACCGTCGCTCCGCCCACCGACCCGCCTCCCCGACGTCGTACCGGGGGCCTCCCCCGTGTCCCGTGTGTACACGCTTTCCCTCCCCCGCATGGTTCCCCGGATCGACCGTACGAGCACTCGCCCATCGGAACCCCGAACCGGATTCATTCATGCTGGTACCGCGCATCTTTCCCCCGTTTCGCCGGAGCGTGAGGAGAATCGGCGGCCACACCCAGGACGATCTTGATCGACTCGATCAGCCCAGGAAGCTCAGCCTCACCTGGCGGTTGGGGTTGTCCTTGTTGGTGTCCACCAGGCACACCGACTGCCAGGTGCCCAAGGCAAGTTCACCGCCGATCACCGGGATCGTCGCGTGGGGCGGAACGATCGCCGGCAGCACGTGGTCCCGGCCGTGGCCCGCGCTTCCGTGGCGGTGCTGCCAGCGTTCGTCCGCGGGGAGGAGCTGGTGCAGGGCGGCCAGAAGGTCGCGGTCGCTGCCCGAACCCGTCTCGATCAGCGCCACCCCCGTGGTCGCGTGCGGTGTGAAGACGTTCAGGAGCCCGTCTCCGCCCTGTGCCACCTCGGCCAGGAAGGAGGAGCACTCACGGGTCAGGTCGTAGACGGTTTCCGCGGCGCCCGTGGCGATGTCGAGGGTGCGGGTCTGGAATGCGTGGCTCATGCCTCCATGGTGGGCGGACGGAGCTTTCGACTCAAACCTCACACGCGGACGACTCGGCAGTACCCCGGTCACGGGCCCGGCGGGGACGGAGACCGGTCGGGGTGCTCGTCGTCCGCGCTTCCGGGGCCGGCTCCGAGGTACGCCTCCCGCACCGCCGGGTCCGCGCGGACCTCGGCCGCCGTCCCCTCGGCGAGGATCCGGCCGAGGTCGAGCACGACGACCCGTGAGCACAGCTCCATCACGAAGGACACGTTGTGCTCGACGAGCAGCACCGCACAGTTCTCC